>JAKPIB010000014.1 GCA_029549985.1 Bacillota bacterium
GACCTCCCTTTACAATTTCTTGATTTGATCAGCCAGTTCTTTGGCCTTTGTCAATTTAGCCGTATTCTTGATGTTGTTTTCCTGATCCTGTAGCAATAATTCTACGATCCGGGCCTGGGTCTTCGGTCCGATTATACCGTCGACCTCCAGGTTTTCAGCCTTTTGAAAGGCCTTTACTGCATTCAGGAAGCCCTGGCCGGGGCCAAATTTATTGTCAATGGGGCCTGTATACAGGCCTCTGTTTTTTAGAAAACGTTGAACCTGACCGATATCTTCGCCGGAATCACCAAAGCGAATGACTCTCAAAAACACAGTATCCTCCCTCTCTTCCTTAAATCCATTGAGTTTGCGTTGTTTAATGATGGCCGGATAGTCCTTATAAGCGACATTTAGATCAACATCGCTGATTATCCCGGGTATTTGGCCCTTATTGGTGTATTGCCACATACCGCATTCATTCCTTCTGTCAGTATCAGGTTTTCTGCTCGACGTATACAAGGCCAGCCACAGGTCATATTTTTTGAGTAGATAATTCTTGTCAAGCTTGTTGTCCAGCCAGTATCTATTGGAATACAAGCCTACATAATAGCCATTGGATTGGACGATGCCAAGGAAGGTATCTGCGATCTCAGTCAGCAGGCCCTTGCTAAGACCGGCTTGCTGGTCGGACTCCTGGTCATAGTACACCGGATACTCAAACTGCTTTCCCTTTAGCCGGCTGAGGAATGCTTCAGCCTCCTTTTTAGCCTCGCTTACACTAACGGCATAGGAATAATGATAAGCCCCGACAGGAATACCCGCCAGTCTGGCACCGGCGTAATATTCTTCGAAGCGTGTGTCTGTATTGTCTTTCCCCCAACCAAAGCCAGCCCTCAGGATCGCAAATTCGATCCCGGCTTTTTTGACTTTGCTCCAGTCGATCTTTCCCTGCCACGAAGAGACATCTATCCCGTATTTCAACCTTACACCTCCTTGTCTGCTTCTGCCATTGGATCAATAATTCGATAGGCGGGATCTTTATATCTTTCTGCCTCTATACTTCTATAGATCCTGTCATATGCATATCCGCCTATACACAAGGTTGAATAGGTCTATATTTTATAGTATGTCAGGAAGCCCTTTATGAGGACGGAAAAGCGCGGATAAATTTTGATGAAGTATATATAGAAATATATAAACGATGACAGGAAGGTGCACAGACGTGTTTAAAATAAAAAACGGGTCCAGTGAAATCGCTGAAAACCCTAACATCTGGTGCCGGAGACCGGGGTCGAACCGGTACGGTTTTATCCAAACCGCAGGATTTTAAGTCCTGTGCGTCTGCCAGTTCCGCCACTCCGGCTTATTCGGTTAATAAAAATGGAGGCGGCACCCAGATTTGAACTGGGGATGAAGGATTTGCAGTCCTCTGCCTTACCACTTGGCTATGCCGCCTCAAAAAATGGAGCGGAAGACGGGATTCGAACCCGCGACATTCGCCTTGGCAAGGCGACGCTCTACCACTGAGCCACTCCCGCTTATTGGTTCTATTTTATAAAATTGTGCCAGGCTGTTTATAGTTGTAAAGCACAAATTTAAATGGTGTTTTAGGTGGTGCCTCGGGGCGGAATCGAACCACCGACACGTGGATTTTCAGTCCACTGCTCTACCAACTGAGCTACCGAGGCAAAAGTGGCGACCCGGAACGGGCTCGAACCGTCGACCTCCAGCGTGACAGGCTGGCATTCTAACCAACTGAACTACCGGGCCGCATTGGTGGGAGCAATAGGGCTCGAACCTATGACCCCCTGCTTGTAAGGCAGGTGCTCTCCCAGCTGAGCTATGCTCCCAAGCGCTTTAGTTTCGCGACAAATATGATTATATTATATGTGATTTAATAAGTCAACAACAAAAGAAGAAATTTTGTTGAATTGACCTGAAGGCCCAGCGGTAGTAGAATAGCACATGAAGCGTAAACGCTTAATACTGACCAGAGGTGACGGTTTTGATAGACTATCATATCCACTCCTTTTACTCGGAAGACGGTAAAATGTCAATGGAAGCCGCATGCGCTGCCGCTACAGGATGCGGCCTTGCTGAAATGGCCTTTACCGACCATATGGAGATCGAATGGCCGGACCGTGACCATCCGTTTGAGATCGAGGATATGGCGAAATACTTTGCTGATATCGATATGCTCCGCAAGAAATATGACGGCCAGGTAAAAATCAAGACCGGTGTAGAGCTGGGTATGCAGCCCCATAATCTTAAGCAGGCCTCTGAATATGTCAGAAGCCATGCCTTCGATTTTGTCATCGCGTCATTCCATATCGTAGACGGTATAGACCCCTACTATCCGGAATACTTCGAAAACAGGACCAGGGAGCAAAGCTATATAGACTATTACAGGACCATTTACAGCATACTGCCCGGCTTTGACGACTTCAATGTCCTGGGCCACCTGGACCTTGTCCGAAGATACTCCCCCTTTGGATATGACGAGAACGATCACCGGATCGGCCTTGACATCGTAGAGGCCATACTAAAGCTGCTGATTGAAAAGGATAAGGGGATCGAGGTCAATACCTCGGGCTGCAGGCATACCTCCCGCCTGCCCTTGCCCCACCCCTATATAATAAGGCTCTACCGTGAGCTGGGAGGAGAGATAATAACGATAGGTTCTGACGCCCATCATGCCGAACATGTCGGCTACGGAAACCACACAGCTCTGGAGCTGATCAAAAGCTGTGGCTTCAGATATATCACAGTCTTTACCGGCATGAAGCCGGAGTTTATCAGGATATGATCAAGCGCACATCGGAAAAAGGAAAAGCCGGACGAACCGGCTTTTCTTGTGCATAGCTTGTGTTTCCCATCACCTGTTTCTGTTGACTACCTCAACAGCTTTTTTGACCACATTTTCCACAGTTAATCCGAACTCTTTGAACAGGGTCTCTGCAGGCGCCGATGCGCCAAAGCAGTCGATGGAGATAATATCCCCGTCAAAGCCAGTATATTTATGCCATCCGAAGGAGGAGCCTGCCTCCACGGCCAGGCGGGCCTTCACGTCTTTGGGCAGTACACTTTCCTTATAGGCTTCGCTTTGCTCCTCGAATATCTCCCATGAGGGCATGCTGACGACCCTTGCATCTATGCCCTGGGCTTTGAGCTGCTCCTTGGCCTGCAATATGAGTTGGACCTCGGAACCTGTAGCCAGGAGGATTATGTCCGGAGTCTCCTTTTCTGAATCGGACAGGATATAAGCGCCCTTGAAGGCAGCCTTCCCGGTGCCGTCAAGGAGGGGCAGGTTCTGCCTGGTCAGGACGAGGGCTGTAGGCCCGTCAGTCCTGGATAGGGCCAGGAGCCATGCAGCAGCTGTCTCCCTTGAGTCGGCAGGCCGGATCACAGTGAAGTTGGGCATGCTGCGAAGGGCTGCAAGATGCTCTATGGGCTGATGGGTCGGCCCGTCTTCGCCTACGCCTATGCTGTCATGGGTCAGCACATATATAACCGGCAGCTTCATCAGAGCTGAAAGCCTCATGGAAGGCTTCATGTAATCACTGAATACGAAGAAGGTCGCAACATAGGGCTTAAGACCGCCATGGACTGCCATACCGTTGGCTATGGCAGCCATCGCATGCTCTCTGACGCCAAAATGTAGATTTGAGCCGGAGTGGTCGCTCCTGGCAAAATCCCCTCTGTCCTTCATATAGGACTTGTTCGACGGAGCCAGGTCGGCAGACCCGCCGATCAGATTGGGCACATACCTGGCCAGGCGGTTGAGCACTTCACCGGAGGAGTTGCGGGTGGCTGTCTTGCCTTCAAAAGCCCATATCTCCTCATTATCGGCGATGCAGTCCTTCAAACCCGGAGTATGCCATTCACGCCATTGGGCAGCAAGGTCGGGATATTCCCTTTCATAGGCATCAAACAGCCTGTTCCATTCTTCCTCGGCCTTTTTACCCTTCTCGGCCAGGGCCTTCATATGTTCCCTGACCTCTTGAGGTACGAAAAAGCTCTCCTCTGTGTTGAAGTTCAGGAACTCCTTGGCGCACTGCAGGTTCTCCTTGCCAAGAGGTTCGCCATGGGCTGAAGCCTTGCCCTGCTTCGCCGGACACCCGTACCCAATCTGGGTCTTTATGATGATGAGGCTGGGCCTGTCAAGGTCCTGCTTTGCCTCCTCCAGCCTTGCGTGGATGGCTTCTACGTCATTGCCGTCCTCCACATGGAGTACCTGCCAGCCGTAGGCTTCGAACCGCTTGCCCACGTCCTCGGTAAAGGCCAGGTCGGTACTGCCTTCGATCGTTATATTATTGGAATCGTAAAGCACTATAAGCTTGCCAAGGCCCAGGGTGCCGGCCAGTGATGCAGCTTCACCCGAAATACCCTCCATCATGCAGCCGTCGCCTGCCAGGGCATATGTATAATGATCAACTATCTTGTAGCCGGGCCGGTTGAATTTGGCGGCTAAGTGGGCCTCTGCTATCGCCATGCCTACTGCGTTGGCTATACCCTGGCCAAGAGGGCCTGTTGTCACCTCGACGCCCGGTGTATGGCCGTATTCCGGATGGCCTGGGGTCCTGCTGCCCCATTGCCTGAAGTTCTTAAGATCATCCATAGTCAGGCCGTAGCCAAACAGATGCAGCAGTGAGTATATAAGCATGGAGCCGTGTCCGGCTGAAAGTATGAACCTGTCCCTGTCTGCCCATGCAGGATTGGCCGGGTTGTGCCTAAGTACCCTGGACCATAGTGTATAAGCCATGGGCGCTGCTCCCATGGGCAGGCCAGGATGGCCGGAATTGGCTTTTTCAACGGCTTCAGCCGACAATATTCTAATAGTATTGATGCTGAGCTGGTCGATTTTATTGTTCATGTGCCTTATCCTCCTGTTATCCAATTTCTTAAGTACACTACCATTAATTATATTCTATTGACAATAAATATTCAAACCTATTTACCATAGTACGTGACAACAAAACAAAAACCCTAAGCATAGTAGTGCTTAAGGTTTGAACAGGCATTTTTCATATCCGGCGCTACAGGATGATGCAGATGAACCCGCCGCTGCCTTCGTTTATGATACGCTGCAGGGTCTCCTGGATCTTTATCTGGGCATCCTCCGGCATCCTCATCAGCTTGTTGGACAACCCTTCTTTGACCAGCTCATGGAGAGACTTGCCGAATATATTTGACTCCCACAGCTTTGACGGGTCGCTTTCAAACTCTTCAAGCAGGTAGTTGACCAGCTCTTCGCTCTGCTTTTCTGTTCCGACTATTGGTGAGACCTCGGTTTCGATGTCAGCCCGGATCAGGTGGAGCGAAGGCGCGGTCGCTCTAAGGCGTACCCCGAACCTGCCGCCCTGCTTGATGATCTCCGGCTCTTCCAGTGTAAGCTCCTCCATGGTAGGTGGCACCAGGCCGTAACCGGTCTCTCTGACATCCCGGAGCGCATCAGCTATGCGGTCATATTCGCGCTTGGCATGGGCCAGCTGCTTCATAAGCCCGATCATCTGGTAGTCGCCCTTGATCTCATATCCGCATTCCTCACCAAGCACTTTATAGAAGAGGCCTTCTTTGGCAGCCAGCCTGACACAGATATTGCCGTTGCCAAGATCGATGTTGTCGATCACCGGCGCTTCCATATAATCTGACTCTTCCACCAGGGCAGAGAGTCCCTGTACTTCTCTTACGCGGCTGATCCCGGCTGTAGCCTTCTTGAAGGACTGGACTATACTCTCTATGAGCCAGTGGTCCTCATCAAGGCTTTGCACCCATTTCGGGACATCCAGCCTGATCTCGGTGATCGGGAACTCGAAGAGTACATTGCTCAGTATGTCATAGATGTCATCCTCTGTTAGGTTCAAGACATCCAGTACCAGGACCGGCACGTTGTATTTCTCTTCAAGGGCGTCCCTGAGCCTGAGTGTATCCTCATCCTCGGGATGCCTGGTGTTCAGGACTACGACAAACGGCTTGTCAAGCTCCTTAAGCTCCCTGACGACCCGCTCCTCGGCCTCCACATAGCTGGATCTGGGTATTTCAGTGATGCTGCCGTCGGTCGTTACCACGAGCCCGATCGTAGAATGGTCCTTTATGACCTTTCTGGTCCCCAATTCAGCCGCTTCTTCAAAGGGTATATCATAATCATACCACGGTGTCCTGACCATCCTGGGAGCTTCCCCTTCCATATGGCCCACGGCTCCCTTGACCATATAACCGACACAATCCACCATGCGTATATTAAGGTTGGCGTTATCCCGGATAGAGATCCTGACAGCTTCGTTGGGAACAAACTTCGGCTGGGTAGTCATTATGGTTCGTCCGGAACCGCTTTGGGGCAGTTCATCCCGGGACCGTTCCCTCTCAAACTCATTCTCCATATTAGGAAGGACCAGCAAATCCATGATGCTCTTTATCATAGTGGATTTTCCTGTCCGAACCGGCCCAACCACTCCTATGTAAATATCCCCGTCGGTACGTTCGGCGATATCCCGGTACAGGTTAAACTTCTCCATCAAATTTTCCCTCCCCCACTAGGAATTAGATTTGGGATCCGCTTGCACCCCAAGCTCTAATGGCCAGCATGCTTTTTCATACTCTATGTATATTGACTGCGGGGAGGGAATATGACAAGTTGTCGCCAAAAATGTGCCTTTTATAACCACCCGGTATCTATGCTGTTGACTATCTCTTCGCTCTCATGGGTCTTGCTTCTCATCATAAGCTCAGATACGGCGGATGCAGGATCCTTGTTATCATACAATATCCTGTAGAGCTGCTCCGTGATAGGCATTTCTATGCCCATTTTCATCGATAGCTTGTATGCTGCCTCACATGTTTTGACACCTTCGACCACCATCCCGATGGCCTTCAGGGTCTCATCAAGGGATTTGCCCTGGCCCAGCATGATGCCGGCGCGCCGGTTTCTGCTGTGCATGCTGGTGCAGGTGACGATCAGATCCCCGATACCGGTCAGGCCTGCAAAGGTCAAAATCGAGGCACCCATTGCCTGTCCCAGCCTGGCTATCTCGGCGATGCCCCTGGTCATCAGGGCTGCCTTCGTATTGTCCCCATATCCCAGACCGTCGCTGATGCCTGCTGCCAGCGCTATGATGTTCTTCAGTGCACCGCCGGTCTCAACACCTATCACATCAGGGTTGGTATATACCCTGAAATTGGGGCTCATGAAGGTGTCCTGGACCTTCTCTGCAGCTTTCCTGGATTCCGATGCACATACCACGACCGTCGGTATATCCCTGCCTACCTCTTCCGCATGGCTGGGTCCCGAAAGCACCACTATGTCATTGTCGGCTATCTCTTCCCTGATCACCTGGGAAAGTCTTTTCAGGGTGTCTGATTCCAGACCCTTGGCTACGTTGACTATGATCTGATCCTTTTTTAGAAAAGGTGCCAGCGACCTTGCCATCATTCTGACAAACTGGGAGGGCACGGCAAGGACCACTGTCTCCGCGCCGCTTACGGCCTCGCCCTTGTCCATGACAGGGTCGACATTCTGAGGGATCATGACCCCGGGCAGATATCTGGGGTTTTCCCTTTTAGTTATAATGGACTCATAGATTTCCGATTCATATACCCAGGCCTTTATGCTGTAGCCCTTTTTAGCCAGATGCACTGCCAGGGCCGTACCCCAGCTGCCCATCCCTATGACTGCAATAGCTTTAGACATTGCCTAACCTCCGCTGTCTTATTTTTTCCCGAATCTGATCCTGTTTTCCTCTCCCTTTAGCAGCTTGGCTATGTTTGTCCTATGCCGCAGGACCGCTATAGCCGACAAAAGCACTCCGATCAGGATGATCTCCCTATCCTGTCCGAATATGGCAAGCATGGCCGGGAATAATACGGCTGCGCTTATGGATGCCAGTGAAACATACCTGGTGAGCAATACGACACCCACTCCAAAAACGAACAGTATGCCGCTTATAGCTGGAAATAGGACGATCATCAGGCCAAAGGACGTGGCGATCCCCTTTCCGCCTCTGAATTTGAGCACTGCCGGCCAGTCATGGCCTAGTACAGCCCCCATTCCGGCCAGGAGGCCGCCCAGAAGGGTACCTGTCATCCATCTGCCGATCAGGGCCGCCGCTATGCCCTTTACAACATCGCATACGAATACGATGATACCGGCCTTGAGCCCCAGCACCCTGTATGTATTGGTGGCCCCGGCATTGCCGCTGCCATGCTCCCTGATATCGATGTTTTTCATTTTTTTGCCTACAAAATACGAGGCGGTGAAATTACCGAGCAAATAGCCTATGGCGATCGCCAGTATGTATGATCCCATCTCATTCTCCTTGTTTGGTACTCTCTCTTACCACGATCCGAATGGGTGTGCCCTCCAGACCGAAGGTCTTCCGGAAGTAGTTCTCCATGTAGCGCTTGTATGAGTAATGCATAAGCTCCGGTTCATTGACAAAAAGCACAAAGGTCGGCGGCTTTATCGAGGCCTGGGTGCCGTAGTAGATCCTAAGCCTTCTCCCCTTGTCCGACGGGGGCTCGTTGACTGCCACCGCGTCTGCTATGCAATCGTTCAGCACACCTGTGGAGATCCGGAATGTGCATTGGTTGTACACATAGTTGACCAGCTCCAGGATCCTGGACACCCGCTGCCCTGTCCTGGCAGAGATGAACAGGGTAGGCGCATATGTCATGAAGCTCAGCTTGTCGAACAGGCGCTTGCGGTACTCATTCATCGTATATGTATCCTTTTCGATCAGGTCCCATTTGTTCACGACAAGAATAGCGCCCTTACCTTCCTCATGTACGAGCCCGGCGATCTTCTCGTCCTGCTCGGTTGCTTCCTCCACTGCATCGATGACGATCAGGGCCACGTCACAGCGCCGGATGGCGCTCAGGGCCCTAAGGACCGAATAGCGCTCAATGGACTCATTGATCCTGCTTTTCCGCCTTATACCGGCTGTATCTATGATTACATAGCGCTGGCCGTTGACTTCAAAGGGCGTGTCTATCGCATCCCGGGTGGTACCAGGTATGTCGCTCACTATTGCCCTCTCTTCGCCCAATATGCAGTTCACCAGTGACGACTTCCCTGCATTGGGCTTGCCCACCACTGCTATCTTGATGACATCGTCGTAATCATCTTCACTTTCAGCCTTGTCGATATGCTGCACGATCCTGTCCAGCAGGTCTCCAAAGCCCTTTTTGTGGGCGGCAGATACAGAAACCGGATCACCGATGGCCAGGCTGTAAAATTCGTACAGGGCTGCTTCTTCCTCCGGCGTATCGATCTTGTTGACCGCCAATACCACCGGCTTGTCAGCCTTCCTGAGCATATTGGCAACATCTATGTCAGCGGGAGTGACCCCCTCCTTGCCATCGACCATGAAGACTATCACATCAGCGGATTCAATGGCTGCCTGAGCCTGGTTCCTGACCTGTATATGGAGCTCATCCCTGCTTTCGGGCTCGATGCCGCCGGTATCTATCATCGTAAACCTGTAATCGAGCCAGTCCACATCAGCATATATCCTATCCCTTGTAACGCCGGGAGTATCCTCTACAATAGACAGCCGCCGGCCCACAACTGCGTTGAAAAAAGTAGACTTGCCCACGTTAGGCCTGCCTACGACCGCTACTATCGGCTTTGCCACAGCATCACCTCCTACGATGCCCAGGCTGACCGCCTGTCCTTTTTAGCATCTGTTTTTAGTACCTGCTACTAATCCGTATATCAATATTATTATCGTTTATACAAGGATTTAAGTCAAGGTCAATAATGCCTCATCCTCAAATTTTCTTTGACCCGGGATACCAGGTCCAGAAATTTGGGGTAGCTCTTTCTGATGCCCCATACGGTCATACGCCGGCCTAAGGAGAGCAAACCGAGCCTGCGGGAGGAATACCCGCCTATGGATGTCAGCGGATGCAGCTCGACCAGGGCATTGACAAGCAGAAGATCTGCCTGGTCCTTTCCGCAGGCATTCAAATAGGTCCTGATAGCCGGTATTATGACAGCATTTGCCCGCTTCAAGCCTATTATATACACATCCCAGCCATATTCATCCCTGCCCATGTAGACCGGGGTGCCGAGCTTGTCATGGTCCATCTTGTCATAAAAGGGCAGCGGGGCAAACTCCTCCGGTCCGGGTATCCTGTCACTCGGCAGATAATTCAGATGTATCGAGGCACAAGTAACGGAGGTGTGGGCACCTCCGTAGCAGTAATATACCAGTATCTTCATATGACTCCTTTTAAGCTTTGCTTGGCCGCCTGTGCAAGCTCCCTGCACTTTCCGTAGCGTCTGGCCATCCAGCGGTTCAGCAGCTTAGGCACGTACCGGTCTGACATTGTGAACCGGCGAAGCTTCTCGACATAAAAGGGGATCATGCCTTCACAATGCCGCGCGCTTATAAAGTGTACGGGCTCATCTATGCCGAATATCCTGCTGAAGTTCTCTATCGCCCTGACAGCCAGGCCATACTTCCCCTTGCAGCCCAAGCAGTAGATCTCCTTCATGTCCTCATCGAGGCCTATATATAAAAGGTTCCCGAACTGCCTGCCATATTTCCTGCATATCTCCCACTGCCTGCTCAATAGGTGTTCAGGAGGCAGCCGGTCAGCAGGGTATAGGCCGGCATGGATCGATGCCGCTATATATGCGGCATAGGTCCCCCAGTAGCTGTAATAGATCACGCGCATGGGCTATTTCCTGTTGCGTTTGTTCCTTCCAAGAAAGCTGCTGAACTCCTCTCTGACTGATCTTTTTACCTTGGAGGACATTTCCCTGCCACCCATGCTGAGGAATAAAAAGCCCACTCCGCCAACTACCAGGACTACAAGCAGCCAGAGCAGGCCGCGGCCACCTCCGCTGGTTTTTTTCTGGTCTATCGGCTGTATCTTCGTTTTTTCGCCTGTTGACTCTCCTGTTTTGCGGCTTTGCCTTTCGGCTGTGCCTCCAAACATCGCCTTGGAAACGACATCTGCCAGGTAAGCCGTAGTCTTCTGCGCAGCTTCCTTCGAGTTTTCATAGGTCCCTATCTCAAACAGGAGAGCTCTGGGGGACAGCTCCTGGTTGTATGAGCCCTTGCCTATGAATATATCCTTGATAAGTCCCGGATAAGTCTTATCAGCTACGCTTTTTATCTTTTCCGCCAGCTCCTGGTTTGCCTGGCGATTTTGATTCCGTCTGCCGATGACGATCCTGACCTTTACCATGTCCTGCCCGTCTACTTGTGTCACGTAATGGCTCTTGGGCACTGCATCCCTGTGGATGTCGAATGCGGCTGCCACAGGCATATTGGCCTTGATCAGCTTGACTGCGGTCTGCCTTGAGCGCCGATAGGAGCCTGCATCGTGGGGGTCATGGCTTGTCTTGTCCAGTACTGCCTTTATGCCCTTTTTTTCCAGGTTGTTGCGGAAGGACTCTGCAACATCAAGTATGCCGCCCTTGCCCTTGATGCTTTCCTTGCCGTCCGATGGAACATATGACTCCGAGTTGTGGGTGGCATACAGGACTACGCTGCCCTTTTGCTGCTGGGCCGCAACATAGACATCTTCACCGGCAGCTGCCGGCAGTGTGATTTCACCAACCAGCTTCGCGTAGGCGTACCTTTTTGCCTTGTCTACCCTGACCACCTTATAATGCTTGTTGTCCCCGCTAATATATTCATCATCCTTGAAGATCTCCCTGGCCATGACGGTCAGTTCTTTGCCATTCTCATCAACCAGGGTAAAATACCCGGGGTCGGATTCATACCAGTCATCAGCTAAAACAGTGCAAGAGAGCAGAACAAACACCAGCATGCATAAGACAATGATCCTACTTACGGTCTTTCTCATCGTTGTCCCTCTCCTTTGCTTCGTCATCGTACTCTTCAGCACCTATCGCGCTTGTGAATTCAGCGTTTTCGAATCGCATATTCTTCTTGCTGGTTCCACCCTGCAGCCTTTCTCTGAATTCACCGACCAACTCAGCCAGGATCACAGCCAGGAACCCTGACAAAACGACCGTATCCACCGCTCCGGCTCCACCCAGCCTGATCGGGGCGGGTATATTGCGTATGAAGTTTTCAATGCCCTGGGCTATGTCCGCCAGGAGGACTCCCGCCACGCCTGCGATGAAGGATGCCCTTCTCGACCTTCCGAACAGGTAGGCTATGATCCCTGCCAGGATCCCGTATACATAGTTGGGATCTATGAACATGGTTTCAGGCTCATGGGGCAGCAGCCGCCCGGCCAGATAGATGGCCGCTCCTGATAAAAGCGTGGCCCAGACGGACCTGGATCTCTCTTCTGCCGTGCCTGCCTTCACAAAAAGATAAACAACCAGGACAAGCGGTACTACAGCACCTCCCAGGTTTATGGAAAAATATCTTCCCAGCGATAAATCAGGGACTAGGCTTCCAATAAAAATCGCTGCCATGAACAACAGCGCAGTCTTGTCATTGAGCCTCATCCTGTCCAGCAGGCGCTGTCCTACGCCAAACAAGACCAGGATGCTGGCGACCACAAGGAGTGTTAGTCCAAGGGGCATATCAACCACCTCTTTTCCTATAAAATTGATTTGTGATTAGCTTTCCCTGCCGAAAAGAGATGTATGCCTGGTACAAATAAAAAAGCGGCAGTTCATGCCAGCATGATCATCGCTGCATGGCTGCCGGTCCGCCCCAGGTCTCTCCTGTGACTGAAAAACATATCCTTGTTGCACGCTGTACACATGTCGGCGATCGTTATGTTTTCCTCCCTTATGCCGGCTTCGATAAGCTGTATCTTGTTTGCCAGCCACAGATCTACATGATACTTCTCGCCTATCGGCTCTATCAGCCGTTCCGCATGCTGAGGAAAGGCTGCTCTGAACCCGTCAGCCACCGGTTTGTCGACCTCGAAGCAGCATTGGCCTATAGACGGCCCGATAGCTGCCAGACAGTCACCGGGGTCAGTGTTGAACTTGTCCTGCATGGCCGCAATGGTCTTCGCCCCGATCCTTGCAATAGTGCCGCGCCAGCCTGCATGGGCCAGGCCGATGGCCTTCTTTTCAGGATCCAGGAAGAAAAGCGGGACACAGTCCGCATGGAAGGTGACCAGGGCGACTCCGGGCTTGTCCGTTATCAGCCCGTCTGCTTCGGTTATGTCCGAGCCCCTCATGAAGCCCTTTCCCCTGTCCTTTTCATCGACGGCTGCCACCTTGTCCCCGTGGGCCTGGACTGCAAATACCATCCGGCCTGTATCGATCCCCAGCGCATCACAGAATATCTCAAAGTTCTTCCTGACATTCTCGGGAAGGTCCTTCCGTTTTAAGCTAAGGTTGAGGGAAGAGCATTCACCAGTGCTTACTCCCCCCTGCCTTGAGCTGAACCCGTGCTTTGTAAGCCCGGTAGCGGTAAAAGACGGTATCGTAAAAAAAACGAGGCCGTTGGCCTTGTGCTCGGCGAATAGGGAAACTGCCATCAGGTACACTCCTTATAGCTCTCCTGAAGTACGTTCTACTGCTCCTTGAGCAGCTTGTTGAGCTCATCCATGAATGTGTTGATGTCCTTGAACTGTCTGTAGACCGATGCGAACCTTACATATGCGACCTGGTCGAGCTGCTTTAAGCTCTCCATGACGAGCTCTCCTATGTACTCACTGGTGACCTCCTGCTCCAGGGAATTATATAGTTGCTTTTCTATATCCGCGACCGCATCCTCGATGGCTTTTATCGGAACAGGCCTTTTTTCACACGCTTTCAGCATGCCTGTAAGTATCTTGTTGCTGTCAAAGGTTTCACGGCGTCCGTCCTTTTTCACGACCAGCATGGGTACGTTCTCGATCTTTTCATATGTGGTGAACCTTTTGCTGCATGATAGGCATTCACGCCTTCTTCTGATGACCGTCCCCTCATCGGTAGGCCTCGAATCTATGACCTTGCTGTCTCCGGCACTGCAAAACGGACACTTCATGAAATGTACCTCCCCGTGCTTCATCCTTGTCTTTTGTGCTCATTATACAATCTTTACCGGTAGTTGTCCAGCCATGCCCCACGCAAGCTAATCAGCGCTGTAATCGTGATAGTGCCGCCGGCCGCCTTCGATGTCGACCAGGATCACATCATCTCCGATTTTCCTTATCCTTTCCCATGGGATCACTATATCATCCTCTCCTTTGAGAAAGGAGAACCACTTGCTCGATCCGGGAACGATAATGGCGGTGATCCTCCCTTCCTTCAGGTTGAACTCCATATCTATGATAGTGCCGAGACGACGTCCATCCCTTATATTTATGACCTCTTTTTCCCTGAAGTCAGATGACTTGGGCACTAATATCACCCCGCATTGCATACATTGTCTCTTAAATAATATTCATCCCCGGGATCGTAAATGTATGTCCCAGGGATCATCATAAAAATGACGTCAAGCAGCTTGACGTCACATACATCGGCATATGCTTCCGAACGCGGAGCGCTATATATATTTTCGCATATGATTGAGGGCTGTCTTTTCAAGCCGGGATACCTGGGCCTGGGATATCCCTATTTCCTCGGCGACCTCCATCTGGGTCCTGCCTTCAAAGAAACGGAGGGTCAATATGAGCTTTTCCCTGTCGTTAAGCTTCTTCATGGCTTCCTTCAGGGCTATTCCCTCAAGCCAGGTTTCGTCCTGATTTTTCTCGTCGCTGACCTGATCCATTACAAAAATGGCATCTCCGCCGTCATGGTATATGGGTTCAAAAAGTGATATCGGATCCTGTATCGCGTCCAATGCGAACACTACCTCTTCCCTCGGCAGGTTCAGTTCATTGGCGATCTCGGTTATCGTCGGCTCTTTGGCGTTCTTGTTGATCAACTGATCCCTGACCTGGAGGGCCTTATATGCTATATCCCTTAGCGAGCGGCTGACTCTGATCGAGTTGTTGTCCCTCAGATACCTGCGGATCTCTCCTATGATCATCGGGACAGCATAGGTTGAAAATCGTACGTTCTGATTGACATCGAAATTGTCTATGGCTTTGATAAGACCTATGCACCCAACCTGAAACAGATCATCGATGTGCTCCCCTCTGTTGTTGAAGCGCTGTATCACACTCAGCACCAGTCTGAGATTGCCCTGGATGAATTCCTCCCTGGCACTGGTGTCTCCGGCATGCATACGTTCAAAAAGTACTTTCATTCTTTCATTGCTCAGAACGGGCAGCTTGGATGTATTTACACCGCATATTTCGACTTTATTCGTGTGCATGCTCTTATCCTCCATCTGTGAAAATCAGCCTTCTCTTACACTTGATTATTGCCTCAGACAGAGGAATTTATTCGCTCAGACCATGCGGCTTATTTCCTTTTTGAGCCGCTTGATTATGCGCTTTTCCAGCCTGGATATGTAGGACTGGGAGATGCCGAGCATGTCAGCCACTTCCTTCTGGGTCTTCTCCACACCGTCTTTCAAGCCAAACCGCAGCTCCATTATGCTTTTTTCCCTTTGGGACAGCTTGCTCATGGCCAGGTTAAGAAGCTCCTTGTCGACCTCATCCTCTATGTACTTGTAAACAAGGTCATTGTCCGTGCCCAGGATATCCGACAGGAGCAGCTCATTGCCATCCCAGTCTATGTTGAGCGGCTCATCGAAGGAAATCTCAGATTTCATTTTACCATTGCGCCGCAGGTACATCAGGATCTCATTCTCGATACACCTTGATGCATAGGTTGCCAGCTTGATCTTTTTCATGGGGTCAAAGGTATTGACAGCCTTGATTAAGCCGATGGTGCCTATGGATATCAGATCCTCCACACCCACACCCGTATTTTCGAACTTGCGGGCTATATATACGACCAGCCTGAGGTTCCGTTCGATCAGGGTGGATTTGACCGTTGTATCTCCTTCACTGAGCCGATCTACCAGTTGCAGCTCCTCCTCATTTGACAAAGGGGGCGGCAGGGCTTCGCTTCCGCTGATATAATGCAAATACAGCCGCCTGAGGAAGGGCACCCTAGCACACAGCCTGACCAGGGCTATTCTGAAGTAAGCCTTTATCCTGATGAAAACTGACATTGAACAACCTCCTGCTACTGAATGATCTGTGGTTGTATCAGAGCCTGATATTCGCTACCGGATGCAAACCCTTTGTCAGGCACACCGACAACTATATCACTGATCTCCTTCCAGCTTCCGTTTATTAGTATTCTTGCTTTGTCGGGTTTGTATGCTACTATGAGGCCGCCGCTGCTGCCAACGGTATTGTAGGGTATCAAACGAAACCGTCTTGCCCATTCCGTCCCGGACAGGACACCGGCCATGGTGTTGAAATCGGTCGTTCCGCAGGCCTTGCACAGGCTATGGAGCTCCTCCGGCATAACTGACTTCATACGGTCAAAGTCCACCAGCATGACCGGGCTTTTGCTGACCGGGTCGCTCAAGGCATTGCCCGTATCAAGCAGGGCATCTATCAGGAAGCGCTTGCCGTCGAACTCAAGCTCGACCTTGTAGACCAGGTTCCTGTGATTTATTTTGAATAGCAGCACGGGCCAAAGCCACCTGCAGAGCAGTATGAGGAGCACGGTTGCGTACAAGAGCAGCCTGACAGGAAAGTCCCTGACGATGAAAACACCTCCATCCGGCACCATCCCGGTACCGGTGAGATAGAACAGCCCGAAGGCAGCCCCTCCGAATAAAAAGGTCGCTCCATAAAAAAAACCAAGCAGCCTGAAAAATCCTCTCATATCACCGACCCTATAGCCGGTGACCAGCATGAGGGCGGACAAGGCCAGCTTTATGCCTAATGACGCCAGGAACTGAAGTCCTGGCAGCAAGACCAGCACTGCATACAGGGCGCCAAGACATGCCGAGCACCACAGCCGCCATATAGGGGCAGGATTTCTGGCTATTCTCCTCACCATATACAGCAGCAGAAAGTTCATGACCAGATTGTCCAGCCATATTACATCAATATACCTGTATTCAACAGGCATGCTTTCACCGCCCATACAGTACTTGACCAATCCTGCATTGTCCATTATACAGTATGAAGGTTCAAAATTATGTAAAACCATGGTTGCCGATAAAAAAAATTAACGACAATGATTGGTGCTTATTGTCGTTAATTTACATGATAAGATTATCAAGTATGTTTACTTGTTGTTATTGTTATGCTCGTTACTTGCTGAAGCGGTTGCGCCTGAGGAAGGTGGGTATTTCCAGATCGTCCATATCATCATCCTGCTGTCTCATGGCTGCATCCAGAACGCTCTCAATTCTCTTCCGCTCTGGCCTGACCGGACTTTTTTCAAATCCTGTGGCAATTACTATGATCCTGATCTCGTCCTGCAGGGATTCGTCTATGACAGCGCCGAATATGATGTTGGCATCAGGGTCCGCTGCCTGGGATACCAGCTCCGCTGCTTCATTGACCTCAAACAGACCCAGGTTGGGACCTCCCGTTATGTTGAGCAGGACTCCTTTGGCTCCCTCTATCGTTGTTTCAAGCAACGGGCTCTGTATAGCCTGTTTGGCGGCATCCGTTGCGCGGTTGTCACCGCTGCCCTTGCCGATACCTATGTGGGCCATACCCTGATCCTTCATGATCGTCCTGACATCGGCAAAGTCAAGATTGACCAGGCCGGGTACAGCAATAAGGTCTGATATGCCTTGTACGCCCTGTCTTAAAACATCATCAGCGATCCTGAAGGCTTCCAGCATGGAAGTCCGCTTTTCAACTACCTGCAATAGTCTGTCATTGGGGATGGTGACCAAAGTATCAACTCGGCTCCTAAGCTCGCTTATACCCTTTTCGGCATTCAGCATGCGCAGCTTGCCTTCAAACTGGAATGGCTTGGTAACAACACCTACTGTAAGTATGCCCATCTCCTTTGCTATCTCAGCAACGACCGGGGCTGCTCCTGTTCCTGTGCCACCTCCCATGCCTGCAGTTATAAAGACCATATCGGTGCCTTTCAATGCATGGGCTATTTCATCCCTGCTTCCCTCAGCCGCCTTCTGGCCGACTTCCGGATGCGCCCCGGCACCAAGCCCCTTGGTCAGCTTTTCGCCTATCTGTATTTTTTGAGTTGCCTGGGACAGATATAAGGCCTGCTTGTCAGTGTTGATTGCTATAAATTCGACGCCTTTGAGCCCGTGCTGGATCATCCTGTTGACTGCATTGTTGCCGCCGCCCCCGACTCCTATTACTTTGATCTGCGCAAACTGGTCCATATCAATGTCAAATTCTAACACGCTGTACCCTCCCCTTTACTTATGTGGATATCCCTTGCAAAGTATATGTAATACTAAAACCTTCTCTTGATATCTAGCAGCATGCTGTCTATGTAGTCACGGATGTAAAATCTCCTAAAGCCCCTTGACGGGTCAGCCAAAGCCAGCGAATAGACCGATGCCAGCACCGGGCTCGCCAGTCCTACCACGTCCGGCACACCCAGCCTTACAGGCATGTCCAGGACCTCTGTGCTGAACTCCCTTATGCCTTTGTACATCGCCAGGCCTCCACCGGTCAGCACTATGCTGCAGTCCCTGTCTATGAGGCCGCTGGCAGCAGCCTTTTTCACGGACAAGGTGAGTATTTCCTCGACCCGGGCTTCTACTATCTGCTTGAGGAACGCTGTCCTGCCTGCTTCTTCATCAGCTGCCTGATCTGTCTCTGTCATGCTCCGTGCTCCGTCTGCCTGAGTCTTTCCGTCATCAGCCAGGGAGCACTTCTTTTTCAGTCTTTCCGCCTCACTGAAGGGTATGCTCATACCCTTCTCTACGTCCTGGCTGATGTGCTTTCCCCCAAGGGGGAGCCAGTCGAAGATAAGCGGCCTGCCGTCCTTGAAATACGCTATATCGGTCGAATGGCCGCCTACATCGATGATCAGCGCACCGGAGTCTGTCTCCTCCGGCGTCAGAAGGGCTCTGCTATAGGCAACCGGTATGGAAACGACTCCATCAACGGCTATGTTCAACTCCTCTAAGTATTTGGTCAGCTGGGATACAAACTTGCCGTGCATGCATATAAGGGACGCCTCCACTCCCAGGATCCCGGCATGCATGCCTATGGGACCTGTTATGGCCTGGCCATCCGCATTGAAATAACCATAATATACGTCAGAAACCTCCCATGGGTCCGGCAGCGGGTAATCCTCTATGGTCTGCCTGAGGTCTTCTACGTCCTGCCTGCTTACTTCCCGCTCCAGGGCCAGCTCCCTGTAGTTCCTGATCAGCCCGCAAAATTCGTTTGGTATTCCGATTACGCAGTGTCGTACTTTTAAGCCTGCGCTATCCTGGGCCTGCTCGACTGCTTTCAGCAGTACGCTCCGGATGGAATCGGCATGCTTCCAGTTTTCGCCTTGAATACCGGAATAACTGACATTACCCAGCCCCAGTATTTCCAGGCTGCCGCTTTTTCTGCGGCGGGATATCAATACTGTCAGTTTAGTGGTACCAAACTCAATTGCTGTGTATATCCGGCTCAAAATATTAACCCCTCTTACCCCTGCATTCCAATATATATATTCACAGATATGTTATCATAAAATCTAATTTACTGAAATAGCTACTTTTCATTATCATCGCTTATGACTGCGGACTTTCTGCGAAGCATATTGAGGATATGCCTGCGTATGAGGGCAAAATTTTGGAACAGTCTGCTGCCGAACACGAAAATGGCAGCGAGGTATATAGGGACATCAAGCCGGTCACCTATGTAAGCAAGCCCAGCTGCAAGGAATGCATTGCCGAAAAAGCCCGATATGAATACATCAGCCTCGAACTTATCCTCCAGGTATGACCTCACCCCGCCGAACACAGAGTCAAGGGCTGCAAGGACCGCTATAGACATATATGAAGAGTATGCGACGGGTACCTTGACCGGCAGGACCATGCCGAGAATAACACCTATCAATATCCCAAGAAGAGGAAGCCACATAGTTTTCACCATCCTCAGTTCATATTACCATACTTGAGTTCCACATCACCCAGATAGCGCGGGATCACAATCCTGTCGACCTTTTTGATTTTGAACTCCAGGCCCCAGGCGATGAGTTCATGATAAATGCTGTCCGGCTGCTGGAAGCTGGCAGCCAGTCTGTCCGGGTCCCCCACAGCCTGTATGACAAAGGGCGGTGTGAACCGACCATATTTGCCGACATTGATAGTAGGCCCGCCGCAGCTTATCCTGGAGTTCGCCATGATACGCGTCCCATTGACCGCTATCGCCTCAGCGCCTGCGCCCCTCAGCTCATTTATAACATTGAGCAGGTCGCTGTCATGAACGATAAAGTACTTGTAAATGCTGGAATTGCTGAATAGGATGGAATCCCGTTTCCGGTCATTGAGGACGATTTCGATGCCGGGTCCCTCCAGGGGCACGAAGCCGGCAAATGCCCTTACGCTCAGCAGTTCCTGCTGGATTAGCTTCACATAGCTGTTTCGCTCGGCAGCGACTTGCTCAAAGCCGGCTATGGAGTTTTGCAGCCTTCCGATCGTCTCATCCTGTTCAGTTTTGGCCTTGGCAAGGGCATCCCTCTGCTTTATGAGCTGCTCGATCTTCTCAACGGAAGTGATCTCGCCTATCTCGACCCCTTCAACTTCATTATCAAAGGCGATGACCAGCACAAAGCCTAAGATCGCACAGACCAGCGAAATTAGCAGGATACTGTATCTGCCTCCCATCGATATCTCCCCAATACCAGCCTATTGTACCGGTGTTGCATACCTATACTGGAAGTATCCATTGTACTTGGGCAGCCTGATCCTGTCCGCACGTCGGATCTTTATCTCCAGCTGCTCCCCCAGCATGTCTGCGACACCACCCAACAGCTTCAGCGAAGCCTCCAGCGTATCAGGATTGCCTATCGCTTTGATCTCAAAAGGCGCTGTATGCCTGTTGGTATTTATGTTTATATAATCGCCAGCGTTTCTTATTTCCGTAGTGGATATTATCCTTTCGTTGTTGATAGCTATTGCCTCTGCTCCTGCGGCGTTGAGTTCATTGACCAGGAGCAGGAGGTCCTCATGATATACACTGCGTATGATAGTCGACTCCCCATCCCAGCCGGTTACGGGAATAACGTTTACTGTTACGATAATGCCTGCTCCTTCAAGCTCAGTAAGCCCTGCCAGTATCCTGGCCCGTTCCAGCTCCTTGAGCATGGTCTCATATATATCACCGTCGTTCTGAGCTGCGTTTTCATATTCTCTCAATGCACGTTCAAGCTCTGCTATGATTGTTTCCTGTTTGGCTATGTCCTGATTGAGCTTTTGTATCTCACTGGTCAGCTCCTGGGCTCTCTGCAATGAGACACTGCCTCCCACATTCTGTACGTTTTTGAACTGAGCAGCCAGAGCCAGTCCGAGTATCAGGCTTACCGTAAGGACCGCCAGTTGGCCACCAAGCTTCTTTTTCAATCTCCCACCTCGCTTAACTGCTCCTCAGGCCTGAATACGGCCTTGCCCGGAGCGCTGACATCCAGCGTTCCTTTCAAGCCCTGCCTGAGCAGCTCGGAATATGCATCGGATCTCAGCCATCCAAGCTTTTTGTCCAGATCTACGGCTTGTCCGATAAAAACCTCTATGCCGTCCCTGGTGTACAGCTTTATATTGTCCGGATCCTCTATGTTAATCGTTGTCAGGATGTCATTTACCTCCAGCTTGTATATCGACTCCAGCAGGTTGAGGAGCACCCGCAGCTTGAAGCTCTCGCTCTCGATGAGCTTAAGCTTATATCCCTTAGTAAAGCTTTGTATGATCACCCCTTCGACCGAAGGGCTGCCGGCTTCCTCCTGCTGCTTACGTATGTCGATGATGAAACCGGTCTTGTCGATCAATATGTTGGAGCTTAGGTAAGGTACTATGGCTGCAGGCGTCCTTTCCTGCACCTTGATCTCAACTTCGTCGGGAAGCTTGAGCAAAATGCTCAGCACTATGGGATAAGGCGGGCTGTTTTCGATCCTTTGCTTGACCAAGGCCCTGTTTATTTTGAAAATATTGTCACCGTAGGATATATTGGATGTATTGATTATAACATTTGTATCAGCAGCATTACTACCGGATACAGTTATTTTCTTTATGCTGAAGGTATCTGTTCCTAGGATGACTATTGCTGTGATGCACACCAGAAGGATCAGTATCATCAGTATACCAAGCCTTGTCCCATGGCCTTTCATCTTATGTCCTCCGCGCAAATGCAATATTGGGCTTTAGTTAGATTGTCACCATAATACCTGGCTCTAAACAGCAAAGTTTATGGTGAATGCAAATCATACCTCGACTCTCTCGATATCGGCACCGAGCGATCTCAGGCTTTCCTCCAGCTTTTCATAGCCCCTGTCTATATGATGTATATCATCAACTATAGTTTCGCCTTCCGCTTTCAATCCGGCAAGTACCAGGGCAGCTCCGCCCCGCAGATCGCTGGCGTTGACCCGGGCACCTTTCAGGCCGGGCACACCCTGGATGACGGCTATCTTGCCCTCGGTCCTGATGTTAGCTCCCATACGGATAAGCTCCGGTACATGCTTGAATCTGTTTTCAAATATGTTCTCGGTGATTATGCTTGTGCCTTTTGCAACTGTAAGCATGCTCATCAGAAGCGCCTGCATATCTGTCGGAAAACCCGGGTATGGATAGGTCTTGGTGTGTTCTATGGCGCGCAACCGTTGAGGCGATTTTATTCTAACGGAACCATTGCTGTGAGTGATAATGCATCCCGCTTCGCGCAGCTTTGTAACTATCGACTGTATATGCTCAAAGTTCACATTGCTTACTGTGATCTCACTGCCGGTGATAGCAGCTGCCACGAGATAGGTCCCGGCGACTATGCGGTCCGGTATGATCGTATATTCAGTTCCGTTGAATCTTTTGACACCTTCTATGGTTATAGTGTTGCTTCCTGCACCATGGACCCGTCCCCCAATACTGTTTATGAAGTTCTGGAGATCGATTATTTCTGGCTCCTTGGCTGCATTTCGTATAATTGTGCGTCCTTCGGCAGCTGATGCAGCAAGGATGATGTTTTCCGTAGCGCCTACACTGGGATAATCCAGGTGTATATCTGCACCTGTCAGCCTTGGGGCTTCACATTCCAGGTATCCATGCGACTCGCTGATGACCACGCCCAGCTGCCTTAAGCCTTGCAAATGCAGGTTGATGGGGCGTTGCCCAATTTCACATCCTCCTGGATATGTAATCACTGCCTTCTTCATCCGCGCTAATACGGCGCCCAGCATAACGATCGAAGAACGGATCTCTTTGACATATCTGTCGGGAATTACATGATCAGTGACGGACGAAGGATCTATGATCATCGTGCTGCCTTCTCTTTTGATCTTGCAGCCTATGGACTGTAGTATGAGCATCATATTCTCGATATCGATGAGGTAAGGCAGATCATGCAAAACGACCGTCTTATCGCTCAACAGTGCAGCAGCTAAAATCGGGAGGATAGAGTTTTTGGCACCCTTTACCCTTATCTCTCCGCTGAGCTTTTGCTCCCCCCGTATTTTAAACCTTGTCATACAAGTTACACCTCTTTCCCGCCTGCCTGATACCACCGGTATCAGGAGCGCATATCGTGATACATTAACATGATATGCATGGTGAAAGTAGGTGTTACAAAAGGCACTTTTCAGGTCAACTTGCTTTAGAATACTTCGAGATGTTGAGCAGTACACCTATGCTGGTCAGCAGCATCGCAAGGGACGACCCCCCATAGCTTATAAAGGGGAGGGGTAATCCCGTTGGAGGCATGCTGTTCGTGACAACAGCTATATTGATCACTACCTGGACCGTGATCATTATGATTATACCGGCAGAGAGCATGGTGCCGAACATATCAGGGGCAGTGATCGCTACTCTAATGCCTCTCCAGATAAGCGTTATGAACAACAGGATTATTATCAGGCCTCCTACGAACCCCAGTTCCTCGCCTATAATGGCAAATATGAAGTCCGTTTCCGGATAGGGCAGGTATAAAAGCTTCTGTCTGCTCTGAGCTATCCCAAGCCCGAACAGGCCTCCCGACCCCAGGGCGTACAGCGACTGGATGATCTGAAAGCCCGTCTCAAGGGGGTCCGCCCATGGGTCGAGGAACCCCAAAAATCGCTTTAGTCGATAGCCTGCACTAAACATCAGGGCCACGCCGGCAGCTCCGCCCGCCCCTACCAGGAGTGAGAGATGCCATAGATTGGCACCGCCTACAAAAAGCAGTATCAAAGCCATCATCAGAATGCTCATAGCAGTACTCATATTCGGCTGAAGCATGATAAGGCCTGCCATAAGGGCCGCTGCGCCCAGCACCGGCACGAGTCCGGTGAAGAACTTTCTGAACCGATGCTTGCTTCTGGATGCTATATCCGCTGTGAAAAGTATCAGTGCAAACTTTGCGATCTCAGATGGCTGCAAGGAGAAACCTCCGATACTAAGCCAGCGTTTTGCGTTGTTCCTCACCTCGCCGACCAGGAGTACCGCAACGAGCAGGAGTATGCTGATCACCAGGAATATAACTGAAAATTTCTTCAGCTTCCGATATTCTATCCTTGAAGCCAGGAACATTCCGGCAAACCCTACTACAGCCCATAGAAGCTGGCGTTTGAAAAAGTACAGGCTGTCCTTGTACAGCTCGGCTGCCCGGTAGTAGCTGGCGGAGAACACCATCACTATCCCTATGGCAACCAGGATAACAGTGGTTATTAGGATAGGAAAATCAACCGGCTTTTTAGTCATGCCGTTACCCCCTCAATGCCTTGACAGCCTCCTTGAAAACCCTGCCCCTTTCTTCAAAATCCCTGAACATATCCCAGCTGGCGCATGCCGGTGACAACAGCACGTTGTATCCGGGGGATGACAGTTTGAAGGCTGTGTTGACCGCTTCTTCAATCGATTTCACCCTGTATACTTCGGTGAATCCCATTTGCTTGGCAGTTGTTGCGATTTTTTCCGCTGTTTCTCCCAATACGACCATGGCCCTCACCTTGTCGCCGAAAGCCTGGATGAACTCATCAAAGGTATTGTGCTTGTCATAGCCTCCGGCGATCAAGACCGTCGGACCTTTCATGGCTTCGATGGCCTTGATCGCAGCGTCCGGATTAGTACCCTTGGAATCGTTGTAAAATGTGACACCGTCTATCGTGTCAACCTTTTCTATCCTGTGCTCCACCCCAGGAAAGGTGCGCAAGGCAGTCGAAACGGCCTCTGGCCGGACTCCCATCAAGCTGGCGGCCAGGGCTGCAGCCAGAGCATTTTCCAGGTTATGAGCGCCGGGGATCGCGACCTCATCAGCTTCGCAGATCTTTACCCTGCCCTTCCCGATGTCAACAATGATCTCATTGTCCTCGACCCAGGCTCCGGCCGATAAAACCTGCTTCCTGCTGAACCTGAAGATCCTGGCTTTTGTATCAAGGCTGATTTCCGAGAGTATCTTGTCGTCTGCGTTGATAACCAGGCTGTCATCTTCATCCTGATTCCTGGTTATAGACAGCTTTGCTTCTATGTACTTTTCCATAGTCTTGTGCCGGTTAAGGTGGTCTTCGGTTATATTCAGGATTACTGCCACCTTGGGCTTGAAGGTGTCTATGGTCTCCAGCTGATAACTGCTGATTTCAGCGGATACAGCGTCCGTAGGAAGTATATCCATCACACTGCCGGTAAAAGGCACCCCTATGTTGCCAAGTACATGGGTGCGGAGCCCCGCTGCTTTGAAAATCTCACCCACAAGAGCGGTCGTGGTCGTCTTTCCGTTGGTCCCCGTGATTGCAGCTATGGGAGCCTTGCATAATCTATACGCGAGCTCTATCTCGCCTATTACCTCTTTCCCTGACTTCCTGGCCTTAATTATATAAGGCAGGTCTGTAGGTACCCCAGGACTCAGAACGATGAGATCCGCCTGCTCTGCTGCCTCGTCCGGCTGGATGCCCAGCACGAACTCGCAGTCTATGGAGCTTTTCAGGTCGGTTACCAGGTCTTCAAGCTCTGCTTCTTTTTTGATGTCGTTCACTATGACCCGGGCGCCAAGTCTGTATAGCAGCTTTGCGGCCGACACTCCGCTGCGTGCAAGGCCGGCTACCAATGCAGTCTTTCCTGTGAATTTCATATCGATCCCCCTAGATGCTCATTAATGCAAACAGGCACAGGACCGCAGTCGCTATCATGAACATTGCTACGACCTTGGTTTCCGGCATGCCCGACAATTCGAAATGATGATGCAGCGGAGCCATCCTGAACACCCTTTTGCCCCTAAGCTTGAAGGATCCGACCTGCAAAATGACTGAAACGGCCTCAGCCATATAGACTCCGCCGATTATGGGGAGCCAAAGGGGCAGCCTAGTTAATACCGACAGGGCTGCAACAGCTCCTCCAATGCCCAAGGAACCCATGTCCCCCATAAAGACCTGGGCAGGATAGGTGTTGTATCTCAGGAAGCCCAGGCATGCACCTGTCAATGCGGCTGCAAAGATCACCAGATTGCCGTGGTTTTCAGCCAGGTAATAATGTCCCTTTTCACCTGCCATTGCCGCAGTGAAGCTGATTATTATAGTGAAAGTGGCGGATACTATTAGGGTGACCCCGGTTGCCAGGCCATCCAGGCCGTCGGTCAGGTTGGTGCTGTTGACAAGGCCTACTATAATGAAGATCACAGCGGGTATATAGAATACACCCAGATCCCACTCGCCGCCCGTGAAGGGTATGATCAGGCTGCTGCCGATGTGCTCGTTGGAGTAGGCATAGTATGCAAGGGCAGCAGCTATCGCTATCTGCCCAATGAGCTTTTGATAAGCCCTAAGCCCCAGCGACCGTTTCATCACTACCTTTATATAATCATCGATAAAGCCTATGAGCCCAAAGCCAAGGGTCGACAGTACCGCAGCCAGGACAAAGTCCCTGCTGCCGTCAGAGAAAAACAGGGCAGCAGCAACAAGCGGCAAAAGGAATATGATGCCGCCCATAGTAGGTGTCCCGGCCTTTGAAAGGTGGCTCTTCGGGCCTTCCTCCCTGACGTTCTGGCCAAACTTGAGCCTTTTCAGCAAAGGTATTAAAAGCTGACCCATGATGAGAGTCAGCAAAAAGGCCGATACTACTGTAAAGGCTATTGTTTTCACTTTTGTATACCCCCATCCTGCAGATATGCAGCGACTACTTCCATGCGCATGCCCCGGGAACCCTTTATCAATATCCTGTCCCCTTCAGCCAGAAATGAGCCGAGCCATTCTTTTATCTCTGCATTGTCATTGAACCTATATACAGAAGTCGAAGGCAATCCTGCCTTGACTGCCTCCTCCGCTATCCACAAGCTATGACTGCCTTTGACAGCCAGGACGTCAATACCGCAGGCAACCGCCGCAGCTCCGACTTCCCGGTGGGCTTCCTCTGAGTAATCGCCCAGCTCCAGCATGTCACCAAGTATAGCGATCCTGCGCTTGCCCTCCATATCCCCAAGGACCCTGAGGGCTGCTGTCATAGAGTCCGGGCTGGCATTGTAGGAGTCGTTTATCATTACTATGTCGTTTTCCATATGTACGATGTTGAGGCGCATGCTGTCGGTCTCAAATCTCAACAGGCCCCTTTGGATCTCCTCATATGTCAGGCCGAAGACCCTGCCCATAGCGACAGCTGCCAGGCTGTTGTAAACATTGTGCATGCCGGGCACCTTCAGCCTCACCGGGAACGTATTGCCTTCTGTTTCCACAGTATACTCCACACCCTTTTCCCCTGCAAGACGGATATTAGTGGCAACTATGTCAGCGGAAGGCTTTGTGCCGAACCTTATTACCGGGAAAGTGAACGAATCGGCAGCCTTATGGAGCATATCGTCATCATCGTTGATTATGGCAGTCGTACTGTCATCAAATCCCTGGAAGATCTCCAGCTTGGCCTTCAGGATATTCTCCCGGCTTCCCAGCTTTTCAATATGGGACACTCCGATATTGGTTATCACTGCTGCTTTTGGGGGTGCTATCCCGACCAGGCGGCTTATCTCTCCAAAATCGCTCATACCCATTTCCAGCACTGCCATCTGATGGGTGTCATCCAGATTGAACAAGGTCAGGGGCAGACCGATCTCGTTGTTGAAATTGCCCTGGGTCTTCAATACCTTGTATCTTTGTGACAAGACGCAGGCGATCATATCCTTGGTCGTTGTCTTGCCCGTACTGCCGGTCACGGCTGCGACAGGAATGCGAAAGCTGTTGAGATACCACCCAGCCAGGTTCTGAAGCGCTTTCAGGGTGTCGTTCGTATAGATGACATGTATGCCCTCCGGAAATCTTATGTTGAGCTCCTGGGTAAGTACGGCGGATGCTCCCTTTGCGGCGGCGGCATCAATGAAGCTGTGGCCGTTGAACCTCTCGCCGATAAGGGGTACAAAGAGCTCACCGGGCCTAATGGTGCGGCTGTCAGTGGACACACCCGTTATCTCGTGTACCTTGCCCGTTCTCACCATGCGGCCGTCGATCGCATTTACGACCTCTTCGATCTTAAGGGGCTTCATCAAACCTTCTCCCTTCCTAACAGTGAAGCGATTATCTCCTTTTCGTCAAAGGAAATGATTTTATCTTTAAGTATCTGGTAAGTTTCATGACCTTTTCCTGCAATGATTATAAGGTCATCCTTCCTACCATTCTTTATGGCAAATTCAATGGCGTCCCTGCGGTTTTCTATAACTTCATAGGCACATCCGGTCCTTACTACGCCCGGCAGGATCTGCCGGATTATTTCCATGGGCTCTTCGCTTCTCGGGTTGTCAGAGGTCACTATGCAGAGGTCCGAATACCTGCCGGCTATCTCACCCATCACTTCCCGCTTGGACTTGTCACGGTCACCGCCACAGCCAAAAAGGGTTATGAGCCTGCCACGGGACAGGCCTCGGGCGGTCCTGAGCACGTTCTCCAGTCCATCGGGGGTATGGGCATAGTCTATCAGGACGGTGAAGTCGGTCCCTGTATCCAGCCTTTCAAGTCTGCCCGGGATCCTGCGTACAGCCTCCAGGCCGGATTTTATGCATTCCGGTGCGATATTTGCAGCAAAGCATGCCGAAGCCGCCGCCAGGGCATTATAAACATTGAACATACCGGTCAGGCCCAGCCTGACCTTAAAGCTGCTGCCCGGCAGACAAAGCCTGAACTCCGTACCCTCGCTGCTTAAGTCCAGCTCATCCGCATATATCAGAGCGCTCTTCCGAATCCCGTAGCTATAGGCTTTGTCCTTGCATTCCCTGATTATTGCCATTCCGCTTTCATCGTCCGTATTTATGGCAGCCGCGCGGCTCAGTCCGAACAGGCGGGCTTTGGCGCGGCGGTAGTTATCAAAGGTACCGTGGAAATCCAGATGGTCCCGGGTAAGGTTGGTGAATACTCCTACATCGAACTTGCTCCCGTCTACCTTGTAAAGCTCCAGGGAATGGGATGAGACTTCCATGACGGCTGCCCTTATCCCTTCATCCAGCATGGCCCGGAACATGCCCTGGAGCTCCGGAGCCTCCGGCGTGGTCCTGACCGCAGGGATGGTCTGGTCGCCGACTATATTGGCTATTGTCCCGATAAGGCCCGTTCTTATGCCGGCCTGCTCCAGGATGGACCTTGTCAGGTATGTGGTGGTCGTCTTTCCGTTGGTCCCGGTCACACCGATCAGCAAAAGCGTCTCAGAAGGCCTGTTGTAGAAATTGCACGCCGCATAGCTCATGGCTATACGGGTATTGGGTACGAATATTTTGGTGACATGGTCCGGCAAGGGTATGTCCTTTTCGGCTACAACTGCTACCGCACCCTTATCTACGGCCATCCGGGCGAAATCGTGTCCGTCTGAGGTAAGCCCTTTAATACAAAAAAACAAGGACCCCGGGGTCACCTGTCTAGAATCATAATGCAGCGCATCGATATCCTTATCTGGAGATCCTTCTATTCGAAGGATCTCCAGATCCTTGACAATATCCTTCAATATCATGGTGTTCCTCCCGCAGCGTGAGGGAGACAACTCCCTTGATAGTATTGGCTATGGACTTGCAATACATACCTTAATCCGGCATTTCAAAGGTCACTGTTACGACCGTATCCGGCGGTACCAGCGTGCCTGCCGGAGGATCCTGCCTGACAGCTATACCGGAACCGTCTATCCTGAGCTTGAGGCCGACTGATGCCAGTATGCTGTTTGCTTCCCTGATTGACCTGTTCGACAGGTCAGGTACCGCTACCAGGTCTTGTTGATTCCCGGTATCGCTGTTTTCCTCGTTGGTCATGTAAAGCAGGACGGTGGTATTGACCATGACCCGGGCCCCCGGCTTGGGCATCTGGTCTTTGACTATCGTACCGGTATGCTCCGCCAGGTATTTCAGCCCTGCAGCATTCAGCTCTCTGGCAGCTTCTGTCAGGGGCTTTCCGGTAACATCAGGCACAGTCACCATCCTGGTCTGCTCTTTGGTCTTTTCATCGAAAACAGGCTCCACACCCAGGTACTCAAGTACATCCTGGAGGATCATCCTGACATAGGGTGCTGCCACCACGCTTCCGAAATCCACTGCCACCTGGGGCTCATCTACCATGAAAAGCACGATGACCTGGGGGTCATCGGCAGGTGCAAAGCCAATGAAGGAGGCTATTACCTTGCCCTGGTCGATCCCGCCCTCCGGCTTGTATTTCTGAGCGGTACCGGTCTTGCCGGCCACCCTGTATCCGGGTATATAGGCGTTTTTGCCGCTGCCCTCATTGACCACGCTCAGGAGCACATCCCGCATGATCTCTGAAGTCTTCTCAGATATGACCCGACGGACAGCGACCGGCTGTATCTCTTCATATATCCTTCTTTCTCCGTCGTTGAACTCCAGCGCCTTAACCAGGTGGGGCTGCATCAGGGTGCCGCCGTTTATTACCGCTGAAACTGCCGTTATGAGCTGCAGCGGCGTAACGGATATGGCCTGGCCGAAGCCCATCCTGGCCAGATCTACGTTCTTGACGCTGCTTTCGTTCATCACTACGCCCTTTTCCTCGCCTGCCACGTCAATGCCGGTCTTTTGACCAAACCCGAAGGCTTCCAGGTAGTCGTAGAATCTTTCGACACCCAGCCCTAAAGCCATATCCATGAAGGCCGGGTTGCATGAGTTCTGGACTACCTCATAGAAGGACTCTGTACCGTGGCCGCCGGCTTTCCAGCAATGTATCTTGACACCGTCGATTATGCGAAAGCCGGGATCATGATATGTTTTGTTGACGGAGGTGACGCCTTCTTCCAGGGCGGCAGCTGCAGTGATTATCTTGAAAGTCGATCCCGGGTCCAAATTGTCCTTGACCGAGAAATTTTTGATATACTGCTGCATCCCCTCGAATCCCAGCTCCCTCGGGGGATTGTTGGGATCGAAATCCGGGCGGTTTGCCATTGCTAATATTTCTCCGGTTTTCGGATCCATCACGATCGCATACACCTTTTTTGCCCGGTAATTGTCCATGGCATCCGATACGGCCTTTTCCACGAAGTACTGTATGGCCTGGTCTATGGTCAGTATAACGTTCCAGCCATCAACTGCCGGAACGAGCCGTTCAACGTTGGTAGGGGCTTCCCTGCCACGGGCATCCGTCTCCATCATGATCCTGCCCGGTATGCCCGTCAGGTATTTGTCATAATAGAGCTCGATGCCCTCCTGCCCTTTGAGACCTATACCGGGTTCCGAGTATTTCATCGTGAAACCCAGAATATGCGAAGCAAGGTTGCCGTTGGGATAATACCTCTTCGGCTCCTCAGTGAAATATATGCCCTTAATGTTCAGACTGCGGACCTGGTTGGCTTCATCCCGGGTCACCTGGCGCTTGATCCAGACCTCGGACTGGTTTCTATCTGATAGCTTTTTATATAGCTCATCTTCATCAAGGTTAAGGATCGCAGCCAGCTTTGCGGCGGTATCCCTTGGATCCTGGATCTGGCTCGGCCTTGCAGCTATGCTGTCTGCACTGGCACTTTGGGCCAGCACGATCTCACCGGTCCTGTCGTATATAATGCCTCTTTGCGGGTATACGTCCAGCGACCTGTTCCATTGGTCATAGGCCTTGATTTGCAGCTCACGCCCCCATACAAGCTGGATATAGCCAAGCCTGCCCATAAGGATCATCAGGAGCAAAGTCACGGCCACCAATAGAACAAGGAGTCGTTTGCGATTAGAAATGGCTGTCGCTGTCACCTATAAACCCCCTCACGATTCCGGGCAGTATCAGTGCAAAAATCCCAGGATACGACTCCATATGGTCTCCTTGGGTTCTTCCGCTATCTCCGGAAAGGCCGCAGGCTCTTCCGGTTCGGGGATATTCACATACCGGATCTGATCCTTGTCAGGATAGTGCATGCCCAGATCGTCCATTGCCAGGTCCCCGATATTGTTGATGTCTTCATTGTATGCAAGCTCTACCCTGAGCCTATCCTGGTAGTCAAGGACCTTGCTCAGCTCACTTTCAAGCCTGAGTATCGTCCTGTGGTTTTCGCTGATCAATGCATATCTGTATACAACAAGGCAGGCTGCAGCAAAGCAGATCATCACCAATAGCACTGAAACTGCTTTGTTTAGTGTATTTGGTTTTGCAGACGGAGCCGCTTTCGGTGCTTCCTTCGGAACCTTCGGCTGTTGGATCGCCGGCTCCATTTCCTCGATATATGCGTACTTCTCTGCTACTAACAAATCTATTCAACCTCCTTGTTGTTTATGAATGCTATGTACAGGTCATAGTTTCCGGCATGCCCTGAGCTTTGCGCTCCTTGAGCGCGGGTTGGATCCTGTCTCATCCTCAGTCGGCAGTACGGGCTTCCTCGTCAGGATCTCGACCTGAGGAGTCTTGCCGCAGAGGCACACAGGCGATTTTGGCGGGCATATGCATGGATTGCTGAGCCTTTGGAATTGCGTTTTTACGATCCTGTCCTCCAGCGAATGAAAGGTGATTATACACAGCCTGCCGCCTGGCTTCAGTACACTGACGGCCCGGTCGATAGCCTCTTTCAGATGCTCCAGTTCACGGTTGACCTCTATCCTTACAGCCTGGAATACCCGCCTTGCGGGATGAGGGCCGCTTCGTCTTGCAGATGCAGGCACTGCGGCCTTGATCACTTCGACCAGCCTGCCCGTGGTTTCGATGGGCCTGTTTCTAACGATAAACTCAGCTATCCGCTTTGACCAGCGCTCTTCGCCATACTGCCAGAATATCCTGGCCAGTTCTTCAGCCGGATAACCGTTTATGACATCATAAGCGCTGAAGTCCTGGGTCGTGTCCATCCGCATATCCAGCCTGACGTCCTCATTATAGGTAAAGCCTCGTTCCTTCTCATCGAGCTGGTGGGATGACACCCCAAGGTCCATGATCATGCCGTCCAGGTGTTCGATCCCAAGGTCTTTCAGGATTTCCACGATGTCGGCATAGTTCCCGTGGACTGCCGTGAAGCTTCCTGACCACGCCTTAAGCCGCTCCCGGGCTGCTTTGATGGCTTCCGGATCACGGTCTATCCCGATCAGCCTGCCGTCGGGAACGATGCGCTTCAGAATCTCCAGTGAGTGGCCTCCTCCGCCGAGGGTCCCGTCGGCATAGATCCCGCCGGGCTTGGGATCAAGGTATTGGAGGACCTCCTCCAGCATGACAGGTATATGGTGAAACTCCATTGCAGGTCTCCTTTGTATATCAGCTATGCTTATATGCCCAGCTCTGCCATCTTCTCTACGATCGAATCATGGTCCAGCTCAGATGCACTGTTGTAGGCCTCCCAGGCCTCCTTGCTCCATATTTCCACCCTGGTGGACACACCGATTATAACCAGGTCCTTGTCCAGTAAAGCATATTCTCTAAGGTTGGAAGGCAGGAGTATCCTGCCCTGTTTGTCCAGTTCACACTCAGCTGCCCCGGCAAAGAAAAAGCGGATAAAGGCCCGGGCATCCTTGTTCGTAAGTGGCAGAGAGCGAAGCTTCTGTTCTAGGTTGCGCCATTCATCATTGGGGTATACGAACAGGCAGTGGTCAAGGCCCTTGGTGACTACGAACCTCTCCCCAAGCTCTTCCCTGAACTTGGCAGGAAGGATCACCCGGCCCTTGGGGTCGATCGAATGCTGATACTGCCCAATGAACATGACGCTCACCTCCTTGGTACTATTGTACCACTTTACTCCACTTCGCACCACTTTTATTTATCTATTCTCTATATATTTATGAATTCCTTCCACCATCCTGAGAAATAAAAAATAAAATTAAAGGCCGGGATCCCGGTTTAACCGTTATCCCGGCCTGACTGGCCTTATTCTATATGCTTGAGCCTGCACCCCAGATAATCACAGGAGACCAGATGATAATATGTGTCTTTATATAATCCTTCAAAGGCATTTCTTGTGCTTTCACCATGCAGATGTCCATATACCACATGCTTTGGGCCGTATTGCCCGATCAGCTCGGCAAAGTCCGACGGCCTGCCTTCTTCATCGAAAGGGGGATAATGCAGCATGACTATCAGCCTTTTGCCGGCAGCGGCCTGCCTCAACGAAAGCTTCAGCCGCTCAAGCTCCCTCAGGTATATTTTCCTGTCCTGGTCATCAAACCCTCTTGTACCCGGCAGGTTCCAGCCCCTGGTGCCACATATGGCATATTCGCCGATCACTATGCTGTCGTTTTGGATAGCATACATAGCAGGCGGCAGCTGTCTCCTTACCTTTGATATGGTCGACCACCAGTAATCATGGTTCCCCCTGATCATGACCTTCTGCCCCGGCAAGGCTCCTATGCTGTCTATATCTATGATAGCTTCCTCCAGGTTCATCGCCCAGCTGATGTCGCCGGGCAGCAGCACTATATCTTCATCTCTGACTCTCGCAGCCCAGTCTTTACTGATCCTTGCCCAATGATCATCCCATTGGGCCCCAAAGATCTCCATGGGCTTGTCCACAGCGCCAGAGAGATGAAGGTCACCTATTGCATAAACCGCCATACATCCAAGCTCCGCTCCCTTATCCGTTTGATCTATATCACATCGTGCTGCCTGAGCCGCTCTGTGATCTCCTCCTGAACATCCTCAGCCGTTCTTGATGCATCGCTGATTTCCAGCCGTATATAGACTGCAGGGCTGTTTTTATAATAGTCCTGCAATACCGCCGTCTTGTCTTTGTATTCCTCAAACCGCTTAAGTATCGTCTCTTCATTGTCATCGCCGCGCCGCACCAGCTCAATGCGGCAATCCGGGCATTCCGTCAGCCCGTACCTCTTGTGGAAGATCCGTTTGCACCTGGGGCAGACCAATCTTCCCAACAATCTGTATATCAGCACGTCCCTCGTCACGTCCAGGTCTATGACCACATCGATCTTTTGGCCCTGTGCTGCAAGCATCCTGTCAAGGGCGGCCGCTTGCGCAGGCGTTCTCGGATATCCGTCGAATATGGCCCCGTTTTTGAACTTCGGTTTATCAAGTCCGTCTTCCACTACCTGATTGACTACTTCGTCCGATACCAGCCTGCCCTCCTTTATAACCTGGACCTTTGGATAGAGGGGATGATCCTTGTTTTCCAGGATATCCCGAAGCAAATCTCCTGTGGATAGATGCCCGATATCGAATGCTTTCGATAATACCTCTGCCTGCGTGCCTTTGCCTGAACCCGGCGGTCCGAGCAAAACTATGTACATCTGCAATCCTCCTTGAGTATGTATATACCTGGTATTATATTGACCAGTGGTCCTGCCGGCAACAGGAGCTAGGAATCCAAGCCTGCCTTCAGCAGCCTGGCCAGCATGTCCTCTGCCTGGTCGATGCTGTCGGGCCGGCCGACCGGGATCCCCCTCTTTCTGAGCCTGCTGAAAAGCTCAGTCAGTATCGGCGGCTCAAGGTTGGCCTCCTTGATCAGGTCGATCCGGTCAAATATCTCTGCAGGTCTGCCCTTGGATACGATCCGGCCGGCACTTATCACATAGATAAGGCTGGCTATCTGAGGGACGACATTTATATCATGAGTCGTGATGATGAGCGTTATACCTGACTCCCGGTTGAGGCGGTTCAGAAGGCTGACCATTTCTGCCTTGGACTTTGGATCGAGTCCGTCAAATGGCTCATCCATTATAAGTAATTCGGGCTTCATGGCGATAGCTCCTGCCAAGGCCACTTTTTTCTTCTGGCCTCCGCTGAGATAATGAGGTATTTTATCCAGGATCCCCTCTATCCCCAGATCCTGCGCCACTTCCCTTACTCTCCGGTCGATCTCTGCTCCCGGCAGCCTTTCATTGCGCAGGGTGAAGGCGATATCATCATAGACCCGGGGGCCTATGATCTGCTCATCCACATTCTGGAATACGACCCCTATATGCTTCCTTACCGCATTGAAGCTTTTGTCCGGCCTTTTGCCCATTACCTCCACCGAGCCTTCCACGGGGCTTAGTAATCCCAGTATATGGGACAGCAATGTCGTTTTGCCCGAACCGTTGGGCCCCAGGACAACGACCCTGTCACCGGCGTCGACTATGAACTCCAGGCCGCACAGGCTTACTTCCGTTTTGTCCGGATATATATGCTTTATGCATTGAACCTTTACCAGATGCTCCATTTTATGATCACCCCCGTAAGCATAAGGACAGACACCACTACAAGGACAACATCACAGACCCCTGTTTTGAACTTCCTCGTCAGGGGTATCCGCCCGCTGTAGCCTCTTAGGGTATAGATGCGGTACAGCCGGTCGCTCATGTCAAAGGAGTGGATGATCAGGACTCCGATCATGCCTGCCGTATTCCTGAAGTTGAGCGCCAGCCGCAGGGGATGATATCCACCGCGCAGCCTGATGCTCCTAAGCAGGTCCTCCAGCTTTTCCAACAGAATGAACAACGAACGGTATGTAAATATGAATATATCCAAAATAACACCCGGAAGGAAGATCGATAGAACTGCAAATATGTCAACATAGGAGGTCGTGGTGATCAGCAGGATAACCGCCATAGCAGCGTCGATCGCCCTGAGCAGGACCGCTAATCCTGCAGCGACAGACCTTTGCATGCCGATCAGGGCAAACACTATGCTGAAAAACGCAGGGTATATGATGAGATGAAGGATCTCCCTCAGATCCGCTTCGGACAGGACGACAAGGGCTGCGGTGAATATAAAAATCAGGCCCAGCTTTGCCAGGCTGTCCGCTATCAGGACTCCTGCTATCAGCAAAAGAGTCATCAGGATCTTTGAGTGGGGGCCGGCTTTGTGCAAAAAGCTTTTCCCGTTGACTGCCATGTAATCTACTGCTGCCAGATGCATCTTTATCCCATCCTGTTACTTTCTGAAACTGCCGGGGCGTCGATCAGATCAGGCCGTACCCTGGAGAAGAAGCTGACTATCAGGCCGGTAACCAGGGCTTCGGTCAGCATGCCGATGATGAGGATGACCGCTGCTGCGCTCCATCCGGACAAGGAAAGGAATGATGCGGGCTGCTCCTTTCCTATGCCATGCTCTCCTGATTCGTGACCGGGCAGGGCTTCCTCCGTTCCGATCGTAGCTGCCAGGACGCCAAACATAAGCGCGACCGAGACAGTCAATGCCACCAGGGCCGAGATGCCTGCTGCAAGGCTTGGCTTCATATGGCGCTTCAAGGCTGTAAACATATAATACCCTATCAGGACCTCGCTGCCCATGAGCAGCGTGTTAAGCCCTGCTACGCTCAGCCCTCCGTGCCCCATCAGTGAAAGCATGATGTTGACTACGAACACCGCTATAAAGCCAAGGGCGGGGCCTGCCAGGATACCGTTAAGGACCGAAAGGCTCATATGTATCGGTATAAATCCCAGGGGTACTGACATGGATATGAGCATCAGGGCTGACATCACGCCCGTAAATGGGACCTTCCTGCGTACCTCTCCCTTTTTGATCAGCCTCAGCATGATGCAAAGCACTGCTATGCACACTATATACGCCGAAGCCCACCAGGCAAAGGGCAAAATGCCGTCTGGCAAGTGGATATGGCTCATGTTGACCTCCTTGGGTTAAATGCATATCATTTGCATTTACGAAGCCATTGTATAAAAATTCCTTGAGCTTGTCAATATACAGCTTGTTTCTAGATTCTTCCTTATATACATTATCACCGGATCCTGGTTTCTATGCTTGCTTGCATATTTCATCCGTTGATTTTATACTATAGAGGATCAAACTACAGAAGGGAAAGCGTACAATGAGCGACTCAATCCTGAAAAAGTCGATGAGGCTGTTCTGGGTTTTTTTCCGGATCGGTGCATTCACCTTCGGAGGGGGGTATGCGATGATCCCCTTTATCGAGAGGGAGATAGTCGATAAGAACCACTGGATCGAAAGCGAGGATGTCGTGGACATATTTGCGATCGTCCAGTCAGTGCCTGGTGTGATCGCAGTAAACTCCGCTACCTTTGTAGGATACAGGATAGCAGGCTTTGCAGGAGCCTTCTTTGCCACCCTGGGCGTTGTGCTCCCGTCCTTTATCATCCTGTCCGTGATCGCCCTGTTCCTGTACGACTTTAAAAACTACCCGTATATCAGGGAAGCCATGTACGGCATAAAGGCTGCGGTAGTGGCCCTTATGTGCTCGGCCGTATATAAGCTGGGCAAAAAGAGCATCAAGGACACCTTTTCATGGGCGATCTGCATACTGGCTTTCGTCTCCATGGTCATTTTCGGGTCAGGGGCCATACCTGTACTGGTCGTTGCAGGCATAGTGGGACTTGGCTTTACAGCCTGGCAAGGCAGCAAGGCGGCTGCAGCCGGAAAAAAGGAGGATGACAGATGAACCTGCTGCTGAAGCTCTTCTACATTTTCGCCAAGATCGGCCTCTTTACCATCGGCGGCGGCTATGCAATGATCCCGCTGATAACTGAGGAGATCACGAAAAACGGATGGCTGACCATGGACGGAGTCATAGACATAATCGCGATATCCGAGATGACACCGGGGCCCTTCGCCATCAATGCAGCTACATTCATCGGCATACGGACTGCGGGGCTCGCCGGGGCGGTCTTGGCGACCGCCGGTGTCGTGACGCCCTCCTTTATCATAGTGATGCTGGTAGCCAGGTATTTTACCAGGTTCAAGGACCATCCGATAATACAAGGCCTGCTCAAAGGGCTTAGGCCTGCAGTCATAGGGCTGATAGCCACCGCCACGTTCAGAATCGCTATGGAATCATTTCTGGTAGAAGGCGCAGGCAGCGTCCTAAGGTCTGTCGATCTGAAAAGCATCATTATCTTCGGGCTGGCGCTGGCAGGTATCATCAAATACAAGATCCATCCGGCCCTGATGATCGTGATCAGCGCTTTTCTTGGCATATTGCTTTGCATATGGTAACGGAAACAGGATATCGGAAAACCAGGACCGCATAGTAAAATCCATAATAGAACTTAAGGGCACAGTCTTGAACCTGTGCCCTTTTTGTGGTTTAGCCCATCTCAACTATGACCTCATGGGACTTGCCGTCTCCGAACACCGGCAGTATATTGCCTTCTATAGGCCTGCCGTCAACCGTGACCTTTTTAACGCCCTTTTGCACATGATTGGGGTTTTTGACCCTGATGACATATTCTGCATTCCTGAACTGCCTTTTTACAGTAAAACCATCCCAGTCAGCCGGTATGCACGGGTTTACCATCAGCCCGTCAAAGTCGGGCTTTATGCCCAGGATCCACTGGGATATGGCTACGAAGTTATAGGCCGCCGTGCCCGTCAGCCAGGAGTTCTTGGCTTCACCGTGCCTTGGAGCATCCTTACCTGCTATCATCTGTGAATATACATAGGGCTCCATCCTGTGGATGTCGCTTATCTCCTCCCGATAGGCAGGAGCTATCTTCCTGTATACCTCAAATGCCCTGTCCCCCCTGCCGATCACTGTCTCCGCCATAGCGATCCAGGGATTGTTGTGGCAGAATATGCCGGCATTTTCCTTATATCCCGGCGGGTAAGAGGATATCTCGCCAAGGTGGAGGTGGTACCTGGTATATGGCGGCTGCTGCAGCACTATACCATGCTTGGTGTCCAGCTTTTCACGGACTGAGTCAAGGGCCTTCTCAGCCAACCCTTCTTCGACTCCTATGCCGGCCATGACACAGAAGCCCTGGGGCTCGATGAATATCTGCCCTTCCTCGCACTCCTTGCTGCCTACCTTGCGTCCGAACGCATCATAGGCCCGCAGGAACCATTCGCCGTCATACCCGTGTTCCAGCACGGTTTTTCGCATCTTTTCGATATGCATGAGAGCCTCTTCAGCTTCGGCATCGCGTCCCAGCTTTCTGAGCAGATTTACATAATCTTTTCCGAAGAATACAAACATACCCGCTATGAATACAGATTCTGCAACCCTACCGTCCGGATTGCCGTATGTCTGGAAGGACTCATCCGGTTCCTTGGAAAAGCAGTTGAGATTCAGGCAGTCGTTCCAGTCGGCGCGGCCTATAAGGGGCAGTCCATGGGGACCGAGGTTGTTGACTACATGGTAGAAGGATCGCTTCAAGTGCTCCAGCAGGGTATCCTTTACTGATTCATCGCAGTTGAAGGGCACCTGCTCATCAAGGATGCTGTAGTCTCCCGTTTCCTTTATGTATGTTGCAGTAGAAGCGATAAGCCAGAGGGGGTCATCGTTGAAGCCTCCGCCGATCTCGAAGTTGCCCTTTTTCGTCAGGGGCTGGTACTGGTGATAAGCTCCGCCGTCCTCGAACTGGGTCGACGCCAGATCCAGGATCCTTTCCCTCGCCCGCTCGGGTATCTGGTGGACAAAGCCCAGGATATCCTGATTGGAGTCCCTGAACCCCATGCCCCTGCCAATGCCTGATTCGAAATAGGATGCGCTCCTGGACATGTTGAAGGTGATCATGCACTGGTATGGGTTCCAGATGTTCACCATACGGTTCAGCTTCTCGTCATGGCTGTCAAGCACATATTTGGAGAGCAGGCCGTCCCAGTAAGTTTTCAGGGCCGTCAGGGCATCATATACATCCTTGTCGGTCTTGAACCGCTCGATCATCTCATATGCCTTGGCCTTGTTTATCACATTATGTGCCTGCCATTTCTCTTCTTCATCGTTTTCCACATAGCCCAGCAAGAAAATATAGGTCTTTTCCTGCCCCGGCTCAAGGGATATTTCGATGCAATGGGATGCCTGCGGCCACCAGCCGCTGACTATCGAATTGCGAGGCTTGCCTGTCACTACGGCCTCCGGACTGTCAAACCCGTTGTAGAGGCCGAGGAAGTCCTCCCTGCTTGTATCAAAGCCGGCAACCTCACTATTTACGGAATAGAATGCGTAATGATTGCGCCTTTCCCTGTACTCCGTTTTATGGTAGATGACCGAGCCTTCGACTTCGACCTCTGCGGTATTGAAGTTCCTCTGGAAATTGGTCATGTCATCATAGGCATTCCACAGGCAGAACTCTACCATGGAAAACAGCTTGATCTGCTTGTGGCTGTTCCCTTCATTCCTGACCGTTATGTGATGTATCTCCCCGTTGACACCGAGGGGTACGAAAAACAGCTCTGAAACTGAGATATCGCCGCGCTTGCCGGTTATCCGGGTATAGCCCAGCCCGTGCCTGCACTCATAAAAGCTCAGGTCGCGCTTGACCGGCTTCCATGAGGGGGACCAGACATCGCCCCCGTCATTGATGTAAAAGTAACGTCCGCCGTCATCCACCGGCACGTTGTTGTACCGGTATCTAAGTATCCTTCTCAAGCGGGCGTCCTTATAGAAGCAGTAGCCCCCGGCGGTGTTAGAAATGAGCGAGAAGAAATTTTCGGTACCCAGGTAGTTGATCCATGGATAGGGGGTTTTAGGCGTCGTGATGACATACTCCCTGTTGGCATCATCAAAATAGCCGAACTTCATTAGTATTCCTCCTTTGATAAGTAAAGAATAGCTTCCGGTCTAATCAATGGTATTATATCTTTATTTTAACATGTATTCAATATGAACAGCTATCCCTCTCTTTATTCTGTACAGCATCGACAGTACGGGCCGGATCCTGCACCCCTGACACGTCGTATTGATTTTTGGCCTGCAAGTGGTATAATCTTCTTCGTGACTAATATAAACCTGGAGGATAATTGATGAAGCTCGGAATTGTTGGATTGCCCAATGTAGGGAAAAGCACTTTGTTCAACGCGATAACCAAGGCCGGGGCGGAGGCGGCCAACTACCCCTTTTGCACCATTGAACCCAATGTCGGCATGGTAGCGGTCCCGGATGAACGGCTTGATGTACTGGCAAGGATGTATGACCCTGAAAAGATCACCCCGACCTTTATCGAATTCGTCGATATAGCAGGCCTGGTAAGGGGCGCAAGCCGAGGCGAGGGGCTCGGCAACAAATTCCTGTCCCATATACGCGAGGTCGACGCGATAGTCCATGTGGTGCGTTGCTTCGAGGATGATAACATCACCCATGTGGATACTACCATAGACCCGGTCAGGGATATCGAGACCATAAATCTGGAGCTGATATTCGCGGACCTCGAAAGCCTGGAAAGAAAGCTCGACCGTACGAAAAAGCTCCTTAAAGGCGATAAAAAGTATCAGGCCGAGATCGACCTGATGGAACGGATCAGGGAAAGCCTGGAAAAAGGGGTCCCTGCCCGCAGCCTAAGCTTATCCGAAGAGGAAGCGGAAATGGTCAGGCAGATGTTCCTTCTGACCTCAAAGCCGGTCATATATGCCGCAAACATATCAGAAGACATGATATCGACAGACTATGCCTCCAACCCCCTGGTGGAAAAGGTCATGGCCCATGCCGCCGGTGAAGGGGCGGAAGCCATAGTCATATGTGCAAAGATCGAGGAAGAGGTCGCAGAGCTGGACCAGGAAGAAAAGCAGGCATTCTTAAGGGAGCTCGGAATAGCCGAGTCAGGCCTGGATCAGCTTATAAAGCGCTGCTATCGCCTTCTGGGCCTCATAAGCTTCCTGACGGCAGGGCCCAAGGAAGTCAGGGCCTGGACGATCAAGAAGGGCACAAAGGCAGCCCAGGCTGCCGGCAAGATCCACTCGGATATGGAACGAGGGTTCATCCGGGCTGAGATCGTACCATATGATACCCTGGTCGAAGTCGGGTCCTACAATGCTGCCCGGGAAAAGGGCCTGGTGCGGTCTGAAGGCAGGGACTATGTCATGATGGACGGAGATGTGGTGCTGTTCAGATTCAATGTGTAAAAACACTGTCTTTTGGCACATGCATCGGATAATACGCAATTTAAAGGAGAAAATATAAAGGGACCTCATTATCCGATATGAAAATCCAAAGGACGGTGAAGCACATTGACTAAAAATGTAGGTGAACTTGACGCTTATCTGAGGATCACAGGCGGGTTGACGCTTTTGGGGATCGGCATTATAAGCTCATCGAAGTTCCTTACCTTTCTGGGCTCGATGAAGGTAGCTGAAGGTGTGACCAGATATTGTCCCATGTACCATCTGCTGGGCATGGACAGCCTGGACTGGGACCTGAAGCTGAAAAAGGCCGATCCGGAAGAAGCGGAAATACCGGATAACGCATAAAATAAAAAAAGGCATCATCGGGAGATCACCGATGATGCCTTTTATGTATCTGTATCAGAGTAACAGGGATTCCAGCCTGTCGACCATGTCGGAGAAGGCCTTAAGGGCTTCACTGACCGGCTCGGAGGTCGTCATATCCACCCCTGCAGCTTTTAGCAGGTTTACAGGATAATCCGAGCCGCCGCTGGACAGGAACCTGATATACCTCTCCACTGCAGGCTTGCCCTCCTTTAGTATCCTGCCTGCCAGGGCAGCGGCAGCGCAGAAGCCGGTCGCATATTTGTAAACATAGAATGACCTGTAAAAGTGCGGTATCCGTGCCCATTCAAGGCCTATTTCCTCATCTATCACCATCTCACTGCCAAAATATTTGGCATTAAGATCCCGGTATACGGAGGTGAATGTCTCTGCTGTCAGAGGCTTTCCGGCCTCGGCCATACCATGGACCAGCTTTTCAAACTCGGCAAACATCGTCTGCCTGTATACGGTGCCCCTGAACTGTTCCAGATAGTGGTTGATAATATATGCCTTTTGCCTGGGATCCTTGAGGGTCGCGAGGAGGTGCTCCGTCAGCAGGATCTCGTTCAGGGTGGAAGCTACCTCTGCTACGAAGATCTTATACTCAGCCTTCATATAGGGCTGGTTCTTATTCGACAGGTAGGAGTGGATCGCATGGCCCATCTCATGAGCCAGGGTGAAGGTGCTGTCAACGTTGTCATGATGATTGAGCAGCACATAAGGATGGGTGTCGTAGCAGCCCCATGAGTACGCCCCTCCTGTCTTACCTTCATTTTCTACGACATCTATCCAGCCGTTTTGGTAGCCCTCTCTCAGAATAGCTATATAATCATCTCCAAGGGGCTTGAGGCCTTCCGCCACTATCTCCTTTGCCTCTGAATAGGGGATCTTCATCTCGACATCCTTGACTATGGGAACATATACGTCATACATGTGCAGCTCATCCACACCAAGAGCCCGCTTGCGCAGCGAGACATACTTGTACATGGCAGGCAGGTGGCTGTGTACTGTTTCAATGAGATTGTCGTATACTGCCACAGGTACGTTTTCATCATCCAGGGAAGCCTCAAGATCAGTGTTGTACTTCCTTACCCTGGCATAGAAGATGTCCTTCTTGATGCTGGAGCTCAAGGTAGACGCTATGGTGTTTATCTGCTTGCGATATGTACTGTACAGAGCCCTGAAGGCATCCTGCCGCACCCTCCTGTCCCTGCTCTCCATAAACTGGATATACGAGCCCTTTGTCAGCTCCACCTCGTTGCCGTTTTCATCGCGGATCGTCGGAAAGCGCATGTCTGCATTGTTGAGCATGGTGTAAATATTGCCAGGAGCGGCGGCTACCTCCCCGGCCATGGCAAGGATCATTTCTTCACTGGCTGACAGGGTATGGACCCTCCTGCGGCTTATATCCCTCAGGTAGTGGTCATACTCCTCAAGACCCTTGTTTTCTGCCAGATACTTGTCCAGAGTCTCCTGGGGTATGCTCAGGATCTCCGGGACAACAAAGGATACTGCGCTTTCATACTCCACCATCAGCGCCTGGGCACGTTCCTCCAGGGCCTGGGCTTCACTGTTGCCATTGTCTTCATCCTTCTTCATCCTTGCGTATACGAACAGCTTCTCAACCTTCTGGGCCCCCCTGGCGACCAGGTCAAGCCCCTGCTTCAGGCTGTCCCCCGATTGGCCGAGGGTCCCCCTGACAGAGCTTATCCGGGGAAGCATATCCTTTACCTGCCTGAAATCCTCTTCCCAGGCAGCCTGGGTGCTGTAGATATCCTCCAGCCTCCACTTCAGATCCTCAGGTACTTCATTTCTTTTTGGAAGTCTTTTTGCTTCTGTCATATTTCCGGATTATATCCGTTTCCTCCCTTCACCCATAAAGATTTATAGTATCCGGCCTGCTTATATCATAGCTGCTGCATGAAAATAAAGTAACCGGAATGATAGTACATGCTGTATGCATATGTTTTATATATACCCAGGACATAAATATATATGACCGGGAAGGTGTATATATGAAAAGGCCGATGATTATGATGACCATACTGGCATGTGCATTTCTGTTATTGGCTTCGGGATGTACGGCTTCCCGCGGATCCCTGGGCCACGATCAGAAAACCGGCGATCCCGCAATGGAAAGCAGCTCCTACCTAACAAGGCTCAATGACCTGAAGGTCATAAACATAGCTGCAAACTTTCTTAAGGAGCATGGCCTCAATCCGTCATTCCAGGAAACCTTCATCCAGTATCACCTGGCATCCCATGTACCTGATGATATCCTGCCGGCTGATGAGAAAGCTCTGGATTATTTCGGAGAATACCTGGAGGTGAGGCTATACTTCAGTGATGATCCGGAAAATGCACCATGCAGGGAATGTACCGTAGTATATATAGATGATATAGGTAATGTACTTGGCTATACTCTGCCGGACTCCTGATGCCAAAGGAGTTCAGCCTTCATTATGACCTTGCCTTGCCCTGATGTTGACTATGAAGTTTTCATGGATCCTGAAAATCGCCATGTCTCCCTGTTTTACCTCAGGCCTCCCCTTGTTTGCGTCAAACAGGAGCATTCGTTCAACGTCATCCTCTATCACTATGACTTCATAATAGAGCAGCTTGTTGTCCTTGTACACAGGCTTGTCGGCGACTCTTATCACCCTGGCCTGTATCTCCCTGGACCTGCCGTTCACTATATCGGAAACGAACCTGTAATAATACCAGACGGGCAAGGTATAAATCAAAAGCAAAAACAGGCTTATACAAACCCCTACCGAGAGAAAAACGGCACCGATCCATTGCTCCAGCCGGGTCATAAAAGCCAGGGCAATAGCAAGAAACAGCACCAACACCAGTATTGCGGTGATCAGATTGCTTTTGAACTGTTTATGCACCTGAAGCTGTTCCTCTTCACTGTACATCATTTCCCTATCACTCCGTTACATTGAAAATACTTGATATGAGATTTATAGTCATTATACCATAGCAAATGCAAACGCGCATAAGTCATTTTCCAAACAGCCTTCTCAAGCATTATCGCCCGGACCTGTCATATAAAACTGAATTCAAAGCATCACTCCTATTCTGTCACCCAGGACAAGCTCATCCGGCACAGCATGGCAATCATAGGCCAGTACCCATACACCGCTGTTGGCTGCTTCCCTTACGGCATCGCCAAACTCCCTGTGCATGGCGTCATTGGGTGTAAAATGATCCACGCCCCGCATCTGGACTACGAATATGATATAGGACTTGAACCCTGCCTTTCTGGCTGCGATCAGCTCTTTTACATGCTTGACGCCCCTGACAGTAGGTGCATCGGGAAACATGGCGACTCCTCCGGCCTCCAGGGTCACGCCTTTTACCTCGATAAAAGCCTTCTCATGATCTGTCTCTATATAGAAATCGAATCTGGAGTCTCCAAACTGACACTCAGGCCTTATCAGGGCTACCTTTCCTGACAGGCCCGGCAGCTCAAGGCCGCCCGCGAGGGCTTCCTGCACCACCTTGTTGGGTACCTGGCTGTCTATGTTTACGATCCTGTCGCCCTTTTTGACAGCTATCAGAGAATATCCTGTTTTCCTTGCCTGGCCCGCATGTTCCTGCAGATAGCAGACAGCGCCCGGCACCAGGAGCTCCTTTAGCCGGCCCGTATTCTTGACGTGCACCCTCTCTTCCTTGCCCCTGACGGCCACATGGGCTATGAAGCGGTTTATGCGCTGTAAAAATATGCCTGTCACTATGTCTGGATATTTCATCAGCTCATCCTGCCTGTTTCAATTCCTGATCCGGCTGCAAGACAAGTTCGCCGGCAATATCAAAAACCCTGCTTCATTATACATTCTGCAGGGCTTGCTTGCAATCAGTACCGGATCCGTCATGTCTTCAGCCTGGCTCATGGCTGCCGGGCTTATAGGCATATGACCTTTCCAATGAAGGATTCGGTGCGCTTCATCCTGGGCGCAGTGAATATAGCCGAAGGCACGCCCTCCTCCACTATCTCCCCTTCGTCCATGAAGATGACCCGGTCGGCCACCTCCCTTGCAAAGCCCATCTCATGGGTCACGATTATCATGGTCATGTTATCCCTGGCCAGGTCCCTGATCACGTTCAGGACCTCCCCCGTCAGTTCGGGATCCAGGGCCGAGGTAGGCTCGTCAAAGAGGACGATCCTGGGTTTCATAGCCAGTGCCCTTGCTATGGCGACCCTCTGCTTCTGCCCGCCTGAGAGCCTGGAGGGGTATACATCCTTTTTATCACTCAGCCCCACCTTTTCAAGAAGGTACAGGGCATAATCCTCCGCTTCCCTTCTTCCGACCTTTGCGACTGCTATCGGGGCCTCGGTTATGTTCTGCAGAACGGTCCTGTGAGGAAACAGGTTGAAGTTTTGAAATACCATGCCGGTTTTCCTGCACAATTTACGCAGCTGTTTGTCAGGAGCATACCTGACAGAGCCACTGCCGGTTTCATGGGCCATGGGCTCGTTTTCGATATATATGGAGCCTTTGTCGATCATGTCAAGATTGCATAGGCATCGCAGAAGGGTGCTCTTCCCAGAGCCGGAGGGGCCGATCACGGCAACCACTTCCCCTTCCCTGACTGCAAGTGAGATGCCCTTCAGTACCTCAAAGCTTCCGAACCGCTTATGGATGTTGTTGGCTTCTATCACATACATGTCTCTTCACCCTCCTACTCATAGGCTCCGAACCTTTCCTCCAGAAGTTCGAACAGCTTTGTCAGCGCAAAGGTCATGACCAGGTAAAACGCTGCCGCTACCAGGAAAGGTGTTGTAACGGCATCCCTGGAAACTGCTATCTTGGTTGCCCTCAGGAGCTCTCCGACTCCGATCGCATATACCAGGGCCGTATCCTTGACGAGCGTGATGGCTTCATTGCTGACAGGGGCCAGGACCCGCCTAGCCGACTGGGGCAGTATTATCCTGAACATGGTCTGCAGGTAGGTGAACCCAAGGACCTTTGCCCCCTCATACTGCCCCTTGTCTATGGACTGGATGCCCCCGCGGAATATCTCGGCAAAGTATGCCGCATAGTTCAGGACAAAGGCTATACAGGCTGCCGGCATCCGGTCGAGGGTGATACCAAAGTAAGGCAGGCCGTAATATACAAAGAACAGCTGGAGCAGCAGGGGCGTCCCCCTGAGCAGCCATATATATATGCCAACGGACTTGCTCAACACCTTGTACCTTGATATGCGGCAAAAGGCCAGGACCAGCCCTAAAGGCAGAGAGCACATGATCGTGATCACAAATATTTCAAGGGTCACCAGGGTGCCTCCCAGGAGGGAAGGCAATATGCTGAAGATGTATTCTGTCATTTTACGATGTCTTCTCCAAACCATTTGATCGATATTTGAGACATGGTCCCGTCAGCCTTGAGTTCCTTGAGTATTTTGTTGAACTCCTCCACCAGGCCTTTGGCGTCAAGCCTCATGCCGATACCATATTCCTCCGTCCCGAAATTGTCCTCCAGCACCTTGTATATGCCCGGATTTTTGGTGAAATAGTATTTGCCAAGGATCTCATCAACGACTACTGCATCGATCCTGCCGGCCTTCAGGTCCTGAAGGGCTTCAAAATTGCCCGGGTACTCTACCATCTCTCCCAGGGACTCATAGGTCTCCACATCGGCCATAACGGCCTCTTTTGCACTGCTCTCCGTCTGCAGGCCGACCTTCTTGCCCGCCAGGTCAGCCTTCCCTTTTATGTCGGAATCCATCAGGACTACTATGATCTGCCTATTGTCAAGATAGGGATCTGTAAATGCCATTTGCTTCCTGCGCTTTTCGGTGATTGTAAGGCCGTTCCAGATCATATCGATGTTGCCGCTTTTCAGTTCAAACTCCTTACTGTCCCAGTCGATGGGTACAAACTCCACATCGACACCCAGACGTTTGGCGACCTCCTTGGCCACATCTATGTCAAAACCGACCAGGTTGCCGTCTTCATCCCTGAAGCCCATGGGCGCAAACCCATCGTCCAGCCCTACCACGAATTTGCCCGCGGCCTTCACATCCTCGAGAGTAGACACCTTTTTCGATGCAGGCCCGGCACATCCAGCCACCACCGCCGCTGCTGCGAGCATGCATATGATCAGCACTGATATCCTTTTTATCATGTTAGTACCCCCTAAATATAAACTGTAAATCGATATTCATAATTATACTTTAGTGTGGTAAATTTGTAAAGTGCTAAATTCAACTTTATATAGCATTGTCTATAAACCCTATACCCTTTACTTCTCAACCTTAAGGATTTAAAAGAAAAATCAGCCCCTGAAGTCACCTGGCTGAATATTTTTATAAGAGATATTTATTTGCAAATTGCTTATCAGCTCGAAGTGGTTGCGGTCAAACCTGATGATCCCCTCATCCCTCATCAGGGAAAGCTCTCTTGACATGGCACTTCTGTCCACTGAAAGGTAATCTGCCAGCTCCTGACGGTTGAAGGGGATGGTGAAGGAGTTGCTGCCTGCCCTGATGGCATACTCGGACAGAAACGACAGGAGCTTCTCCCTGGTTGTCTTCCTCGTAATATGATCTATCTTCTGGGTCAGCATTAAATTCTTTTTTGCCAGGATCGCCAGCATGTTTTCTACAAGGCGGTTATGGAAGGGACAAATCTTTTCGCAGGGGCTGATTATACGCTTGTAATCCAGGAACATGATCTCCGACTGCTCTGCCGCTATGACGCTTAAGGGCAGGGTCTCGATCCGGGCATAGGAAAAGGCTTCGCCGAATATGCCTCCGGCTTCGAACTTGGCGATTATGGTGCGGTTGCCCCAGAAATCCTCCTTGACGATATGGACGCTCCCTGACAGGATCAGGCCGATAGACCGGACCTTGTCCCCCGCCCTGAATACGAATTCGTTCTTTTCAAAACATTGGATCTGTGCAGACAGGCAATGGATAAGTGCCTTTGCCTCAGCTTCGCTTATCCCGGCAAACAAGGGGCTTCTCAATATATGCTCTGAAAAATCGGCCATAATTTCACTCCTTTGTTGCAAATGCAACAGAATAACACTTCTAAGTGTAGTATAATCAGCAGGTAAAAGTCAAGAGCTTAAGGAGTGAAAACAATGCTGAGAAGGATAATCAAGATCGACAATGAAAAGTGCAACGGCTGCGGCCTTTGTGTCAAGGCCTGCCATGAAGGTGCCATCGGGCTGATAGACGGCAAGGCCCGCCTGCTCAGGGAAGACTACTGCGATGGCCTGGGCGACTGCCTGCCCGCCTGCCCGACAGGGGCTATCACCTTTGAAGAACGGGAGGCTGCTCCATATGATGAGGAAGCGGTAAAAGCTCACCTAAGGCAGAGACAGGCGGAGACAGGCTTTGCCGGCGGATGCCCGGGAAGCCATGCCCATGCGTTCAACCGCGGCGAAGCCCATGAGCCCTGCACTGCCAATGAGAATATTGAAAGCGAGCTTTCCCAGTGGCCTGTGCAAATAAAGCTGGCCCCGCTGAAAGCACCTTATTTTGACAATGCAAACCTGCTGGTCGCAGCGGACTGCTCTGCCTATGCCTATGGCAGCTTCCACAGGCGGTTCATCAGGAACCACGTCACCCTGATAGGATGTCCAAAGCTCGATATGGTTGATTACAGCGAAAAGCTGACTGAGATCATACGAAACAACAATATAAAAAGCGTAACCATAGTCAGGATGTCGGTACCCTGCTGCGGCGGCATAGAGTACGCAGCCAGGATGGCCCTGCAGAACAGCGGCAAATTCATACCCTGGCAGGTAGTGACCATTTCGCCTGACGGCAGGATCATTGAGTAAGCAATAGAGTATATATCTGAGGGAGTGTATATATGAGCGATATGTTTTGTTTCCAATGTGAACAGACAGCCAAAGGTTCAGGCTGCACGGGCAGTATGGGTGTCTGCGGCAAGCCTGCAGGCAATGCGATCCTGCAGGATAAGCTGACCGGAGCCCTTATCGGGCTGGCAAGGGCGGCCCAAAAGGCAAAGCCCGCTGCCTCCACCCACCGTGTCATGCTTGAAGGCCTGTTCACTACTATAACCAATGTAAGCTTCGACGATGAGACCGTAGAACTGCAGATAAAGGCAGTGCGCCGGGAGAAGGCAAGGCTGGCTGATAAATATATAACGAGTTCAAAGGATTTTGTGCATTTTGAGGATTATGACATGGAGGGCCTGTGGAATGCCGATGAGGATATCAGGTCCCTTAAATCCCTCATTCTTTTCGGCCTGCGCGGCATGGCTGCCTATGCATATCATTCTCTGATGCTGGGCTATTCCGATGATGAAGTGAACAGCTTCTTCTATGAGGGGCTGTATGCGATCGGCGAAGACTGGGGCATGGACCGGCTCCTGCCCGTAGTGCTGGAAACCGGCAGGGTCAACTTCAAATGCATGGAGATGCTGGATCGGGCCAATACGGAATCCTATGGCACACCCGTGCCGACCGTGGTGCCTTTGTCCATTGAGAAGGGGCCTTTCATCGTTGTGTCAGGCCATGATCTGTGTGACCTGGAGCACCTGCTTATCCAGACCGAGGGCAAGGGCATAAACATATATACCCACGGTGAAATGCTGCCCGCCCATGCCTACCCCAGGCTTAAGGCATACAAGCACCTCAAGGGCAACTTCGGCACAGCATGGCACAATCAGCAGAAGGAATTCATGAACATCCCCGGGCCGGTCGTGTTCACCACCAACTGCCTGATGCCTGTTAAGGACAATTACCGTGACCGCATATTCACGACAGGAGTCGTTCAATATCCGGGCCTTGCCCATATAGGCGAGGATAAGGATTTCACACCTGTCATAGAAAAGGCCCTAGAACTTGGCGGATATGCCGAGGACACGCTGGTGGCCGGTATGAATGGTGGAAGTCAGGTAACGACGGGCTTTAGCCATGGATCTGTCCTTTCATTAGCTGACAAGGTGATAAACGCAGTCAAGGCGGGCAAGATCAGCCACTTCTTCCTGGTAGGCGGCTGCGACGGAGCAAAAAGCGGCCGCAACTACTATACGGAGTTTGTCAAACAGACTCCGGAAGACAGCATCATCCTGACCGTGGCATGCGGCAAATACCGTTTCAATGATCTGGACCTGGGCACGATCGAGGGGCTTCCGAGGATCATGGACATGGGACAGTGCAACGATGCCTACAGCGCCATCCGGGTAGCTCTTGCCCTTTCAGAAGCCTTTGACTGCAGCGTCAATGACCTGCCCCTGACCCTCGTACTGTCGTGGTATGAGCAGAAGGCCGTCTGCATCCTGCTGACTCTGCTCTACCTGGGCATGAAAAATATCTTCCTCGGGCCCTCCCTACCGGCCTTTGTCTCTTCTAATGTGCTCAAATTCCTGGTCGAAAGCTTCAACATCTCTCCCATCAGCACACCGGAAGAGGACCTGAAAAAGATACTGGGCAGATAAAAAGCGATAAGGCCGATTGCGATGCCGCCGGCTTGCCAAAAGGCTTCAGCCGGCGGCTATCAAATCGACCCTGATGGTACTAATTCGCTGTTGACAAAGTTTAAATTATGTCTTATTATAATAAGGCACCGATAAACGGATGCGATATGGGGAGTTAGCTCAGCAGGCTAGAGCGCCACGTTGACATCGTGGAGGTCGTTGGTTCGATCCCAATACTTCCCACCATCATATCGCGGGGTGGAGCAGCTGGCAGCTCGTCGGGCTCATAACCCGGAGGTCGAGGGTTCAAATCCCTCCCCCGCAACCATATCGAGAGTTCATAACGGATATGAGTTATGAACTCTCTTTTTTGTTCATTCAACCTCTGTTGCTGTTCTTATTCGTCTTTTCAAATACCTTATCAAGAATCGGCACCATCAAGGCGGCGACAAATCCGCCCGAGTAGCCGTTGTTGTATAGGTTCATGCCAGCATGCAAAAAGGTAAGGTTGGTAGTAAATATAATATGTATTCCGCCGGCAATCATGCCCGGTATAATACCATAGTGACCGCTAATCGGAGCGAGCGTCGTGCCAAAGAGGGCAGCCAAAAGAGCCGAGGTTGAGCTTACGTCATGGATGCTGAAAAAGCCGATCAAGAAAACGCCTGTCAATATCGGGATGACATTGAAAGGGTGCTTTCCCGATGCGCCAAAACCTGCGACGGTGAAGATCCCTCCTATAGTTGGGCCGTTTAGCTCTCCTCCGACAATAAGAATATAGAGCGTTGAAAGTATACCCAAAACCGCCATATTGATCAATACCAAACCGATACCGTAACCATTCAAAAAGTCGGCGCATCCCCGTCCGGATTCGCGAAGAAGTTTCATATAGTCTTTGAAAGACAGGCGATTAAGGCACAATCCGGCAAGCAGTATTAGCGAGAACAAGGAAAAGATGAAGATAGCAAGCGGTTTGTTGTTTCCACCCGAAACGAAGTAAACAGGATTGACTTCCACCCCGAAGCTCCTTAAAAAGGCAATGCACAAGGTGCCTACGATTCCTGCCGTAAAACCTATGTTATACAGGCTGAATCCCTTGTGAAAGCCGTAAAAATGCTTTGCCAGAAGCGGCATTACAAAGCCCGTAATAAAACCGGAAAGCACTCCAAAAAGTATACCCAAGTAAACGGGCAGTCCGACATTAAAGGTGACCTCGCTTACAAGCGGAGCAAGCGCGGTTCCGAAAAGAGCAACTGGAACGAGCGTGCGAAACGGTGTATTGCTGATCCTTGCATAAGCCAGCACACCCAAGATTATTGGCGTCGAATTATAAATGTTTTTTCCGAAAAGAGAAAAGCCGGCAATGGTAAAAACCGCTGCAACGATAAGTCCGTTAATCCGTACCTTGCTGATTTTTATCACCAAAATTGCCTGAAGCACCATGATTGCGGCGTTGACTAACGTTGCTCCAATATTTGCGATATGAAAATAATCAGTGATAAGGTTTGATGAAGAGGCGAGGATTTTAATATTCCCGCTCAATATTTCTTTGGGCGTATTAAAGAAAAACGCAGTAAAAAACAAAGCGGCCGTAAATAAGGTGAAATACAGATACAGTATTTTCTCTGAAGCGTCAAGTACTTGTCCGTGTTTTGATTTATCAGGCATCGTTTTACCTCTTGTCATAAAATTTGGCGGAGAGGTGCTGCACTGAGCCCTGGTAATTTTGGTCGGCTTTCGCTATCAAAATAATGCTAAAATGTTATATGTATATTAAATAACATTTAGTTTCAACCAGTATCAGCTTTAGCTTCTTCCTTGAAGTATCGTGCATACCGTTACTTATCGAAAAAACCAGGTGTCGAGCGCTGGCTTCTGTCAGCAATGATCATGATTTCTTTCCTAACGATTTGTCTTGCATGGTTCTGAATCGGTTGCCCGTTTCCCAGATCCTTAATAATTGCATTTCTATCGATTTGATATTCTTCTTAGCTGTTTATTTTTACGCATTACACCTTGCTCGGGGTAGTATATACCATTTGCAGATTATTAGCAATATATCACACAGAAAAATAAAAGTCAACCTATGATCAGATCCGTAATCTACCCCCGGACCATAACAAGCCGCATAAGCAGCTGTTTTATGCATTCATATACTGACTATACTATCCTATATACTTAAAGAGAATCCCCCGGCGGCGAGGGATTCTCCCAAAAGGACCCGCGGCAGGTCAACTGCCGGCCGTAAGATACCCGATATTTGCATGGTCACTCAAGCTTAATCGCTGCACACCCAAAATGCCGGCAGACTGCTTGACCGCCGCAAATCCTTGTACACTTATTATGACCAGCGGCTGCAAAAATAAAAGTGAGTAATTATGTAAACACTATGGTCGTCCTGTCTCCAATGCCAGATCACAGAACCTGAACCAAATCTTCACTCATATATATATGTCGCTTTTCTGTCGTTAATTCAGCTCATCCAGGGTCAGGCTGAAACTTGGTACAAACCTTTCCATGAAATACTTTACTTCCGGCATGTTCAGGCTGTTAAGATCCCGTATGATGGACTTTTCCGCCTTGATGAACTCCTGGTTTCCTGCTTTCAGCTCCTCAATGCATTTCAGGTAGGCACAGATTTTGTCTGCAGCCTTGACCAACTGCCAGAGGTCTTCGTCCTCCTCTGCGGGGAAGAAAACCTGGCTGTAGTCGGCCTTCAGCTCATCAGGCAGCATGGAGAACAGCCTTTGATTCGCTACTGCTTCGATTGCCTTGTAAGCAGTCTTGATCTCGGGGTTGAAGTATTTTATCGGGGTAGCCAGATCTCCGGTGATCACTTCGCTGGCCTCGTGATAAACCGCCAGCAGCAGGACCTTCTGGGGGTCCGTGTCCCCATTGAAGCACCTGTTTCTTATTACCGCCAGACTGTGGGCTATCATGGCTACCTGGAGGCTGTGCTCCTGGATATTCTCATCCCTCGTGTTGCGCATCAGCCCCCAGCGCTTGATGTATTTCATCCTGGACAGATATGCAAAAAAATGGCTCAACTGCCGATCCTCCTTATAAAGCTTGATTTTCCTGTAATATATTCTGCAAATGAGCCCGGTATCCTCTATACCTTTACCTCTACAGTCTCAAAGTATGTTGAACCTGCCTTCCGGCTTTGATAAAGCAGTGTCTGCCCCTGGCCCAATAGGACAGAATTGCTTTTAAATAGAGGCTTTTGCTATAGTAGGCATATGGACCCATGGGTATATTGTCAACGACCTGTGGCGCTGGTATAATATCCGTGAATGTGCAGAGTAGGAATGGTGCGTTAAGTGTTAGGGGATGGGAAGTTGCCCCTAAACGAAGGGTCTTGTGCCCGCGATGCCCTTCCGCGTCCGCTGCCACAGTCAGGAGAATTTTCCGGCACTACTCTCTTTGGCGTGGCACCCGTCTGCCATACTGAAGAGAGGAGGTGTTGAAATGATAAAAAATCCTGTCAGGAAAATAGTATATGCCGGTGTTTTCATAGCGCTCAACATCATATTGACCAGGCTTTTCAGCTATTCCGTCAAAATCGGCGGCATCACCGGGGTTCGTCTGAACGTCGGAGAGGTACCGCTGGTCTTGAGCGGCATCCTGCTGGGCCCGGTATATGGCGGCATAACAGGAGCCGCTGCTGACCTGCTCGGCTTTCCGATAAACCCCCAGGGCGCCTACTTCCCAGGGTTTACCCTGTCGGCCGCGCTCATGGGCCTGGTGCCAGGTTTATATGGAAAGCTTATTAAAGGTAAGTGGAGCCTGCTGCATATTTCTCTGGCCGTCATAGTGACAACAGTGCTGACATCTACAGTGCTGAATACCCTATGGGTATATATCCTGTCCGGAAAGGCTGTTGCAGTCCTGCTCCCGCCCCGTATAACTGCAAACATAGTGCTTATACCTGTATATATCTTTCTAATCAGCCTGTCACTCAAGCTATTCAGCAAAATCGACAGCAGGCCATAGGGCAGCAGACTAATGGGCACCAGTTAAAAGAGCGACCAGTTAACAACAAGCTATGTTGAATCAGGCTATACGACAGTAACATACCATAAATCGAAAGCCCGGTTTCCCCGGGCTTTTTACATTCACCTAATCCGCTTTTTCAAACCTGCTCAGCAGGTACGATGCCGCACACCCTGCGGCCAGAAGCAATATTCCAAGGATATACTCGATCTTCAGCATGAACCCGTGGAATATGAGCACAATCGACCCCAGTACAAAGCCCAGGATCCCGTAATAGGTATACCCATAGGCCTTTTTGAACAGCAGGGTGACAAGCTTGGCAAATGCGGCCACGCTGACGGCAAAGCCGATCCCTACGGGCAGGAGCACTGGGATATCAAATACCGGCACCGCATCTATTATCGGCTGATAGGTCCCCAGATACATCATGATAAAGGCAGCGCTTATGCCTGGTGTAAGTGTCCCTATGCCCAGGATAGCACCGCTTATTGCAAGCAGAAAAAAGTCGGGCTCGACAACTGCGCCGGGTCCTGCAGTCTCGTTCAGGATATACAGCAATACAGCCAGGGTCAGGGTGGTGAAAAAGGCGATTAAGTATACCGGCCGAAAGCCATGTTTGTTGGCCTGCTTTCTCACTGACGGAAGGGTCCCGAGCATGAGGCCTATGAAGAGGTATTTCACCTGGACCTGGTAGTTTTGAAACAAGTGCCCCATCAGCCTGGTCAGGCTGAGAAAGCCAAAAGCAGCTCCCAGGGCTATCGGGAGAAAATACAGGGCTTGCTTTTTGAACTCCTTGAAAATATTGGCGATGGCGTAGGTCAGCCTTTCGTATATACCGAACATGACGGCAAAGGCCCCGCCGCTCACCCCGGGGGCTATGCCGCTTGCCCCTATGATGAAGCCTATCAAAAAGTTGTATAGGAAATCCTTCATAACATACCTCGCTGGTATCAGGCAGTACACACCTTTATTTTTGCGATCCGTTTTTCTTCTACCTTTTCGACTTTGAATACTATGTTGTCCAGCTCTATTACCGGTTTTTCCTCTTCACCAGGTATTTTGCCCAGCTGGCTTATCAAAAAGCCGCTCAAGGTCTCATAGTCATCTGTGGGTAGTTCGATCCCTATGAGGTCCTGGACCTTGTCCAGGCTTATGGAGCCGTTGAAGATATATGTCGAATCGTCGACCTTCTCAAACTCGGTCTCCTCTATGTCATACTCGTCGAATATGTTGCCGACTATCTCCTCAAGCAGGTCTTCTATCGTAATGATGCCTGCAGTTCCGCCATATTCATCAATGACGACCACCATATGGACCTTCTTGAGCTGGAGCTCCTGGAACAGCTCATTCAGCTTCTTGGATTCCGGTACGAAATAAGGCTCCCGGATAAGCTTGCGCAAATCGAATCCCGCAGTATCCTCTGTTGCCAGGAACTGGATTATATCCTTGACATGGAGTATGCCTATTATATTGTCGATGCTATCTTCATATACCGGTATCCTTGTATACTTTTCGCTGCGGATGAGGTCTATAAGCTCATCAAGGTCTGCATCGACAGGCAGGGCCGCGATCTGGGTCCTGTGGGTCATGATGTCCGACACTACCTTATCATCGAACTCGAATATATTGTTGATGAACTCCTTCTCTATTTCATCGATCGTGCCCTTCTCCTCGCCGACATCGATCATCATCCGGATCTCCTCTTCAGTGACCTCTTCCTCGTCTGCATTCGGGTTGCCGCCGAATACTCTTATGAAAAAATTGGTCGAAATCGTGAGCAGCTTGACAAGGGGCGCCGTTATGACCGAAAGGAACCTCAGGGGGTCGACTACTCGCATGGCCAGCCGCTCTGCGCTTTGCATGGCCAGCCGCTTTGGCACCAGTTCCCCGAACACCAGTGTAAAATATGATAGTATCAAGGTGATCAGCACTACTACCACAGGCTTTATCAGACCACGCGACGCAGCCAGGCCCAGGCTCTGCATATAATCAACCAGCGTATCGGCAAAGGTTTCGGATGCGAATGCGCTGGATAACAAGCCAGCCAGCGTGATCCCGATCTGGATGGTGGACAGGAACTTGCTGGGTTCGCCAAGCAGATTCCTGAGTTTTATGGCCTTCTTATTGCCCTCTTCAGCCATGAGCCTTATCCTGGTGTCATTCAGGGACACAAGGGCCATTTCAGAAGCAGCAAAAAAAGCATTCAGCAGTATCAGCACTATCAAAACTATTAACGATATCAACATTTGGCTTGATCCTCCCAAAACAACATAAATAAAAAGACAAAAAACCTCCGGCTCTGATCAGGGCCAGGCTTTTTGCCTCAATCCTTATTGTCTGCGTTTGGGTTGCCAGTCTTACTGCCAGGGTTATCGTCCATTGACTTGTTTTCACCGCCTGTTAGAAATGTTTTGCCAATATTATAACATATCTTTTGTGATAGTAAAGCATATTCTATGTCAGGCTCAGCCTGCTAGACGTGGAAGCAGCTGCCGCCTATGAACTCTCTCAATATGGAGTTATTAGGTATATCCGTGGCATCAAGGTCAACAAAGTACTTGAGGAACTTCCTCAGCCTGTTTATCTCGGGGAAATACCTGTGATCGTCCGGGATATCCTCCAGCAGGCTGAGGATGTATGGTTTCAGTACTGCCAGCTCATATACAAGGGCTGAATTCAGCATGATGTCCGCAGACTCCTGGAAGGGGAATATATACTTCTCCTCGCCCCGCCTCACGGAAGCCCACATGTCAAGGGTCGCCTCTATGGATGTGCCCCTGAACTGATGGTCCCTGACCATGCGCCTGATAAGCCTTGTATCCGTGGTCGGTATCCGGTTGTGATCATCGATATTGAGCTGCGTAAGGGCACTGATATATATCTTGTACTTGTTTTCCCTGGGTATCATTTCAGTCAGCTTTTCATTGAGGCCGTGTATGCCTTCAACGATTATCGGCTGGTCCTCATTCACCTTGATCTCTGTCCCCGTATACACCCTTTTGCCAAGAGAGAAGTTGTAGGTAGGGATCTCAACCCGCTGGCCCTGGATTAGCCGGGTCATCTGTTCGTTGAACAGCTCCAGGTCTATCGCATCGATCGATTCCAGGTCCCTTTCGCCCTTGTCGTCCATGGGGATATCATCCCTGTCCAGATAATAGTTGTCCATGGATATCGGCACGGGAAGGAGCCCGTTGACCATCATCTGGATCTTCAGGCGCTGGGCAAAGGTGGTCTTGCCCGAGGACGACGGGCCTGCTATGAGCACAAGCCTGATCCTGTCCTTCTGGCGGGCTATTTCATCGGCTATAAATGCGATCTGCTTTTCATGCTGGGCTTCACAGATCCTGATAAGCTCGCCGCCCCGGCCTTCCTCTATCCTCCTGTTGAGGTCGGCTATGTTCTCGATATTGATGATTTTTGCCCATTTTTCAGACTGGCGGAAGATGGTGAACAGCTTGGGGCTGTCCTTAAAAGGCGCCAGCTCACTGGGGTTTTCCTTGTCAGGATACCTCAGGACTACACCGGGCAGGTAGAACTTAAGCCCAAAGGTTTTGAGGCAGCCCGTGGACGGAACCATATAGCCGTATAGGTAGTCGTACATCCAGCCGCATTTGTAAAGCGATATTTTGTCCTCCGTCCGGTATCTGAGCAGGTCCAGCTTGTCGTCAAAGCCCATCTCCCTGAAGATCCTGCCCGCCTCTTCGACCGGCATATCTATTTTGACGAAAGGCTCGTCGGCCTCAACTATTTTCCTCATCTGGTGCTCTATCCTATGCACCTGCCTGGGCGTAAGTGTAAAGTCCCCGTGGACTTCGCAGTACAGGCCGCCCCCGAAGGAATGCTCGATCGAGACCTTGCAGTCCGGGAAGACCTCCCTGCAGGCCCTTATAAAGACAAAGACCAGGCTGCGGATATAGATCCGCTGACCGTCCCCGGTCGTTATATCTACAGGCTCCAGGTCGCAATCTTCATGCAGCCTGTAATTAAGCTCCCTGATCTGGTTGTTGACCATCACAGCTATGATCCGGCTGCAATCTACCGTAAAAAAATTCGATAGTGCTTCAATGGCAGTCGTACCCTTGCTGGCGCTGATCGTCTTGCCCTGATATATGATGTTGATTTGCTCCATTTCCTTTCACCCTTCCGAACAGAGTCTATACCGGATATTTTGCCGGATAGGCTGATAAATTATGGTTGTTCCTTCGGCCTGTAGTATATGGTCCCGGTGACCGGCTTATAGTAGTTGGTCGCCAGGAGCTCTGAGGATACTTTTACGCCTTTTTGGTACAAGACCCGGTATGTATCCACCCTGTACCCCGGCCTTGACTTTACATAGACCACACTCTTGCCGGGCTCTGTCACATACCTGCCTTCCGTATCCTCGATCCGTTTGGGCTCGGGCGCAGGCTCCTCTGACAAAAGCCTGGTTTCAAGCCTGTATTCCCCGCTGTCTGGCAGTTTTTCGCCGTAGATCTCTACGCATACCAGGTTGTTCCTTCGATATGTCCGGATAAATACAGGGGTATCCCGGTTATTTCTGAATTTGAGGTCGACCCCGCCGTAATATACCGTTGCGTCCAGCCCCATTGGCACATATGACACCGGATAGGCGTGGTGCCACCGTTCAACTATCTCAAGCCCGGCCATGGCAGCGGCGTTGAACAGGGTGGTCGATGTCTGGCAGACACCTCCGCCATAGTCATCCTGAAGGCTTTTATCGGGCATGATGACCGGTGCCGGCAGATAACCGGCCTCCTTTGATCTGGAGCCTACTACCGCATTGAAGGAGAAGACCTGGCCGGGATCCAGCCTGAAACCGTTGATCTTGTCAAGGGACAGGACGATGTTGTGGATCCTGTTTTCTGTGCTGTCGAGGAGGTCCGTGGAAAAGGAAGCAACCAGGTCAGTTGCTTTGCTCAGGTCCTCCACTGTAAGCTCAGGCTCAATTGCTTCAGGCTCTATAGCTATCGCGTCCGCCCTATCACCCCTCCTGATGGCTTCCAAGCGGTCAATGGCAGCCTTAAGCAAGGCATCCGGGTCTACTCTTCGGCCGGTCTTTTCAGGCTTGAGGTTGGCAAATTTGACCTTTTCATCGGGACGAAACTCGATCGTCGCATTGACGGGCTCTATGTACAGGCTGTCTGCGATAGCCTGCACATACTCCTTGAGCAGGTCCAGGTCATACTTAAGGTCTGTGCTCAGCTTCACATTCTTCTGCCTGGCTGATTCGGCTGCAGAGTACCTCTGCCCGGGAGCGCCCTGCCGCCCCAGGCTGTACAGCTTGTTGAGCTTCTCTTTCCAGTCGATATATGCCTTTATCCGGGCATGATCAAGCTGCCAGCTTTTATCCTGGTATACGAACTCAAGCCTGTACCTGGAAAGCTCTGCTTCAGCCTTCTGCTTGAACAGACTTGCTGCTTCATTATATGTCATGCCCCCCAGGGCAATGTCATCCAAATATACACCCTCACAAAAGGTGTTTGAGCCGGCCGCTTTGGATATCTGCCTTATCCTCTGGTCCCGGGCTTGCTGCCCTCGTGGCCTGTTCTCCCGGCCGAACCGTTCCCTGACCCCCGGATCAGACATACAACCGGCTGCAGCAAATACCGCCCCTGCAAGCATCACTATGCAAAGGAGCAATATCAGCTTGCCGAGCCAGGTTTTTCTGATATCGGTCCAGTCAGTCTCCCTATACATTCGATCACCGGATCTACTGTTCCTGAAGTGATGATATAACGGCTATGGCCGTATCCGGAACGTTTGTGATTATCCCGTCGACCCCTGCCATTGCCAGCGCCCTGATGTGCTCCGGCTTGTCTACTGTGAACGGGTTCATCAATATGCCATGCGCCTTGCAGCCCTGTACGATCGGCGGCTGTATGTTTACAAAGTAAGGATGTATGGCATCGGCGCCTACCTTTCTGGCATAATCCCAGGGCTCGACCAGGCCGGCCATATACAAGATCCCGGTTTTGATGCCTGGCTCTATCTGCTTTACGGTGAGCAGGCTGTAATGGTTGAAGGAAGATATGATGGCCCGTTCTGTCATACCAAAGGCCTTCAGGACATCCAGGGTCTTCTGCTCCAAGCCTTCATAAAAGATTGGCCCGGACTTCAACTCGACGTTCAGGATGCCGTCCCAGCCCTTCAGCAGGTCCAGCACCTCCTCGAGGGTCAGGATGGTTTCACCTCTGAATTCGGAGCCGAACCAGGAGCCAAAGTCCAGCTCTTTAAGCTCTGACAGCCTCATATCCTTGACCCAGCCTGACCCGTTGCTCGTTCGGTCAACCCTCTCATCATGGATTACTACGATATGACCGTCCAGGGTCAGATGGACATCAAGCTCGATACCGTCTGCTTTCATCTCGACCGCTTTTCTGAATGCTGCCCCGGTGTTTTCCGGCGCGTACGCAGATGCGCCCCTGTGGGCAAATATCACAGGCTTCTTCATTTTAAGTACCTCCTACATCTAATAGCATTTCTTAGCTTTTTGCTTTGCATACTACTTCATTATATATCCTGCACATAATAAAAAAATCCTCCCTGGGGGAGGATCGATTTTTTTCTATTTAGTGTCTTTGATCAAGGCAGCGTTCATCACAAACGGGTCGTTTAGTGATATTGTGTTTATCGTGTTGCCCTCTATACCTCCCGCTACGAACCTGACCTGCTTGATACTGGTCTGATTCCAAGGGTCTGTCAGCGAATTGACGATCGCGTAAAGATTGCGGATCAGAATATCGCTGTTGGAAAGGTGCTCATAGAAAGCTGGTGGTATGTTTATTATGGCGGTACTGTCGACCACACGGACCGTGAAGTTGTCAGCTTTCAGATACGGAGGCATTATCATAACACTGCCTTCACTTATGGGGCTTGATGCAAGCACTTCGATGATCTGATCCACCTTGCTGCCCCCGTTCCTGGCTACTGCCCTGTATTCCGGAATCAGCAGCATGCTGTTCGGATCCCCGAAGTAGACCTTGACGCGCGTTCCTATGAAATCGGGGAAGTCATCGATAGAAAGCCCCTGATCCAGGGATATCGAATGGATCGGAAGATCGGTGTATACACCCGGATCTGTCTCATAATATACCTTGATGAAATCTGTGTCAGGCAGGGTGGTAAGGCTGTATACCAGTGATCCCAGCAGGGCCCTCTCGGCATCTGTGCCGCCCTTGAAGTTGGTCTTCAGCTCCTTGGAGAAATACAGGGCTATGCCTTTGCCGTCCTCATCCTTCACAGTCTCTGTTTTATTAAGGATGGTCCCTTCGAGCAAAGTGGGGTACATGCCCTGGTCCAGACTGACAGGGCCCTTCAGCAGCTCCTCGACTATTGCCTGGGCATACTGCTTGTTGGTCACATTGATCGTCCTGACCTCAGGAAGCAGGAAAGTGCCTTCCTTGTCGCGGAAAAACAGCTCCCTGTCGATATACCTGATATCATCGCTCCCGGCCCTGGACTCCTGGGCGAGTATCTCCGGTATGCTCCTGGGATACCTGGTGAGGAGACCGAGCACCTTGCCATCCTTTTTGCCGTTATCGGTCAGCTCGTTGCTGTCGACATAAAGCTTTACATACTTGACTATCCCAAGCTCAACAAGGGAGTTGGTAAGCGCAGCCCTGGCGATAACCAGGTCTCCTGATTTTAAAAACTCCGCGGAAAGGTTGACTGTAAGAATGTTTTCCGCTCTGTCAAGCTTTATGAGCCTGGTCTCAGGGTGTATGACAGGGTGCAGCACATCAGATCTGGGGCCGTTGATGAGGCTCCTGACAACATCCTCCATCAGGTATTCGTCACTTGTTTTTGTAAACGATCTCACTTCAGGCGAAAGTTCATTGTGCTCCTTATCATAGAAATACAAGGCTGCATTGACCCGGGGCGGATTGAGGTTGTTCTGCAAGGGGGTTTGCGTAACGTTTTTGATCCCGGTCTCTTCCGGTTCTTCAACCGTATAATTGGTTTCACTTGTCTTTTCGGGATTGGTGTTCTTTCTGAGCGCGCAAGAACAGACCAGCGCCAATACCAGCAGCAGGCATAAAACCATAGCAAACCTTTTCATGATCTCGCCCCTCCTTTCCTACAGGTCTATCACCTGTATTGGTTTAAAAATACAGGCAGCCTGACTTTCCATATACCGTCGACATAGTCTACGGTCAGGACCTCCCTGACTTCCTTCCTGGAACCGTCGGCCTTGTTAATATAGTGTACTGTTACAAAAGCCTTGTTGCCCAGGTATTCTTCCTCGATCACAGGATTGTCCTCAAATTCGATCAAGCCTCCCACAACGGAAGGTATTTTCGTTTTCAGCTCGTCGAGTGACGGCAGGGTACTGCCATCCATCGTCTTGTCCGATAAAAACTTATATATAAAATTCCAATCCGGCTCTACCCTCAGGGCATTCATCACGAGCCTTACCGTCCTTGAAGGAGTCAGATTGGCATTTTGATTCCTTCCTATAGCCAGCATCGGTGAGTCCGGCGTCAGACTGCCGCCCTGATCCTGCAGCAGCCTTTCGGCCCCCATTTCCTTGTAGGACATCTGCCTGTTGCCCACCAGCAGCTTGACCTGGTTGACCCCGTCAAGGTATGTCAGGGAGTTGACTATGGAATATATGGCCAGGCGCTTCATATTGGCCTGGACCGCAGGCTTGTCAGCCTCGGCTACGTTTTCCTTTCCCGGCAGGTCCGCAAGGTTTATATTGCCTACAAAATTGTTGGTCAGATTGACAAACACGGTGTCGCCCTGGCGCGAGACATTGATAATATCCGTATCAGGCGGCATCACCAGGCGCCTTTCGTGTTTCTTCGGACCTTTCAGCAGCTCTTCCACTATCAGATGCTCTATAGACTGATTTTCCTGGACCACTGTCCGCTTTTCAGGAACCAGGTAATCTGCCAGCTCGTGCTTGAAGTACAGAGTGATCTCTGTTTCGTTTGACTGGGCATTGGGATCGATAGGAACAGGGCTGTTGGGACCTGGCGATTTTCTGTCATTGCTCCGCTGCCCTGACAGCATGGAGCATCCTGTCAGCGCAACTGCCAACAGCACTGCAGCTGTTATCACTGTTAACTTTTTGATATATCCCACCTGCCCTTCTTGGTAAAATTATAGACTAATAATTTTACGAAATAGTTAAGCAATATTAACAAAAAGATGAATACACCCATCATTGCTTGTATGGCAGCTCAACCTGGAAGGTCGATCCCTTGCCTTCCTCGCTTGTTACTCTTATATACCCGCCATGCATCAGCACTATGCGATTGGCTATTGACAAGCCAAGTCCGGTACCTCCTGTGCTCCTGGACCTTGCCTTGTCGACCCTGAAGAATCTGTCGAAGATCTTACTCAAGTATTCTGCAGGGATGCCGATGCCGGTATCGCTGATCTTCACTATGGCAAACTCCGGTGACTTGCTGATGCTGATGGTCACCCGTCCGCCCTCGGGAGTGTACTTGATCGCATTGTCCACCAGGTTGGATATCACCTGCTGCAGCTTTACGCCGTCACCTTCAACAACAACGTCTTCATCACTGTAAAGCTCCATGGTGATCCTTTTTTGTTCAGCCAGCAGCTGCAGGTTTCTGACCGTCCGCCTGGTCAGCTCGGTCAGCTCCACCGATTCCATTTTCTGTAGTGTGCTTCCCACGTTCTTGTCCAGCTGGACCAGGGTCAGGAGGTCTGTGATTATTGCATTAAGCCTGTCTATCTCAAAGTTGATATCAGCCAGAAACTCCTTGTAGATCCCGGGATCATCCATATCCATGTGGAGCAGGGACTCGATCAGCACCTTCATGGCGCTCAAGGGTGTCTTGAGCTCATGAGACGCGTTTGAAACGAACTCATTGCGGGCGTTGTCCAGATTCTCAAGCTTCTCGCTCATGATGTTGAACGCTGTCCCCAGCTGCCTGAGCTCATGGCTGCCGTGTATTTTTATCCGTTGGTTCAGATGCCCCTGGCTCATCTTCGTTATGCTGTCCGTCAGTTCCTTGATAGGCTGGGTGATTAAGCCTGAGATAGCGATACTTATCAGGATCACCGCCAGACTGATCGCAGCGGAGTATATCCTGTACAGCCTGCTTATCTCACCGAGCAGGGCATCGATATTCTCAAGGGAAGTGGAAATCAGGACCATGCCTATGATGCCGTCGGAATGATGGATGATCGGCGCGTATGAGTACATCACCCTTTTTCTTTCCGGAGGGTTGCCGGTATATATGTATAGATCCCTGGCCGGTACGAAATCACCCTTGAGAACGCTTACTATCTCGGGGTAGTCGCTTTTAAGATCCCGTCTTAGCAGGCTCACGCTTTGGAAGGAGTCATATTCAACCACGCCGTTTCTGTTAAGCACCAGGATACGAGTCGATTCACCCTCTATACGGCTGTACTCCTCACCTAAGCCCCTTATCTCATAATATATGTCGGGATCCTTATCATAGTAACTGTTGGCTATGGTCTGTGCTGTCTGCAGGGCATAGAGCTGAAATGACTTGCTTTTTTCATCGATATAGTCCTTCTCAAGTATCTGCATGATCGAAGCATCGATAACAAAGAAGCCGACTCCGGTTACTATCAGATAAGCAACTGCGATTTTCCAGCGAAGACTGGAAAAAATGCGCTTATTTATCCGCAAAGTAATATCCAACTCCCCATTTTGTAAGTATGTAGTCCGGACGTCCGGGGTCCTTCTCTATCTTTTCCCTCAGCCTTCTGATATGTACGTCGACAGTACGCAGGTCCCCCAGATAGTCGTACTTCCATACTGTTTCAAGGAGGTTCTCACGGCTGTATACCTTCCCGGGATTTTTCGCGAACAGCTGGAGCAAATCAAACTCCTTGGCAGTCAACTCTATTTCCTTGCCGTCCACCGTTACGCTCCTGTTTTCCACGTTCAGTGCCATGTTCTTGATCCTGATTATGCTCTCGCTGCTCGTGCCGTTCATGCGCCGGAACAAGGCCTTTATCCTGGCTTTCAGCTCCAGTATGTTGAAAGGCTTGGTGATATAATCGTCCGCTCCGTAGTCCAGGCCAAGTATCTTGTCCATATCCTCGCCTTTGGCCGTAAGCATTATCACAGGCACGTTCGACCGCTCACGGATCCGCTGCAGCACGGTCAGGCCGTTCAGCTTGGGCAGCATCACGTCCAGGATGACCAGGTCATAATGGTTGTTGTTGAACATCTCAAGTGCTTCTTCTCCGTCATATGCCGCATCTATCGCATACCCGTCCTGCTTCAGGCTGAATGTCAAGCCCTTTACTATGGATGGCTCGTCATCTACTATCAATAACCTCTTGTCCATAGGCCGCATTACCCTTTCCGAATTTTGGTTATATTTTATCATACCAGGGCTTCAAAATCAATTTTACCCGTAATTCAGCGGTCGCATACCGGATGATAGATATATACCTAGCTTGTGCATATCATGTCCTTCAACCCTTCAAAGGTTTTTTCGCCTATTCCGGACACGTTCATGATCTCCTCTATGCTTTTGAAGGGGCCGTTTTCTTCCCTGTATTTTATTATATTCCGGGCTTTGACGGGTCCGATGCCGGGAAGGGTCTCAAGGGTCTTTTGGTCCGCTGTGTTTATGTTCACCTTACCGGAGCCGGAGCCGGTCCCGTTATTGCCGCCGGCACCCGGATGCTCGGTGACTATCGGGGTGGCTTCCTCGCCTACCTTAGGTATATGATACATACCTTCGTCCCTGACCCTCTGTGCCAGGTTGACCCGATCCAGGTCCGCATCCGGCAGCGCTCCGCCTGCGAGCTCTATGGCATCAGCCAGCCGGTCCCCTTCTTCAAGGGTGATCACTCCGGGATGCCTGACAGCGCCTGTTATATATACCTTTATAATGCTGATCACACTGTCATTCGGTTGTGCCGTGACGCTTACGGAAGGCTCCGGTGAGCCTGTGGGATCCGCCACCGGCCTGATATCAGGGCCTGCAAGATTGTTGTCGTATATCAGTATGCCAGACAGGACTGCAATGATCAGGGCCATAGCGATAAAAAGCCGCTGCTGTATACGGTCAAGGTGAAACATGGCAAATCACCCCCTTTGCTATATTAAATTATATATTCCGCCAAAATTTTGAATTCCCTCTTTTAAGAGGGAAACTTTATGGGAATTTTGTGCAATTTTGACCTTTTGCATAGAATGGGCTGAACAGGCCGTATCCATGTGGTATAATAGCTATTGCAGCACAAGCCGGGTGATATCCAAGCTGACATACCAATGCATAAAGCACGCTATACAGAGGTGTAATATGAAGAAGTATATTGCAGCAACCATAATAATACTCATTTTACTATCAATCAGCCCGGTGATTACCGTATCCCAGTCCGTATATGCAGGCGAACCTCCTTCGCTGACTGCAAAAGGCGCGATACTTATTGAGCTGACTACAGGCAAGGTGCTCTACGGAAAAAATCCTGATGAAAAGCTTTATCCTGCAAGTACGACAAAGATCCTGACAGCCATGCTGGCTATCGAGCTCGGAGACCTTCAGGACACGGTGACTGTCGGAGAAGAGGTAAACATGATCCCCTGGGACAGTTCAAAGGCAGGTCTTCTCCCAGGCGAAAGGATGACCCTCGAACACCTGCTCTATGGCCTGCTGCTGAGCTCCGGCAACGATGCGGCCAATACCATAGCCGTGTATATAGCAAGGAAGGTCGGCGGCGATGACCTTTCTGTGAGCGATGCTCTTGCCTATTTCAGCCGCCTGATGAACGCGCGGGCCAGGCAGGCAGGCGCGCTGGACTCAAACTTCGTCAATGCCCACGGCTACCATGATCCTGACCATTACTCGACCCCCTACGACATGGCCATGATCGCGCGTGAAGCGCTCAAGCTGGATATTTTCCGCAAGGTCATAGCAACCACGACGATGAGATCGGCAGTCTTGGAAAATGGAAATCCCCGTTACTGGGTCAACACCAACAAGCTGATCCATCAAAACAACAAGGAATACTACGAGTACGCCACAGGAGTCAAAACAGGCTATACAGGCGAGGCAGGCAGTTGTCTGGTGGCTTCCGCTTCAAAGGATGGCATGGAGCTGGTCTCGGTAGTTATGAAAAGTGCCTCCGACCACCAGTGGGGCGAGTCAAGGGGCCTACTGGAGTATGGCTTCAACAACTTCGTGCGTGTGGAGCTATTTAAAAAAGGAAGCATCGCTGAGACGCTTCCTGTTGAAAACTATGCAGCCGACGATTGGGGCAGCCTGGCTGTTGAGATTACCGGCGAAACCATGGAAGTAGTTGTTTCAAAGGCTGACCTGGCCGGCATCGAGCGGATACTTGAGTGGGACGAGGACCTGGTCACATACGATCAGGGCAGCCTGCCAAGGCTGAAAGCTCCTGTAAAAAAGGGCCAGGTAGTCGGCAGCCTGAAATATATGCTGAACGGAGAGCTGCTGGGCCAGTCCCCGCTGGCAGCATCCCGGGATGTGAAAGCGCCGGTGCCGGTCGATACTGCGACTCCAGGCGGGATAAGACTGATCAACTACCTGGTCATGGCTGCATGCATAATAAGCGCCTATATGCTCTACAGGATGACTATCGCCAGGCTCAGGCGCAGAAGGCGCAGATACTATTACTTCTATAGATAAGGTCCTTCATCAGCCACAAGGAACACAATATAAAAAAAGGATGGTCGGCCATCCTTTTTTCATTATTGGGGCTCGCTGGACAGCTTCTGATGCCGGGCGTCCGCCCACAGCCTTTCCAGGTTGTAAAATGCCCTCTCCTCATGGTGGAAGATGTGTACTATGACGTCCCCATAATCGACCGCGATCCAGCGGCCGCTCTGGGCCCCGTCTACGTGACGGGCTGCCACTCCCGCTTCAGCCATCCGCCTGTCCAGCTCGTCATACAAGGCCTTGACCTGGATCTCGGACCGGCCGGAAGCTATAACAAAATAATCAGCCACTACGGTCAGCCTGCTTATGTCAAGTATGACGACATCGCCGGCTTTTTTCTCATCAAGTATGTTGGCTATTTCCTCTGCTAAACTCCTCGGGTTGTTCAATAGGCTTCCTCCTTTATATGATCACCGTTTGTCCCTTACCAGGGAAAGCAGCTCATTCCTTGCCTCGACCGTTGCCGGGTGGAGCAGTAAGCCGCTGTTTATGACATGGACGATCGAGATTTCCAAAGCCTTTAACAGCGCCAGGTCTATATCGGTAAAGGCTAGCTGCCTTATCTCCTCCACGCCGTCAAAACGGCGAAGCGGTTCTATATAGTCAGCCAGGCAAACGACCTTGTCAAGCAGGTTCATGCCTTTTTTACCTGTGGTATGGCAGGCTATGGCGCTCAGTATCTCATCATCGTCGATGCCGAACAGGTCCCTGGCCAGGCAGGCGCCCAGGGGGCCGTGAAGCAGGGCCCTGCTCGTTTTTGATATCTCATCGGTCTTTAGATCGTATTTTTTGCACAACTCCAGCATTTTATCATATGTCAGGCATTTGGCGCAGTCATGTATCAAGCCGGTCAGCTCCGCCTTCCCGGTATCCGCCCCATACTTTAGCGCCAGATCCCGTGCGCATACTGATACATTTACCGAATGTTCGAGCCTGCTTTCATCGATCAGGGTGCTGAGAATACGCAAGCATTCTGTTTTCGTCATCTATGATAACTCCCCTGTACAGTTGCTTCTGTGCAATATAGCTTTCTACCGGCTCGGGCACCAGATACTTGATGCTGGCGCCTTGTGCCGCCCTGCTGCGTATTTCACTGGACGAAATATCGGCCATTGGCCCCTGGATAAAGCTTATCCTTGCATCATACCTTGCTTTCAGAGATCCCGCCTCGGCTTTGAGCCGCTCATCACTGACCCCGGGCCTGGGATACACCGCAAAGGCGCACAGCCGGGCAACCAGTTCAAAGCTCTTCCAGAACTTCAGCTCCATCAAGGTATCTCCGCCAACTATGAAATATAGCTCCGGGCTGTCGGTGTATCTTTCCCTGAGCTGCAACAGGGTATCCACGGTATAGGTAGCACCCGGGCGGTCAATTTCGATCGTGTCCACAGAAAAGTACTGATTGCTGCCTGTGGCCAGCCTAAGCATCATTACCCGGTCATCTGCGGGTGCCAGGGTCCTTTGCCGTTTATGGGGCGGCTCCCCGGTGGGTATGAAAAGTACATGGTCAAGCTGCAGGCTTTCCCTGGCAGCCTCTGCAGCCATAAGGTGCCCGAGATGAACGGGGTCAAAGGTCCCGCCCATTATGCCCAGCCGTCTGCGGTCTCCCATCGCCTTCCTCCTTATATTGCCGTCAATATATATTATACACATATTTTTATATTGTACATATATTTTGCGCGCCCGGAACAGGCCGGAATGTTTAAAATACATGAAATATGTCAAGAATCTACCTGCAATGTACTTTTGGGAGGTGGATCCTGAATGCTGAAGCACCTGTTTCGCAGGATCGGAAATAAAGCGGAGGAAATGTATGAACGATACAGGCTCAACAGCTTCTATCTCAATGGCAATGCCACCCCTTCACTGGCAGGAAAGGTTCTCAATATCATATTTTTCAACTTGATGGCATTTATTTTCAGCTATCTCTGGTTCATGCACAGGACCGGGCGTTTGCAGGCTTCCCTGCTGCTCGCAGCCTTGCTGTCCCTTCTCCTGGACCTGGCCTGGTGGCTTTACAAAAGAAGGCTGCTTAAGCAAAAACGCCAGGAAAAAAGGGAGCAGGCAGCCAGGGAATATGTATACGCCAAGCTGATCAGGCTTGGGCCTGAAGAGTTCAAGTGGGAGATCCTCAAGCTGGTGCTCCGCCTGCCCGGTGCAGGCAGCATCAAGGCAAGGCTGGGCTTCATGGAAACCAGGGTCAATGGCCGCAGGACCGCCATTGGCTACTTCAATGACCGCTTTGGTGACGGGGTGTCCGCCCGGATGCTTGCTTCCTTTATACAAAAGGCCATAAAAACAGGGTGCAACGATGCAATATTCCTCACGTCCGGTGAATACAGCGAAGAATGCCGGGAATATGCAGCCTCGGTCAAAAACCTGAAGCTTTATCTCCTTGGCAAGGAAGACCTGCTCGACATGATGGAGCAGGCCGGCATGTTCCCCGATGACAGCGCCATTGATATCCAGATAGACAGGATGATGAAAGCCGGCCGCCGCGATTACTCCAGGCTCAGAAAGGAGATATTGGCTCCAAGGAGAGCTGTGAGCTATCTCAGGTATGCGCTTTTCTTCATGCTGGCAGCCATGGTAGTCGGGGCATACAGGACCTATTATCTCATCTTCGCTGCCGTATTTGCACTGATGGCTTTGTTCACCAGGCTGTATGGCCTGAGGCAGGAAAGCAGCAGAGGCGGCTCACCGGAAGCCTTGTCGGAGCTGACGGGTGGCTCCCTCGTAAAAGAGTCTTAAGGCAGGGTTATCCTCGGGTTTTCCCTGGACTTTCTGTATATGACGAACCTGCTGCCGATGACCTGTACACCTTCGGCTCCGGTCTTTTCAGAGAGCTCGTCGCATGCCTCACGGGCTGTGAGCCCGGCACTTTCCAGCACGTGGATCTTGACCAGCTCTCTGGCTTCAAGGGCTTCATCCACCTGCTTCACAAAAGCGGGGGTTATGCCGCCCTTCCCTATCTGAAATATGGAATCATGGCTATTTGCCAGACTGCGCAAATAGCTTCTTTGTTTGCTTGTCAGCATCATATCACCTTTCATTTTTATAGTCCGAAATGATCGGCCTTGCCTCAGCATATACCAGACCTGCATCATTCAATGAACTCGAAGGAGAAATCGTTCAGCCTTACGCTGTCCCCGTCCCGAATGCCGGCATCCCGCAAGGCATCGATGATCCCCAGCCTTCTGAGCATCCTTTGGAAGTACTGAAGGGATTCATAGTCATCCAGGTTGACCATCCCAAGGAGTTTATCTACAGCCGGGCCCGATACCACGAATTCATCCTCATCCCTTGTGATATTGAAGGGTTCTCCCGCGATCCTGTCCGCGAGGAAATCAGGATCCGCTTCTTCTTCGATGGGCTCCGGCTCCGGCAGCTCAGACAGCATCCTGATCACTTCATCGAGCAAGGGTTCAAAGCCCCTGGCCTGGGCGGCTGATACGGGAAATACCTTATAGCCTGCCGGCTCCAGGGCATCCCTTACTCTTTTCAGGTTCTCCTCCGCTCCTGTCACGTCCATCTTGTTGGCAGCGATTATCTGCGGCCTGGCAGCCAGCTTTTCGCTGTAGCTTTTAAGCTCCGTGTTTATAAGGTTGAAGTCTTCGACCGGGTCACGGCCTTCCGAGCCGGATATGTCCAGCACATGGATCAGCAGCCGGGTCCTCTCGATATGCCTTAGGAACTCAAGGCCCAGACCGACTCCCTTGTGAGCCCCTTCTATGATGCCCGGTATGTCAGCCATTATGAAGGATTTTTCGTTTCTTACCCTGACCACGCCCAGGTTCGGTTTGAGGGTCGTAAAGTGATAGTCGGCTATCTTGGGCCGGGCCGAGGATAAAATGGACAATATGGTCGACTTGCCCACATTGGGGAAGCCTACAAGCCCTACGTCAGCTATGGATTTGAGCTCCAGCACGAGCTTGCGCTCCTGCCCCTTCTGGCCTTGCCGGGCGAATTTGGGGGCCTGCCTGGTCGGCGTGGCAAAATGCACATTACCCTTGCCGCCCCGCCCGCCCCGGGCTATCACCTTACGCTGGCCGGGTTCCCTTAGGTCGGCCAGCACCAGGCCTGTATCCTCATCACGTATGACGGTTCCGGGAGGTACCTTGATTATCAGATCCTCTCCCCTTTTGCCGAACATCTTGTTACCCCGGCCGTTCTCGCCGTTTCCGGCCACGAACTTCTTTTTGTAGCGGAAGTCCATGAGGGTATGGAGGTCCTCGCTGGCAACGAACACGATATCGCCGCCGTCTCCGCCGTCCCCGCCGTCAGGGCCTCCTGCCGGTATATACTTTTCACGCCGGAAGGATACGGCACCGTCCCCGCCGTCTCCCGCCTTGACATATATCCTTGCCACATCTACAAACAACAAAATCACCTGTCGCTATTTAGTATCATCACTGACCCATATTTTCAATATTCCTTGTTTTGATGCAATTCAAACATAGATCATGCTTTGCAGGGATCCACAAAAAAACCCACTGCCTGTGGCAGTGAGTTTTGATCTTGTTACTGTAATGCTACCTGGTGTCCGTTCGGGTAAACACTTACCTGCTTCTTGTCCTTACCCTTGCGCTCGAATCTTACGACACCGTCAGCCATTGCAAACAGTGTATCGTCTGACCCGATACCAACATTGATCCCGGGATGTATTTTAGTACCTCTCTGTCTAACCAAAATATTCCCTGCCAGTACAAACTGTCCGTCGGCTCTTTTAACGCCCAGACGCTTTGATTCGCTGTCACGTCCGTTTTTGGTGCTTCCCACACCCTTTTTCGATGCAAACAGCTGCAAATCGATCCTGAACATCTACTCCACCTCCCTTTCGATAATGGAGATAAAATCCTTATAGTCGTATCCTATGCTTTTGAGCCCGGCAGCCATCGTATCGAGTATCGCACCCGCTGCCACCCTGCTCTCTTCCGCGATATCATCCGGAAGCTCACAGCTCAGAAATCCGTCTTTTTGCTTGTACAGAGGCCTTGCATGCGCTACCTCGATGAGACCCAGCACTGCTGTTTGTGCTACTGCTGAAACAGCTGCACATACGATGTCCTTGCCGGCCTCATCATAGCCTGCATGGCCTTTTACTGTAAACCTCCTGATGAATGCCTTGCTGTCGCGTTCAATGATTATATCGATCATATCCAACAGCTCTAACCGATTATCCTGGTGATCTGGACCTTTGTATAGGGCTGCCGGTGTCCTTGTGTCCTGCGGTAATTCTTTTTGGGCTTGTATTTGAACACGATTATTTTCTTGCCCTTGCCATGGCCGACAACCTTGGCTTCAACAGCAGCACCCTCAACGACCGGTGTGCCTGCCTTGAAACCGTCATTGGTGCTAAGCGCCAACACCTCGTCAAAGGTTACGGTCGAACCCTCCTGGGCATCCAGCTTCTCAACGGTCAGGACATCTCCTTCCTGGACCCTGTACTGCTTGCCTCCGGTTCTGATAACAGCATACATAGATAAAGCACCTCCTCTAACCAGTCTCGCCGGATTTTGGTACCCCCTGGGGGCTTTACGACCAGATCCGAGCGGCTCACACAGAAGTCATTGTAGCACAACCCACTTGATATTGTCAACAAAAACCCCAATAAATCTGCAATCAGACGCTGTCCTCTACCAGGTCGGCCCTGTGCAGGTATACCCGGCCGGTACCGCCGCAATGCGGGCAGGGCTTGAGCAGGGATGCGGAGAGCTTGTCCCTGGCCTTTTTCCTGGTCATCTCCACCAGGCCCAGCCCGGTGAAGCCCAACACGTTGGTCTTGGTCCTATCCCGCTTAAGGGCCGCCTTCAGGGCATCGATGACCATTTGCCGGTGGTCGTGCTTTTCCATGTCTATGAAATCTATTATGATTATGCCACCGATGTCCCTGAGCCTGATCTGTGACGCGATCTCATCGGCTGCCTCCAGGTTGGTCCTGAGTACCGTATCCTCAAGATCGGCACCACCGACATACTTGCCTGTGTTGACATCTATCACCGTCAGGGCTTCCGTGGGCTCTATGATGATGTAACCCCCGCTTTTGAGCCATGCCTTTTTGCGCATGGCTTTTTCTATCTGGTCCTCGATCCCGAAATACTCAAATATGCCGCAACGTTCGGGCTCAAAGTACTCCACGATGCGCTTGGAATCAGGGGCTACCGCCCTGATCCATTCCAGGATCCTGTTGTACTCGTCAAAGTCATTGATAACGAGCCTGCTTATATCCTGGGCATACATATCCCTCAATGTCCGGTATATCAGGTTCTCATCCTTGTACAGCAAACCGGGCACCCTGGTTTTATGCTCATCATTCCTTATTTTAGCCCAAAGCCTCTCCAATAAATCAACCTCATGGGCAAATGCCTCTATATCCTTCCCTCTGGCAGCAGTCCTCACTATCAGGCCGGCATTGGACGGCCTGACACTCTCTGCAAGGCTTTTGAGCCGCTGCCTTTCAGCTTCGTCCTCAATCTTTTTGGACACCCCGATATAGTCGGCTCCGGGCAGGAGGATAACAAAATTGCCGGGCAGGGCGAAATTGGTCGTGACCCTGGCACCCTTTGTGCCAATTGGCTCCTTGTATACCTGGACCGTCAGCTCCTGGCCTTCCCTGAGGACATCTTCGATATGACAGTCCCTTGCAGCGCATATGTCCTCTATGTATAAAAAGGCGTTCTTTTCCAGGCCTATATCTATAAAGGCGGCCTGCATGCCGGGCAATACGTTTGCGACCCTTCCCCTGTATATGTTTCCTGCGATCCTCCTGTTATCGACATCCTCTATATATATTTCCGCCAGCTCATCATTTTCAAGCACGGCTACCCGGGTCTGAGTCCTTTGATTGTCGATGATTATCTTCCTGTCTACTCCCATCCTAGCCCTCCTTAAGCATCAGAGGAGTGACCCACCGGCCGTCGTAGTGCATATAGAGCCCGGTCCTGTGGATGGTCAGCTCCATCTTTACGTGAGCCTCCACCCCTGCGAGCTCCGCTATCTTCTCTGCGATGACCTCTGGCTTAACGCTGCTGCTGCCACCGGTCTTCATGGAGACCAGGATCTCCCTCCTGGCATCCCTGCCGGCCTCTACACTGAATACCGAGTCGCGTATGTTTATCCTGTTGACGCCCTTTTTCCCCGGCTTGTCATAGGGTATCTCTGCCTGCTGCAAAAAGCTCTGTATCCCTGATTCCAGCCCGGGCAGGGCAGTATCCAGAGTGATCCTGTAATCAGCCCGCTTGATCAGGCTCATCAGTGAAGGCGCAGAGGGGCTTATCCCGACTGCTGCAGTCACGGCTATGCCTCTGGGCAGGTGGGTATTGAGCAAATCTTTGGTTTCCTCAGTATCCATGGGGCTGCTTAGTATTATATCCATATATTCTGCGCTGCTTGTGACCCCTACCGGCAGAGGCAACCCGAAGGAAAGCTTCGGATGGGGATTGAAGCCTTCGGAATATGCGACCGGTATGCCCGCCCTTCTTATCGTCCGCTGTATAGTACGCATAAAGTCAAGATGGGATATGAACCTGACCCTGTCCCCTATCATATATTCCAGTAAGACCCGCATCAGCACAACCCCTCTCCCAGCCTTCTGACACCACACCCTGTGCAGCTTAATCGGCAGTCCGGTGTCGTCTCTTCGTTGAGGGCTTTCATGTACTCACTCCACAGGAAGGCCTTTGAGACCCCTGTATCAATATGGTCCCAGGGCAAGACCTCGTCCCGGTCGCGTTTGCGGTATGCGTAGAAGTACGGGTCCAGCCCGCATTCGGTGAATGCGTCCATCCAGCGGCCAAGGCTGAAGTGCTCGGCCCAGCTGTCGAACCTGGCACCATTCTGCCAGGCGGTGAGCATCACCTGCCCAATCCGCCTGTCGCCCCTGGCCATGACTGCCTCCAGGAAGCTGGTCTCCGGGTCATGCCAGCTGTAATCCACATGCTTGAGCTTAAGAAGCTTTTGCAGCATATGCTGCTTCTCCCTGAGCTCCTCTATCGTATCCTGAGGCTCCCATTGGAAGGGGGTAAAGGGCTTTGGTACGAAGGATGAGGTGCTGATCGTGATCTTCAGCCCCTTTTCCCTTTTGTTCTTTTCTACACCATAATAGCAGTCAACCGCCATCCTGGCCAGGTAAGCGATCCCCTCCAGATCTTCTGTCGTCTCCGTAGGCAGGCCTATCATGAAATAGAGCTTGACGTTGTTCCAGCCTGAGCCAAAGGCATCGGTCAGGCTCCGGCTCAGGTCCTCCTGGGTAATGCCCTTGTTGATGACGTTGCGCAGGCGCTGGGTGCCCGCCTCCGGCGCAAAGGTCAGGCCGGTCTTCTTGACCCGCTGCACTTGCTCTATATACTCCCTGGCAAATGAATCCAAACGCAGGGACGGCAGTGACAGGGAAACCCTCTCTGACCAATGACGCGCCATTAGGTCACGGACCAGGTCCTCGAGCCTTGAATAGTCGCCGGTGCTTAAGGAGGACAATGATATTTCCTCATACCCCGTACTCCTGATCAGCTTGTCCGCAAGGTCCAGAAGGGTCTCCAGAGACCTTTCCCTGACGGGGCGGTAGATCATGCCGGCCTGGCAGAATCGGCAGCCTTTGGTGCAGCCCCTGAAGATCTCCAGCATGATCCTGTCGTGGACAATGTCCATGAAGGGCACGATGATCCTATCGGGAAAATATACTCTGTCCAGATCCTTTACCACCCGCTTGACTACGCGGGAAGGCACCCCATCCCTGTTGGGTGTGACTGCCTTGACCCGCCCGTCGTCCATATACTCCACATCGTAAAACTTCGGTACATATATGCCCGGTATCCGGGCTGCCCTAAGCAAAAATGCGTCTCTGTCGCCGCCTTCGCTTTTCCATTGCTTATAGACATCCAGGAGGTCACCTATCAGCTCTTCTCCTTCGCCAAGAGCCACCAGATCCAGAAAATCAGCAAGGGGCTCACAGTTGAATGCACAGGGACCGCCTGCTATGACAAAGGGGTCGTCGAGGGTCCTGTCCCTGGCCAGCAAGGGTATGCGGGCCAGATCAAGCATGTTGAGCACGTTTGTATAGCTCAGCTCATATTGGAGCGTAAAGCCCAGAAAATCAAACTCGGACACGGGATCCTTGGTCTCCAGCGCAAACAGCGGCAGATTTGCTTCGCGCATTTTTGTCTCCATGTCCGGCCAGGGTGCAAATACTCTCTCACAGTATGTGTCCTCACGCTCATTCATGAGATGGTATAGTATCTTCATGCCCAGATGGGACATGCCTATCTCATATACATCGGGGAATGCGAATGCAAAGCGTATCTCCACACTTGCAGGATCCTTTTCCACCATATTATACTCGTTGCCCATATATCTTACGGGCTTGCTGACTTGTCCGATCAACCTATCGATTTGCCCTTTATTCACGCCCTGCCTCCTCGGTCATTTTTTCCTATGTTGGTTTTATCCTTATATAGTATATATTCTCCCGGAGCGAATTGCAAAATTAAGTGTTCAAGGGTTCATTTTTTTAAGCAGCCTGCCGATCTGGATATGGGCTCCGTGATCCAAAAGCCCGTTTATGACCTGGCTTTCGCTGAGTTCCCCCAGTTCCCTGAACTGTTCGTCCATGACCTGTATATAATGGTACCTGTGAGGCACAAAGCGCTTTACCACATCCTTGAGCTGCAGATTGTACAATATGGCGATGTCTCTTATCGACATGCTGCCCTCCTTGAGCAGCGACTCCTTTTTATAGGTGATGTCCCTGAGCAGGATATAGGCTGCAGTGCGCCTTTCCTTGAGGGCTGAATACAGGAGGAAGCCTGACAACATGAAGAGGGAATAGTACACCACCCTATAAAACAGCAAGCTATACAAGCCTGCGGTGAAAACAAGTACAGCCAGCACCACCCCGGCCCAGGAGGCAGCCTTAGTGGCCCGGTCGATCCCCCAGGTCTGTGCCAGCGCAGCCCTGATTATCCTACCCCCGTCCAGAGGAAGGGCCGGCAGGAGGTTGAAGCCTGCAAGCATTAGGTTTATGTTCACAAAGTCCTGCCCGGGCCCTTCACTGATCCAGCCTAACTTTGCCAGGCCAAAATATCCTAGCAACAGGACTATGTTGGCCAGGGGCCCTGCAAGGGATATTGTGATCTCATGGGCAGGGTTGAGTTCAAATATGCTTTGGATGTGTACCGCCCCTCCAAAGGGCAGCAGCTCGATTTCCTTGACCCTTTTGCCCAATAGCCGCGCCATGATAACATGGGCCGCTTCGTGTACGCAAAAGACTAAAAAAACAGCGGTTAGTTTACCGCCGTATCCGGTTATGATCAAAGCTGCCACAAGTACAAGGAGAAACCTGCTGACCCGTATGTCAACACCGAAGATACTCGCTATGCGCATATATCCTACACACCCTTTTTTTCAGTAACTCTGCTCTCTTCCCGAATTACCTCCAGGGGGTCCACAGGATCGTTGCCGATCCATATCTCAAAGTGCAAAATATACCTGTCATCACCAACAGAAGCGATTTTGCCCAGCCTGCTTCCCCGCTTTACCTTCTGTCCTTCTTCAACAATGAGCTCATCCACGCCTCCGTAGAATGAGAATACGCCGTTCCCATGATCCAGCCACAAAGACTTGCCGTAGGTCTCATCCTCCTCAATGGCTGCGACCTTTCCGTCTTCACAGGTGTAGAAATCCGCACTGCCCTCTGCCAGTATATCTATACCGCTGTTCTTGTCACCGGCGCCGCCTTCATTTTTGAAAAGCCTTATCACCTTGCCGTTGACAGGCGCTGAAAAGCTTAAGTCCCCAGGGGCTGCCTTTTGTGGATCCTGCTCACCGAATACCGACTCAAGGCTCGGTATAAGGCTGCCTACAAACTTCAAGCCGCCTGTCAGGTCTTCAAGCTTGGGTTCATAGGTGAGAGCGGTTTTGATATGGGAGATGACGCCCCTGGCAAAGGGCAGATTTATGCTGTTGAAAAGCAGCACCAGCAAGGCTATGATCACTGCTGCAGCAGATTTTATGATCAGAGCGGGCGTTCCTCCGGCCGGGCTTATGGAGGCAGGCCTGCTTCCGGATCTCCGGCTCCTCGGAACATGGCCATGCTGCAGCCTCGGCCTGGTCCTCTCTCTTGTTATTGGCCTGCCTTTGATGATCAATGGCGGCTTGGCATCCATCATACATATCACCCCGGTTTGCTGCCTTCAGACAAGCCGAAGCATGTCTTAGTTAAAATATATTGCCCGACCGGTACATATATGACTCGGAAATGCCTATAATGCCTTGTCATCTCTCAATAAGGCGAAGCGGCTTTGACGGCGGCAATGCCTTTCAGTTGCTGTTGTCCGGCATTTTCAGACATCAAAAAAGGCTCCTCATCCGGATCAGCAGCCTTAACATACAAGGCTGGCTGTCTAAAGAGGAGCCTGTCAGCATGTCCTTGTTTCATAGGATCCTTGTCAACAATCATCCTGGGCTGCACTGATCAGAAGGCGCCAGTCAAGGTCACCCCGGTCCAGGGCTTTGACCATGGCCTCCGCTGAAGCCAGGTTGGTGGCCAGGGGGATGTTGTGCACGTCACAGAGCCGCAGCAATGCATTCACATCCGGCTCATGGGGCTGGGCAGTCAAGGGATCCCGCAGGAAAATCACAAGGTCGATCTGGTTGTACGCAACCCTCGCACCTATCTGCTGGTCCCCACCCAGGGGGCCGGACAAAAACCTGTGGACCTTGAGTCCGGTCGCATTGGCGATGAGCCTTCCCGTCGTCCCTGTGGCGCAGAGGCTGTGCCTGCTCAGTATATTATGGTAGGCGATGCAAAAATTGATCATTTCATCCTTCTTTTTATCATGGGCTATCAGTGCGATATTCAATATTGACCCCCTATGAATCTGTGTTTCTGACGGCGCATACCTACGTTGAGCACCAGGCCGTATGCTATCATGTTGGCCCACATCGAGCTGCCGCCGTAGCTCATGAAGGGCAGCGGTATACCGGTGACAGGCATTATGCCCATGGTCATCCCGATATTTTCATACACATGGAACAAGGTCATGGAAGCAACACCTATGGCGATCAATGCGCCAAGCTTGTCCGCTGCCTTGGAGCCTATGCGGATCGTCCTGATTATCAATAGGAAAAACAAGGCGATGATCGTGATCCCTCCGACAAAGCCAAAGGCCTCTGCAGCAACAGAGAAAATGAAGTCCGTATCCTTTGCCGGCAGGTAATTGAGCTGGCTCAAGGTGTTGGCGGAAAACAGGGCACCATTTTTAAGCTGGCCCCAGATCTGGCCTGATCCAACGGACATGATGGATTGCAGGACATTCAGGCCGTCACCCAGGGGATCGAGCTCCGGATTGAGAAAGACCATGATCCTCTTTTTTTGATATTCCTTCAGGAGGAAAAACCAGGCCGCAGGTATGGCTGCTGCTATGGCCGCACCCCCGGCCAGGAGCAGCTTATAGCTTATGCCTGCAACGAAAAGCATGCCAAGGGTTATCGCGATCAGGGCTATCGAGGTCCCAAGGTCCGGCTGGGCAGCGATCAGAAGAAAGGGTACACCCAGGGTAAATACGACGAGCGCCAGGCTCTTTACATTGTTTATCCCCTGTTCCTCCCTTTTCGATATGACCCTGGCCATGCTCAATATCAGGGCCAGCTTTGTGAACTCCGAGGGCTGGAGTCTGAAAGGACCGATCGCTATCCAGCGCTGCGCCCCGCCGCCCGTGGTGCCTGCAAACATGACCAGGACCAGCAGGCCTACGACTCCCCAATATAAATAAGGCGATACATTACTTAGAAAGTGGTAGTCGATACATGCGGTTATGATCATCAGTATGATACCGGTGCCAAACCAGATGAGCTGAAGCTTGACCTGCCTGAAATTGAAGCTCTCCAAAGCCCCGGTTATATCTTCCGTATCCTCTACAGGCGAGCGTGTGGCCAGGCCTATGGATATCAGCCCTATGCCAACTATCAACATGATTATGATGATTATCATATAATCAAGATTTTTAAACATCCGTTTGTCGAACATCTGCCCGCCTCCCTGCTGCTTAAAATGCCGTGCTTATTATAACATATAGCCGGATTCTTGAGTATATATACATGGTCATATACATAAAGTGCATTTTAAATAAAAAAGAGGTAAAACCTCTTTTTTATCCGTTGTTTTTTCCGATGTTCTTCATTTTCTTTATAGGGATGTTAGCAATAAGGGCTGAAGCATAGGTGTCATCATCCTTTTCTATACGGGACAGGCGTATATCAAAGCCCTTTTCCTCGATCTCCATATAGTTGGAGATGACCTTTATGATATCCCCCTTTATCATCTCCAGAAACTTGGGTGAAACATTTGCCCGGTCATGAATCAGCACCAGCTTTAAACGCTCCTTGGCTATATCCTTGCTGGTGTTGTCGTCCTTGCCGAAGAATTTAAAAAAGTCCATCACTTGAATTCACCCCTTTATAAGCTTCTGGTGCTTTTTCTGGACGAAAAGAGCTTGCGTAGTCTTTCCATGAAGGTTTCCTCGACCTCCAGCTCATGGTATGGAATATTTTCACCAAGGATCCTTTTGGCGATATTCCTGAAGGCTTTCCCGGCCGGGGATGATGTCTCTGCCACCACAGGCTCGCCCCTGTTGCTGGAAACTATGATCTTCTCGTCATCGGGCACTACTCCGATCAGATCTATACTCAGGATATCCAGGGTATCGTCGATGTTGATCATGTCACCGCGTTTGACCATATCTGTCCTGACCCTGTTGATGACAAGCTTGGGATCCGGCAGCTCGCTGGAAGCCAGCAAGCCAATGATCCTGTCGGCGTCCCTGACAGCCGAAACCTCTGGCACCGTAACTATGATAGCCTTATCAGCGCCGGCCACTGCGTTCTTGAAGCCCTGCTCTATCCCTGCCGGGCAGTCGATCAGCACATAGTCGAATTCCTGCTTGAGCTCTTCACATAATTGCTGCATCTGCTCAGGCGACACAGCATTTTTATCCCTTGTCTGAGCGGCCGGCAGCAGGTACAGGCCCTCGAAACGCTTGTCCCTGACCAATGCCTGCTTGAGCCTGCAGGTTTTTTCTATGACATCCACCAGGTCGTAAACGATCCTGTTTTCCAATCCAAGCACGATATCCAGATTCCTCAGTCCGATATCCGCATCAACCAGCACTACCTTTTTTCCCTCCAGGGCAAGGGCAGTCCCGATATTGGCAGTAGTAGTTGTCTTGCCTACTCCGCCTTTTCCAGATGTGATTACGATTACTTCTCCCATAGCATTTCCCCCTATAGTATAAAGTGTCCAAGACATGGTTTATCATTTGCCCTTGCCGGGCAGATACGGCTCTATGACCAGTTGATTGTTCTTTATGTAGGCGATCTCAGGATATTGGGGCTTCTCCGCCTCGCCCTCGGGGGCCCTGGCTATGCAACCCGCTATCCTGAGCTGGGTGGGCTGCAGGCAAAAAGCCGCTACTACGGCTTTGGTATCGCCTGCCGCGCCTGCATGGGCCATCCCCCTGATCGTACCCAGTATCAGTATGTTGCCCTCGGCGATGATCTCCGCTCCGGGATTTACATCCCCCAGGATCACTATATTGCCGTTATATAGTATCCGCTGTCCGTTCCTGACAGTGCCCCGTATGAATCTGGTCATGCCTTCTTCGGACCCATTGAAGGATTCGAAGGGATCCACCGCCCGATGGTCATCCTGAACCGGCTGGCTTTCCGGACCTTTGAACTCAAATGAGCCTACAGTTATATATCGTGATGATATTTCGATCAGATCCTGCTGTTCCTGCTCGCTGAACACCCTGCCGGTAAAGATCAGGTTGACCGTGGTGCCGTTGAAGAAATGCCTGCTCTCCTGGAGCTTTTTCTCCAGCGCGCCTTTTATGGCTGAAATGTCCGCCTTGCTGTCTGTGTATATGCTAAGCCCGTTCCTGGTGCCTTTGAACAGCACCGGCTTTTCAGTCATGCACTAAACCCCCGTTGTCATTTTGAATATTACAGATATATTTCTACAAAATAGCACAAAGTCCTCTATTTTTATCAAGGAGTTATGTCGTTGGATCCGGGAAGGTCGTTATGGATCTCCTCGTTTTTCAGCCTATAGTACTCCTCTATCATCCTGCGGGCAACAGGAGTGGCATTGCTGGATCCGCCGCCGTTGGGTATTGCTATGACCATGACTACCTTCGGATCCTCATAGGGAGTAAAGAGCGCAAACCAGGCTGTATTTCTCTCTCTGGTATTGGGTACCGTCTCGGCGGTACCTGTCTTGCCGCCCAGGGTTATAGAAGGGTCCAGGTCACTGAACACGCTTACGGCTGAACCATTGCCCCCCGGGCCGCCTCTCTGGTACACGACCCTTCGCATGCCTTCCTTGATCGCATCGATATATTCCTGCTTGATGTCAAGCTGATTGTACACTACAGGTTCCGTCTTCTTGATGACCTCTCCCTCCGGAGACCTGATCTCCTTGACGATGTGGGTCTCCAGGACCTTTCCGCCATTGACCAGGGCGGCGATATATCTGGCAATGTTCAACGGGCTCACCTTGGTTATACTCTGTCCCATGGCGGCACGCGTCGTATCCTTCTCCGCCGTCCAGCGTTCCATCCTGTCAAATGTGGCCACCAGGTCATAATAAGCATCCAGCATGGCGTCAGAGTCAGGAAAGAGGCCTGAATCCTTCAAATATGAGTATAGCTTGTTATACTGCCTGTTTACCCCAAAGTCCAGTACTATATCCAATTTTTCCTTCGGCAGCTCCAGGCCGTAATCCTTCTTCAGTGTGGAAATTATCTTTGTCCTTGCCTTGTTGGTCTCCTGCTCCTTCATAAGTTCGGGGTTGGCCACATAGCTCATGTCCACCCTGCCGTTAAGCTGCAGCAGCTCAAGCCCTGTAGGGCCATGAAGGCCGAACTTCTTGCCCCATTCCAGTATTGGGTCTATGCCCATCCGGTATCCGATGGTCGTAAAGTAATAGTTGCAGGAAACCTTGATGGCATCCATGATATTCAGGCTCCCATGGCTCGTGGTCCTCCAGCAGGACGGAGCTCCGTTGAAGAGCCTGTATCTGTCATATATGGTCTCATTGATCTTCACCGCACCCTCCATAAGGGCGGCAACGCCGACAGCCATCTTGAATACAGAACCGGGTTCCATGCCGCCTTGAAAAGCGATTGGGTACAGCGGCTTGGCCGGGTCGTTTATCAGTCTGTCGTATTCCTCTGCTGTTATGCCCCGGGCAAAGTCATTCAGGTCATAGGGGTATTGGCTGTTGGCATAACTGGCCATTGCGAGGATCTCACCGGTCTTGACGTCCAGGATGACTATGGCTCCGCTGTTGGCCAGAGGAGCCTGCCTGTCGCCCGAATAGGGCGGAAGGCCTTCCCGTATCTTAGTGACTTCCTCCTTGAGGATGTTTTCTGCGCTCCTTTGCAGCCTGCTGTCTATCGTGAGTATTACATTATTGCCGCTTTTAGGAGGCACTTCGTCCAGTACCTTGATCACCTGCCTCAAGGCATTCACTTCTGCTGTCAGGGACCCGTGCCTGTCCTTGGTGCTGCCGGTAAGCCATTGCTCCGCATAGGCTTCTATGCCGTCCTGGCCGTATTTGTCAGAAAACACATTGTAGCCGGCTTCTGCCAATGTCTTGCCGAACTTGCTCTTGTACGCCTCCATGTTGGAATCGGTTATTTTGCCGACATAACCTATGATATGCTGGGCACTGGTCCCATTGGGGTAGTACCGGCTGGATATGGTCGTAGTCTGCACGCCGGGCAGCATGTCCAAATAGGTCTCGAGCTGGGCCATGGTACTGGCGCTGATGTCCTCGGCTATCATGACAGGCTCATTCTGTCTGTACCTGTTGAGATATAGGTCCAGCCTGATGGATATGATCTTGAGGGCGACCTGGTCCGGGATGTCTTCGCTTATCTTGTATCTGTCCCTCAAAAACTTGAGCATTTCCTCAGCGGGCAGGTCTACCTCGATCCTGACATCTTTTCTCCATTTGTCATAGCGCTTTTTATGCTCGCTTAAGCTTCTGGTCCCAAAGTCATAGTACAGGCCCTCAACTGCATAGGGAACGGTATCCTCATAGACCTTCGTGCCGTACTTGATCGGAATGTTGTTTATGAGCTTGTCCCCGTTCCTGTCTATTATGCTGACAGCCAGCCTGAGGACCTCATTTATCTCCTCGTCCTTGGCGGGAAGCCACTGCCTGTCCACCTGCACCGCATAGGACTGCCTGTTCACCGCGAGGGGTATGCCGTCACGGTCGAGGATAAGCCCTCTTTCACCGCGCAAGGTGACATTGATCATCTTTGTTTCCTGGGCCTTGTTGTAGTAGGCTTCGCCCATCTCAACGGTCAGGTAGGCCAGCCTAAAACCAAGCACGGAAAACATGAGGGTTATGACCACACCGAATATGAAAAACCTGCTTTTTATGATCTTCAGTAGTTTCTTCAGTGTCATGACTTAAGCCCCTTTTGGCATCGTATAAGGAAAAATGCTATTGCTGGAAGCTTTCAGTCCCTGCGGAAATGCCATTTCCTGTTCATGAATTTCTTCCGGTTCAGAAGAAAGATCCAATAGTAGATAAGCGGAGTGAGTACAACTGTATATATGGCTTCGGGCAGAACCAGGTTTTTCATGTTGTACCCAAGGGTTATGCCCGACCTCAGGAAAAACATATAGACCATCAGCATCAGACCCTTGAGAACGGAACCCAGAAACGTAAAGACCGAAGGGATGAAGATATTGTCGATGAAGATCTTGTCCTGTACAAAGCCGGTAAAAAAACCTATCAGCATGTAGATCACTGCATAAACGCCTAATGAGTTGCCATATATGATATCCTGGATGAGCCCACCTGAAAACCCTATGATCGCACCGCTTATGCTGCCTGTTTGCAGGGCAAAGGATACAACGATCATCATCAGGGTATCCGGAGCCGCACCTTTTATCCGGATAAAGGGGAACAGGGATGACTGAAATATGGTGTTGAGCAGCAGTATGGCTGTTATCGTCAGTACCTTCATACGGCAACCCCCCTGTCCCTATTCATCGGCATATGTTATCACCAGGACTTCCTCCAGGTGCAGGAAATCCACACCAGGCTTGATGACCGCGGTGACATAGGAGTCACGGCTTTCCGAGGTCACCTCTACTATTTCCCCGATATACAAGCCCTTTGGAAAAATGCCTCCCAGCCCCGATGTTATGACCCTGTCACCTGCAACTACATCCGCATCCATAGGCAGATGCATCATCCTGCACAAGCCGTCTTCATAGACCAGGGTGTTGTTGCCCCGCACCATACCGGTATCCCTTGTCCGCTCGATTATGCCGCTGACAGAGCTTTGCCCGTCAATAATGGTCCTGACCTTGGCCCAGCTGCTCCCGACTTCTATTACTCTTCCGACCAGCCCTTTATCTGTCACCACGGCCATATCGACCTTCACGCCGTGTTTTGTGCCTTTATTGATAGTGATCGTATTGAACCAGCTGCTGGGGTTTTTCCCTGTTACCCTTGCACCGGTCACGACAAACTCGTCATGCTCTTTCTTGAAATCCAGCAGGGACTTCAGCCTTTCATTCTCACGAACGATCTCATCCATGTTGAGCTGCAGCTGCTCCAGCTCCTTTACCCGTTCCTTGAGCCTGGCATAGTTTTCCTCAAGCTGCCTACGTTCCCCGATCGAGGTAAAGAAGCCGGAAACGTCCGTCGCTATCCTGTACATGAAGCCCTGCACGGGCGATATTATGTCACCGACTATGCCTTCTAAAAAGGACAGCCTGTCTTTGTACCTGCCTCCTATAAAAATAAGCAGAGCAAGAACCGCAACCAGGATCACCAGGATCAATTGCGGTTTTCTTTTAAATATGCGGGGCAAGTACCTCCCCCCTTACCTCACATTCTTAGTCGGTATGGCTACTCGTCTCAACGTATCTATCTCTTCTACGACCTTGCCGGCACCGATGACTACGCAGTCCAGCGGATTGTCAGCGATCCTGACGGGCATACCGGTCTCCTCCCTGACCAGGTCATCCAGACCGGCCAGTAATGAGCCTCCGCCTGTCATCATGATGCCCTTGTCCATGATGTCAGAAGCCAGCTCCGGCGGCGTTTTCTCAAGCGTGAGCTTGATTGCTTCGATTATGCTGTTGACAGGCTCGCGAATGGCTTCCATGACCTCCGGGGTGGAAATCTTCAGCGTCTTGGGCAGGCCTGTCACCATATCCCTGCCGCGGACCTCCATTTCCCTGATGTCTTTCCTTGGATATGCGGCGCCTACGTTTATCTTGATCTCCTCGGCTGTGCGCTCGCCGATCATCAGGTTGAATTCCTTTTTGATATAGGAAATGATGGCGTCGTCAAGCTTGTTGCCACCGATCCGAATCGACCTGCTTGTAACAATGCCTCCAAGGGATATGATCGCTACCTCGCTGGTGCCGCCGCCTATATCTACGATCATGCTGCCGGTTGGCTCATGGACCGGAAGCCCCGCCCCAATAGCAGCAGCCATCGGCTCCTCTACCAGGTATGCCTCCTTGGCTCCGGCCTGACGCGTTGCTTCGTCGACCGCTCTTTTTTCGACTTCAGTGACTCCTGATGGCACGCAAACAACTACCCTTGGCCTGTGAGGCATGACTTTAGGCATGACCTTGCGTATGAAATATTTGAGCATTTCCTGAGTCACATCAAAATCGGCTATCACACCGTCCTTCATCGGCTGTATGGCTACTATGTTGCCGGGTGTCCTGCCGATCATCCGCTTGGCTTCTTCACCTACTGCCAGCACCTGCTTGTTGTCGCTCCGCATAGCCACGACCGAGGGCTCGCGGATTACTATGCCCTTACCCTTCACCATCACCAGGGTATTGGCTGTGCCAAGATCTATACCAAGATCCCTTGTAAAAAGTCCCATTAACTGTCTTTCTCCTTCCGTATTGCTTAATAGAGTGGTGTATACTTTGCATGTATAATTATTGCCATTTATTTATTGGTTGATAACCGCCTGCACAAAGGAAGGCATATATTTCGCTTACTTGTCGACTGTCCCTGTGTACTTCAGCAGTTCCCTGTACAGCAGGTTGACCGGAAGGCCTTTAACATTAAAGTAGCAGCCAATTATTCGTGGAATAAAAGCTGCCGCCAAGCCCTGAACAGCATACGCGCCTGCCTTGTCTGCATATTCGCCGCTATCTATGTAGCTTTCTATCTGTTCACGCGTGAGCCCCATCATTTCTACACGGGTCCGTTCATAGCATACCGACTCATAGCCGGCCTTCATATCGACCAGGGCCAGGCCGGTGTAAACATCATGCCATCCATTTTGAAGCTGCTCCAGCATTCGGATCGCTTCTTCCCTGTCTGCAGGCTTGCCAAGCAGGCGATCCTTGTATACGACAGTATCTGCTGCCAGGACCAGACAATCCTCTAAGGCTCTGTCCGCCACATCCCTTGCCTTCATCAAAGCCAGCCGGCATACAAGCTCTGCAGGGTCTTCTGCTCCACTATAGACCTCCTCGACTGAGCCCGGTACGACATCGAACTTGATCCCCAACTGCTCTAAGATCTCCCTCCTTCTGGGGGATGAAGACGCCAATATAAGCTTCTTTGGTAACCTTATCATATATATATCACTACCTGGTTCTAAAATACAGAATAAGACCGATTATAACGCCGGCTACAGTGCCAAGGTTTATTCTCAGGTTCAGGCCGAAAACGACTGACATGATCGCCAGGTCGAGCTCGAGCGGCTTCGGAGTCCCCAGAGTGACCGTGTTCAGAAAAATAGGATGCGAAATGTAGTCTGCCAGTATTTTACCGGTCAATGTCCCTATGATGATACCGCATAGCAAAAACAATAAAAGCTTGCCGGTACTTCTCCTGCTGTTGCCTCTGTACATCGGTATTGCCCCCTGTCGGACGGATCGATCCGGAAATCATACAGCCTGTCCCCGGAGCAAGCATAAGCTTGCTAATCCGTTGCCTGTTTTTATGCTTATTTTTAGTATAGCATTTTTAAAGTATAATACAAGGATATAAATCATTTTTGATAAATAGATATATTCTGCATTTATACCATTATCAGTGATACCCGATATGCAAAACACAAGCGGAATACGTTACCGGTACTCCGCTTGTGCGATGCGTCCCTATTGCATGCCCTGTTGTCCTGCCTGTTGTTGAAGCTGCTGCTGGGCCTTTACCAGCTCCTGGCGCGGAGCAGCTTCAACCTGATAGTACCCTTTTGCATTCAGATAATCCCACAGCGTTTTTTGATGCTGGACAGTCTTCTGCCATACCTGGATGGCATCCTGCCTCAATGCCTGATTGGTGCTTTCAAGCACCAGGTTGGTCAACGCACCGGCAGCCAGCTTATGGTTGTTCAGCAGGGCCATGGCTATTTCCTTGTCACTGATCGCCTGATACTGAGCCATACATGTTCCTCCTTTCCGGGGTTTGTCACTGTATATTTGCCTGGGTTATGTGCCTTGACAGCTTTTGAACGTCCTGATTATGATCGGTCAGTAACTGCTGGCATATGTTTTTCAGTTGCTGATCTCCTGCTATATTGACACATGTCTGCAGAAACTGGGCTGTTTCCTGGCACATCCTGATGTTGTCCTGCAGCAGCATAAGTTCCTTGTGGCTAAGACTGGTCATCTTATATGCCTCCTTTTCAATGGACTTCTGTACTAGTATTGCTCATCCTGTTTGAAAATTGCATGGTAAAAAAAACAACCGGGGCTATCATCTGCCCCGGTCATCAGGCTTAATCCAGCTTTTTGACCACTATTCGGAATCCTTCTACATCTATGATCTTGATCCTGCTGCCCTTTTCTATGAATTCACCGTCTGTGACAACATCGTATTTTTTTCCGTTGAACTCTCCGGTACCGGCAGGCCTCAGGACTGTCTCCGCCCTGCCTTCCAGGCCGATAAGGTCCTTGTTGTCATTGGTGCTCGAAAAGCCCTCCTCCTTGCCGGTCCGCGTATTCAGCAGGAGCAGCTTTGATATCCTGCCGCCCTTTACAGCAGACTTATACATATATACCAGCATACCGACAATAATAAGCAGTATCGTCGCTATGATCAGGGCCAGCACCGGAGGTGACACCAGCGGATATACCAGCACTACGCCGGCTACAAGAGAAATGATCCCCAAAGTACCTGCCAGACCGAACCCGGGCATGACCAGCTCTATAATTACCAGCGCGATGCCCAGAACGAACAATATGGCCACAAGCCCTTCAAGCCCTGCGAAGTAGGACCATAAGGATGAAAGCACCTGCAACAATACATCAACCCCCTGCCGATCGATTTGATATAGAAAGCCTGTTCGATCCCTTACAATTTTATTATATACAAATCGCGTTTATATTAAAATGGTAATTCGTTCGCTGCATGTTTGTCAAGGATAATTGCCAGCTATACCATAATTTAAATAACATACAACCGTAAATATAGGACAATAATATGATTGCAACACAAAAAGGAGGTGAAAAAGGATGGCAACACTTAGAAGCGGTAGTTCCAAAGGTTCAGGAGCATTCCAAAACATGAAGTATGAGGTTGCTAATGAGCTTGGTGTACAGTTGAATGAAGGTTACAACGGTGACATTTCAGCCAGAGACGCAGGACGAATCGGTGGTACCATAGTCAAGAAGGTATTCGCCGAGTACAGGAGCAAGAATCAGCTATAAATGAACCGTAAACCGGTTATGAAAATGAAAGCACAGGCTGCAAGGCTTGTGCTTTCGTTTTACCTGCCGCTTTGAAAAGGAGGATGACACAATGCTAGTATCCTTTGTCAGAGCCCTAATTTTATATGCAGTAGTCGTACTGGTGGTCCGTATAATGGGCAAGCGCCAGATCGCCCAGCTCCAGCCCTTCGAGCTTGTAGTAGCCATAATGATCGCGGACCTGGCAGCCGTGCCGGCCCAGAATGTCGGGATCCCGCTGGTAAGCGGGCTCGTACCGATTTTCGCCCTGCTGCTGTCCCAGCTTGTGTTGTCGTTTTTGACGATGAAAAGCGAAAGAATACGGGTCTTTGTGTGCGGCTCGCCTACCATACTGATCGAAAACGGCAAAATCAACTATGATCTGCTCAAAAAGCAGCGGATAAACCTTAATGACCTGCTGGAGCAGCTGAGGTCCAAAAATGTTCCCAATGTGTCTGATGTGGAGTTTGCGATCCTTGAGACGGGAGGTCAGCTCAACGTCATACCCAAATCGACCAGGCGCCCTGTGACCCCTGGGGACCTTGGCCTGCCGGCACCCTATGAGGGGCTGCCCCTTACACTTATCATGGATGGGCAGATCCACCATGAGAATATCAGGAAAGCAAACCTTGACATGGCCTGGCTTATGAACGAACTCAACGTCAGGAAGCTCTCCGCCAGGGATGTTTTCTTTGCTTATCTTGACAGCAGCGGCAACCTGAAGATCCAGGCCCGTACCGAAGGAGGGGGAAAATGAGGACGATCCTGGCAATAGTATTATCACTTATACTTTTCATTGCAGTCGGGTCATATGTGCAGCACTATATAGAAAAAACGGCAAGGAACATAGCTGAGGAAACGGACCGCCTTAAGCAGCTTGTCGAGGCAGGCAGCTGGGATGAGGCAGGAGCTGTCCTTAACCGGATAACAGAAGAATGGACCGTGATGAGAAGGAAATGGAACGCGCTTATCGACCATTCGGAGGTGGACCGGATCGATGATGCCCTGGCCAGGACCGGGGAACTGATAAATTTAAAGGAAATAAAGGACTGCCTGGTAGAAATAGCAGTCCTTAAGCAGACGATCCTGCACATACCCGAAAACGAAAGGCTGGCTCTGTCAAACATATTCTAAGCCTTGCCTATCCCAGGTAGATAGGGTCGTAGGAGGTTTCCTCATAATCACAGAAGAAATCGATATATACCCTTTTGCCCTCCTGCCTGTCATCCAAGTGGACCCGGCAGACAAAGTCCTGGTTGTCAAAAAAGCTGATGGCTTCGTAGTCAAAGGGGACATCCCTGGCTACATAGAAGCCGTACTCCTCCATATCCGCCAGGAAGGGCATTATCCTGTCCTCCTTGATGACTTCCACCTCTGTATGCCCGGTTTTCCTAAGCTCCGCCGCGACCTCTTCCACCTCGCCGGTCTGATATCTAAAAGCTCTGTCCAAGTTTCATCCTCCTATTGTTCAATAACCTCTCTCCAGTATTTTCTTCAGGAAATAGCCTGTATAGCTGCCTTCGGCAGCCGCCACTTCCTCCGGAGTCCCCGTGGCGATGACCTGTCCGCCCTTGTCGCCGCCTTCAGGCCCGAGATCCACTATATAATCTGCCGTTTTGATAACATCCAGGTTGTGCTCTATGATCACGATGGTATTACCGCCCTCAGCCAAACGCTGCAGGATGCCGATGAGCCTGTGCACATCGGCTGTGTGCAGGCCGGTCGTGGGTTCATCCAGTATATACAGGGTCTTCCCGGTACTGCGCCTGCTAAGCTCCGTTGCCAGCTTTACCCTCTGTGCTTCCCCGCCCGAAAGTGTCGTTGAAGGCTGGCCTAGTTTCATATAGCCAAGCCCGACGTCGTACAGGGTCTGTATCTTTCTCTGTATCCGGGGTATGTTCGCGAAAAAGTCAAGAGCGGCCTCCACTGTCATGTCAAGGACATCGGCTATGTTTTTCCCCTTGTACCTGACCTCCAGCGTCTCCCGGTTGTAACGCTTGCCCTTGCACACCTCACAGGGCACATACACATCAGGAAGGAAATGCATCTCGATCTTTATGATGCCGTCGCCCCTGCAGGCCTCACACCGGCCTCCCTTGACATTGAAGCTGAAGCGTCCGAGCTTGTATCCCCGAATCTTGGCTTCATTGGTCATTGCAAACACATCTCTGATGCTGTCGAACACCCCTGTATAGGTGGCAGGATTGGACCTGGGTGTCCGCCCGATCGGCGACTGGTCGATGGCGATCACCTTATCCAGGTGCTCCGTGCCTGCCAGGCCTTCGTACCTGCCCGGCCTCGTATGGGACCCGTTCAGCTCCCTGGCAAGGGCCTTGTACAGGATCTCATTGACCAGGGTGGATTTCCCTGAGCCTGAGACCCCTGTGACGCATGTTATCAGGCCCAGGGGGATGGATACATCGATATGCTTTAGGTTGTTCTCACTCGCTCCTTTTACCGTCAGCCATTTGCCGTTGGGCTTGCGCCGGGCGGATGGGATCTCGATGCGCTTTTTCCCACTCAGGTACTGTCCGGTTATCGAGGCTTCAGATAGCATGACCTCCTCTGGCGTGCCTGCCGCTACGACCGTTCCGCCGTGTACGCCCGCCCCCGGCCCTATGTCGATCAGATAGTCCGATGCCAGCATGGTCTCCTCGTCATGCTCGACCACAACGAGGGTATTGCCCAGGTCCCTCAGGCTCTTTAGAGTATTGACCAGCCTGGCATTGTCCCGCTGGTGCAGCCCTATGCTGGGCTCATCGAGTATATACAATACCCCTGTCAATCCCGAGCCTATCTGAGTCGCCAGCCGGATCCTCTGGGCCTCTCCTCCGGACAGGGTGCCGGCCTGCCTGGACAGGGTCAGGTAATCAAGCCCGACATCGACCAGGAACTTCAACCTGGCCTTTACCTCCTTGAGGATCTGATCGGCTATCAGCCTGTGCTTTTCAGACAGGTTCAGGTCATTGAAGAAATCCAATATTTCGTGTATGGGCATATCGGTGACTTCATTTATGTTTTTGCCGCCTACGGTGACAGCCAGCACTTCGGGCTTCAGACGAGCGCCCCTGCACTCGGGGCAGGGCTTGTAGCTCATAAGAGCTTCTATTTCCTCACGGCTGTACTCAGACTGTGTCTCATTATACCGACGCTGCAGGTTGGGTATGATGCCCTCAAAGGGAGACACGAAGCTGCCCGAACCGCTCTCCCTGTTATAATTCACCTTGAGCTTCTCTCCCCTGGTGCCGTAGAGGATCACATCCAAAACCTCATCAGCCAGCTGCGAGACGGGCACGTCGAGGCTGAACCCATAACGGGCGCCCAGGGCTTCAAAAAACATGCGGGCTGTGCTGTCACCGTTGGCCACGTTCCAGCCGGGTGCGCTAATTGCGCCTTGTGCCAGTGACAGCGACCTGTCCGGAATAACACAATAGGGGTCTATTTCCATCAGCACCCCCAGTCCGGCACACCTTTCGCAGGCACCGAAGGGGCTGTTGAAGGAAAACATCCTGGGTGTGAGCTCCTCTATGCTGATGCCGCAGTCTGGGCAGGCATAATTCTGGCTGAAGAGCAGCTCTTCGCCTCCGATCACGTCTATGACTGCCAGCCCCTCGCCCAGGGCCAGGACTGTCTCCAGAGAGTCAGCCAGGCGCTGCTCCACACCGGGTCTGACGACCAGGCGGTCTACGACGACCTCAAGGGTATGGCTCTTGTTCTTGTCCAGAACTATCTCCTCCGCAAGCTCCCGCATCTCACCATCGACCCGGATGCGGACATACCCTTCCTTGCAGGCCTTGTCAAGCAGCTTGACATGCTCACCCTTCCTGCCCCTGACCAGGGGGGCGAGCAGCTGTATCCTCGCCCCATCCCCAAGGGCCATGACGGTATCCACCATCTGGTCTACAGTGGTCTGGGATATCTCTCTGTGGCACCTGGGGCAGTGGGGTATGCCGATCCTCGCGTAAAGCAGGCGCAGGTAGTCATACACTTCCGTGACTGTGCCCACGGTAGACCTGGGATTGCGGCTCGTGGTCTTCTGGTCGATGGAAATGGCCGGTGACAGCCCGTCGATGTGGTCCACATCCGGCTTGTCCATCAAGCCAAGGAACTGCCTGGCATATGCGGACAGCGACTCCACATACCGCCTCTGCCCCTCGGCATACAAGGTGTCAAAGGCAAGGGACGACTTGCCGGAACCACTCAAGCCTGTAACTACGACCAGCTTGTTTCTAGGTATTTCGACATCTATGTTTTTAAGGTTATGGACCCTGGCACCTTTTACTATGATCCTATCGTTACTCATCGATTTCTCCTATCTGCTCCTTGAGACGTGCTATGCGGTCGCGAAGGTCTGCTGCCTTTTCGAACTCCAGTGCCCTGGCAGCAGCCTTCATCTGTTTCTCAAGCTCTGTGATGAGCTTTTTCATTTCTTCAACTGAGGAGAAGCCGGTCGCATAATCCTGGTCTTCCTCAGCCACCCTCGTTATCTCAAGGGTCCTGTGGATGTTTTTGACTATGGTCTGTGGCGTTATCCCGTGCACCCTGTTGTACTCGATCTGGAGCCTTCGCCTGCGGTTGGTCTCATTGATTGCCCGGGCCATGGATTCAGTTATCCTGTCGGCATACATGATGACCGTGCCGTCAGTATTGCGGGCCGCCCTCCCTATCGTCTGTATAAGGGAGGTTTCAGACCGCAAAAAGCCCTCCTTGTCGGCATCCAGTATGGCAACCAGTGATACCTCCGGTAGGTCGAGGCCTTCCCTTAAAAGGTTGATGCCCACCAGGACATCGAAGACGCCCAGGCGCAGGTCCCTGATTATTTCCATACGCTCAAGGGTCTCCACATCGGAATGCAGGTACCTGACCTTGACATTCATCTCCTTGAGGAAATCAGTGAGCTTTTCAGCCATCTTTTTAGTGAGGGTCGTTACCAGTACCCTCTGGTTCTTTTCAGTCCTTTTCCTGATCTCGCCCAGCAGGTGATCGATCTGGCCTTCGATCGGATATACCCGCACCTCCGGATCGACCAGCCCGGTCGGCCTGATTATCTGCTCCACGACCCGGGTCGACTTTTCCAGTTCATAGGGCCCGGGCGTGGCACTTACATATATAACCTGATTGAGCTTGCCTTCAAACTCTTCAAATTTGAGCGGCCTGTTGTCGTATGCCGCAGGCAGGCGGAAACCGTACTCGACCAGGGTATCCTTCCTGGACCGGTCGCCTGCATACATGGCCCTTACCTGGGGCAGGGTGACATGGGATTCGTCGACTATCAAAAGGAAATCATCTGGAAAATAGTCCAGAAGGGTATAGGGCGGCTCCCCGGGCTTCCTCCCGTCCAGATACCGTGAATAGTTTTCGATCCCGCTGCAATACCCTATCTCCCTCATCATCTCCAGGTCATAATTGGTCCTTTGTTGAAGGCGCTGGGCTTCAAGAAGCTTGCCCTCCGCCTTGAAACGGGCCACCTGGTCTTCCAGATCCCGCTCTATGGCCGCAAAGGCCCTTTCCAGGGTCTCCCTGGAGGCCGCATAGTGGGACGCGGGGAATATAGCTGCATGATTGAGGTAACCGATGATCTCCCCGGTCAGACAGTTGATTTCAGTGATCCTGTCTATCTCATCGCCGAAAAACTCAACACGCACAGCCCTGTCGGACGAGCCGGCGGGGAATATCTCTACCACATCCCCCCGGACCCTGAAGGTGCCGCGCACGAAATTGACATCGTTGCGCTCGTATTGTATGTCAACGAGCTTTCGAAGCACCTCGTCCCGGTCCTTTATCATGCCGGGCCTGAGGGATATGACCAAATCCCTGTATTCAACAGGATTTCCCAGGCCATATATGCAGGATACGCTGGCTACTATGATGACATCCCTGCGCTCAAACAAGGCAGCAGTAGCAGAGTGGCGCAGCTTGTCGATCTCATCATTGATGGATGCATCCTTTTCGATGTAGGTATCGGTCGAAGGCACATAGGCTTCCGGCTGGTAGTAGTCGTAGTAGCTTACGAAGTATTCGACGGCATTGTCGGGGAATATCTCCTTAAACTCGCTGCAGAGCTGGGCAGCCAGGGTTTTGTTATGAGCCAGCACAAGGGTGGGGCGCTGGACCCGTTCTATGACGTTGGCCATGGTAAAGGTCTTGCCTGACCCCGTTATGCCAAGCAGGGTCTGGTGCCTGTCACCTCTCAGGATGCCCTCGACAAGCTTATCTATGGCCTGGGGCTGGTCACCCCGGGGTATCATGTCGGATTTTATCTGGAATTTCACCGGATCTACACTCCTTTGGCTCATAATTATACCATATCCGTCCCGGGATTAGAACACCTGTTTCCGTCTCTTTTATGTTATTTCAGCTTAAGCCCAATTTGTTGGCATAGTTGCCCGGCATTTTAATATAAATTAATAGACAAGGTCTGTTCGAACTCAAGTATCGCAAGGAGGAAGCGCAAATGTTCGCATATAACATACACCTGCCCATCCTGCGGCGGGGCAGCACCGGCCCGCTCGTGGCCCTAGTACAGAGCATGCTTGCAAGGCATGGCTTTTTCAAGGGCACTATAGATGGCATCTTCGATGCCCATACCGAGGAGTGCATCAGCAAATTTCAAAACAACTGGCATATGCAAGCCACAGGATACGTGGATGACAGGGTATGGAGGCTGCTGCTGGATGATACCATTACGTGCAGGACACCATCCTATGACAGCCTGATGGTCAGGTCAGGGATACTCCTGATCCTGACCACCGACAAGCCTGTGTATGCACCGGGCGACACCGTTATGGTATCCCTTATCAAGCTGAACCTTTCAGGCACGACGGAAGTTTTCAACTACAATACCAGCCAGCGGTATGATTTTGAAGTCTTTTACCCGGACGGACGGATCCTGTGGAGGTGGTCCGACGACAAATCATTCACCCAGGCAACTGGTACTCTGGCCCTCTCTCCGGGCAGGCCGGTCATTTACAAGGCACATTTCGTGCTGCCGTCAAGGAGCCGCAGCACGATCTATAGTGTCGTTGGGTGGAATACGGCAAAGCAGCTGGACCACATCAGGCTTTGCCTGAAAATTAAAACAACCTCGTAAAGAGGCTGCTTGAATCTGACCATTCTCTATATGCTTTTCCCCCTGCCGGACAAAAGCTTGCGGAACAGGGTATTTTTTTTGTCATTGCCGCCAAAGCTGTAATAATGGCCTGTCTTCCTTGGCACGAACACCAGGCCGATATCTGCTATCCCGTTGCGGTAATCCCTGTGATCCAGGGTCATTTTGCTGCCATTTCTGCTGATATCAATCCAGATATAAGTCGGTGATCCGTTCAGCTCCGTTTTGAGCATCTCTTCACTGTTTATCGCCTTACCGTTCAGGTTGAGTAGTATATCTCCCGGCCTTATACCCATGCTGCTCCCCGGCGACTCCGGATATACCGCCAATACTCTGAGCCCTCTCCAGGGTGGCGTATAGATCGGGGTGCCCAGCTCTATGCCCCTGCGGAGCAAAAAGGTGACGAGCCAGTACAAGACGGGCGTTAGTAAGGCGGCCGCATATTTCATGACATAAAGGGCATCAGCGGCCACAGCCAATATCAACACCACAAGGCTATAGGCGCACAGGAAAAAGCCCGCGTCCCTGGTCCTTTGCTTGGCAGGCGCCGTTACAGCCATGTCCTGATAGAACAGGAGGGCTGCCATGTAAACCAGACCGAAAGCGCCTGTCGTACTTCCGCCACTCAAAAGCGGCCACCATTCAGGCATGCTGATCCCTCCGGACCCTGCCTGCCCCGGTAATGAAGGGACCAGCATGACCAGCGGTACCGGCCATAGCTTGTTTGAAACATATGCGCCGGCCGGGCTGTACCTTTTATGCCTTACAACAACAGGCAAGGCCCCGCTGCTGCCATCCGTCATGGTCAGCAGGCTCTCGGCCAGGTACAGTATGCCGGTCAGGGCTGTTATCGAGGCCGGGTCCGTATCCGGCCATCCTAAAATGAGATTGGAGAGTGACACAATACCTGCCGCATATGCAAAGCCCATGCCCCTGTTGGTCGCCAGCATGAAAAGCATCGCCAGCCCCCAGATCAGCATGAGCGCGTTCATATCAACAACGATACCAAGGCCTGTTATAAGAAAGCTTAAGCCCAGCCCTGCCAGCATGCCGCCCAGCATCGAGCTCAGAAGCATGTTTTTGGTGCTGTCTCGGGAAAATCCCAGCCATTCCTCCTCCAGGCCGGCATTGCGCTTTACATTTACAAAAGCCATAAGTACGGCTGTGATATATAAAAAGTTTGTGATCGAGTAGGCAAAAGCGGTAAACAGCAGCTTAACAAACGGCAGCATCATACTGGCTCCTTTGCCTCAGCTATTCATTGATCAGCCTTTTCAGCTCTTCTATCCCTGAAAACAGCGGAGCATCCAGCTCCAAGGGCAGCTCCTTGCCGAGGTTTTCCCTCATATATTCATAGGCTGCCTCCAGTTCATCGACTTCTATATCCGGTACTACACCCTTCTCGTTGATTTTCCTGCCCTTAGGCGTAAAGTACTCCGATGTGGTCAGCCTCAGGACATCCCCCTCCTTGAAGGGATGCAGGTTTTGGACCAGGCCCTTGCCAAAGGTGGTCTTGCCGATGATCGTACCGACACCGTGGTCCTGTATGGCTCCCGAGAAGACCTCGGCTGCGCTGGCACTATATTCATTCACCAGCACCACCATAGGGATACCCAGTGTATCGCTTCTCGATGGGTACTCATACCTGTTGCCCTGCCTGTCTTCGGTATACATGATCAGACCTTCGGGTACGAAAATATCGGTGATCTCCAGGCATGCACTGAGCACACCGCCGGGATTGGATCTAAGGTCCAGCACAAGGCCCTTCATACCCTTGCTGTCCAAGTCAGCTATCGCATCCTTCATGTTTTCCGCAGACTTCAGGTCAAACCGATAAAGCCAGATATAGCCGATCTCATCATCAAGCATCCTGTATTCCAAGTCCGGGTAGTTGACGATCGCCCGTACGATAGTAAACTCCAGTATCTCACCATTTCTGTTGATCGTCACCGTAACCTCTGTTCCAGGCTCTCCACGCATCTTGTCAACAGCCTCGTCCAGCATCGATCCGTCCACCGGCTCGCCTTCCACACCTATTATCTTATCTCCGGGCAATATACCCTTTTCCGCAGCAGGACTACCCTTGAAGGCATTTATCACGGTGATCTGGTTGTCATTGGGGTTGACGGAGACCGAAAGCCCCACTCCGGCATATGTGCCTTCGATGCCGATCAGCATCTCCTCGTACTCCTCGGCTGTCATATAATAGGAGTACGGGTCGCCCAGGGCTGCAACCATGCCCTTCAAGGCACCGTTCAGCAGGTCCTCTTCATTCGGTTCCTTGAGATAGTTGGTTTCTATGAGCTTTTTGACTTCCTTGAACTTTTTGTAGAAATCCTTCAGCTCTGCAAACTCGTCTCCGGTTATATTGCCATTGTTGATGAAATTGTACTCATATACCGTATATGTGATAACCGATGAAAAAAAGGCGGCGAACAGTGCCACTGCCATGGCGATTACAAATGCTGCTCTCTTGCTGATCATGCGTTTACCTCCTGTATGGGTTACGTAATGGAAAATATGCCTTTATACAAATGTTATATAATAAATTATAGCACAGGGGCTACCTTTTCTAAACCGTAAATGAAATATTTCACATACAATAAAAGCCGTGGGGTAAGACCGACACGGCTCAATATCCGGAAATAAATGATACCTATACCTTAAGGTGCTTGCGGATGGAAAGCATGCTCGCACTTATGCCTATGAGACAGCCGATCAGCGCAAAGACCAAAAGCACAGGGTACATGATATCCTTCATCGGGAGCAGGCCAAAAATTGAAAGGATGCTTTCCATGTCATTGGCCTTCTCAAGCAGGATGGCATACAGGCCTGCAACGGCCCCGCCGGCCAGCACTGCCCCGAACAGCCCCAGTACCATCCCTTCGATCAGGAAGGGCCATCTTATATACCAGTCAGTTGCGCCAATATACTTCATTATGTTTATTTCCCTCCGCCTGGAGTAAACAGTCAGCTTTATGGTATTGTTGATTATGATCACTGACATGACTGACAGGAGGACGACGATCGACAGCCCGATCAACCTGGTCGTACCGGCTATGCTCATGATCGCCCTGACGACATCGGCGCTGTAACGCACCTGGTCGACTGCCGAAAGCTTCCTGGCATTGGTCACTATGTTTTCAACATATTCGGGCCTTTCCACCTTTATCCTGAAGGTGTCCGGCAGGGGATTGTTCTCTTCATTGTAGCCGTCCAGCAGATAGCTTTTGCTCCCCATCTCCTTCCGCCAGTTCTCCAGGGCTTCCTCCTTGGATATGAATTCGACCTCGACGATCCCTTCCCAGCTGTTGATCCTATTGTATACAGTTTCAATATCGCCTTGGGTCGTACCCTTTTTGAGATAGACCGTCACTTCGACCTTTGATTCCAGTCCGGCCACGATGTTGTCAAGGTTTATGATCGTAGCCATTATGATGCCAAGTACGAAAAGGGCAGCCATTATCGCGCCTATTGAAGCAAGGGTCATTACCCGGTTGCGAACCACGTTTCGCATGCCTTCTCTGATTATATTTTTCCAAGTCCTAAACTTCACCGAAGTACTCCCCTTTGTCCTGGTCTGAGACTATCA
>JAKPIB010000028.1 GCA_029549985.1 Bacillota bacterium
ATAGCAAATTGGAAATCAAGGGTCAAGATGAACTCGCTTACGCTCGCCCTTGATTTCCCCGGAATACTTTCAAATATCGATGTGTCGTACTTGCCATTCGGAGTTTCCGGATAAATTTTGCGAACTTATATTGACACTAACCCCCAGGGATATGGTTTCCTCATACCTTTTTCTGAAAGAGAGGCTACAGTTGTTACAGCCTATCCGGATCTTCCTCATAACAGGACAAAAGACCCCGACCTGTTGTTTGACCTGTTCTATAAGCAGGTGTGCAAGGATCTGGCCCAGGATCTGCGCATCACGGACAACTTTGAGGTCCATGGCTATATAATGGGGATATGCAACAAAGCCAAGGCTGGCAATACATACTTTGTCGGAAACAACTTCGGCGCCATGATGCCGGCCTTTGGATTCGGACAGTTCACATCCGTGCTGACAGGGGTCTATGCAGCGCAGGATATACTGGGTATGGGTGACTATGAAGCACTGACGAAAAAGCTTCGCCATGCTTACGAAAACTCCCTGGTATTAAGGCGCGCCATGGAGAAGCTGGACAATAACAAGCTTGACCTTATCGTCCAGGGCCTGGACTCCGAGCTTATCGATAAAGCGTTCGACAATGAAGGGCAGTTTGACATTGTGAAGGTCATCAGCTATTTGCTCAGGCCTTTTGTATAGGCTGTGACCCGTGTGTATCTTCAATAATCCATTATCGGCGGCTTGTAGTCCTCGGGCAGCTCTTCTTCGGTCAGGAATCTGAAATTGTCATCATTCAATACCGGCATGAATGCCTCAAAGGGGATCCTGGCAAACTCGCAACCATAGCTGCTGGCGCCGAACCACAGGCCCTCCCTGCTGCTTAAGTTCAGGCCTCTGGCAAACTTTGTGTGGTTCGAACAGTCGTGCACGGCTATGTCCCAGCTTTCTTCATCGGCGATCCTCATGAACTTCAGGGTCAGCTCCCTGCTCCATATCGGCGATATATATCCATGCCTTGAAATATACAGGTTTTCGCCATAATAGTTCCCTATATTGTTCTCGTTCAGATGCAGCTCCGCGCAGTTGATAAAATCGAGCCCGGTACCGAGGATCTTGTCCTTCTTTTTGAAAAATGTCCTGTAAAACTCAGGGGTCATCGGGGTCTCAATGCCTACGGAAGTAATGTATTTTTTGGCGATCCGCATGCTTTCAATGACCATATCGGAGCAATTGGAAGCCCCCAGGTTGAAGCGTATCTCATCAAGGCCTGCTTCGCCCAGTGCCTTGAGCGTCTCTTCCGTGGCCAGGGTCCCGTTCGTATAAAGGTGCTGGTGGATCCCGGCATCACGGAACTTCCTGATAACGGGATAGTATTCCTCGATCTCCATGAAGGGTTCCAGGTATACATAGGCTATGCCTGACGGCTTCTGCTGGATGGAGAGCAGCAGGTCTATATCCTTCACATAGAACCTGGTGCCCCCTATGTCCCACATGCTCTCACCAACAGGCGGGATATTGTCAAGCTGGCCGTAGTTGTAGCAGAACTTGCATTTCAGGTTGCACTTGTTGGTCTTGCGGACTGCGCCGAGCCCGGTACCGAAAAGGCAGGACCGGCAGCCCCGGGGGAACCTGCTTTCATTGCCGACAAAGTATGTCCTGCCGCCCAGGGTCTTCAAACCCTTTATTTGAGCCATCAAGGCTTCATTTCTATGTTCGACCGCAGCCTCGATCTGTGCAAAAACCGAGTAGATTATCTCCTCGTGCTTTGCGGTGAGCTCCTCATCAGCATTCAGTTGTGCAAAATAGTCGAACCAAATCAAGGCGTCGTTTTTAGAGATCTTCATTCGTGTCCTCCTGTGTAAAAAATCATATCACGCGCCGGCCGATGTTTCGCTTATGTTCATGCCGGAAGGCCTGCGGTAGAACAAGGCTGTAGCCAGGACCCCCAACAGCAGCAGGGCTATGCTCATGACAAAGGGCAGGGCTTTTGAAATATCGCTTAGCAGGCCGCCTAAAAAACCAAAGGGTACGCTCACCAGCATTACTGTCGTCTGCAGTATGGCCATGATGGTCGATCTTTCCACTGGGTCTGCATGGATCGCGACCAGTGATTCCCTGAGCGTACTCAAGACCGCCGTTCCCAGGGCTTCGAACACAAGGGACAGCATCAACACCGCATAGCCCCAGAAGCCCGTCCCGGTTATAGAGATAAGCAGCAGGCAGCCGATGATCGAGCTTATGAATCCTCCATACAGGGGCCATTTCAGCTTCGTCTGCCTGATGCGCGAGATCACCGTGAAAAACAGTATGATGGAGAGTATGCTGCGTACCATCGGAAATATGGGCAGGAGCGTATCCGGAACGCCTATGCGCCGGGATGCGATGATCTGCCAGAAGGTCACACCCAGCATGGAAACTATTTCTACAAGGATGCTGATCACTATGGCAAATATGGTGCCCCTTGAACCTGATATCTTGCCAAAGGCGTTCCTGTAGCCCTTCAGCATATCGAGCCATGGGATATTGCGGGTTTCTTCCCATCTGATCCTGCCTGTGGCAGTCTCCGTAGAGAATTTATATAAAAGCAGGATCTTTGCGGTCATTACTACAAAGGCATTGATATAGAGTATCCTTAGCGCCGGCGCCAGTGTCAGCCGTGATACCAGTACCGAAGATATGGGTACGAACAAGGCTGAGAGGTTGCCGAATATTATGACCCATGAATATATATGGGTTATTTTATCCTTTGGGGCATCCTCTATAAGCAGACAATCCCAGGAAACGGTGGGGATCTTCATCATGCCGTTCAGCAGCGCGGCAACTACAAAGAACCAGAAGCCCTGGCTGGAGGCCCAAATGAGACAGGGAATGCTCCAGGCCAGAAAATCGAATATCGCGGTGCTAAGCCTGCGGCCAAGCTTGTCTATGATGGCTCCGGACAAAAAGGCAAATATCATCTGGGAAAACATATAAATAGATGTGACTATCCCTACCTGTACATCATTCATGCCCAAGGCAAGCATATATACAGTCGCATAGGGCAGGCACAGATTCATTGACAGGCCCCACATGGGCTCGGTGTAAACACAAGCCCGGGGATTGCCGCGCAGCTCGACCAGGGTGCGCAACAGCTTGTTCTTCAGTATCAACTGCTTCATCAGGTCATTCCTCTCGGATGCAAAATCGGGTTGCAAAATAGCATCAAAGTACATTCTACCATACAGAATTGCGTTATGCTACTTAAAGCGCAAGGGTGTCAGAGCAGATGTGATGATCCCTGCCTTACAGCTCGTCTGGGAGCGGTTTTAGACGTATCTGGACTACAGCAAAGCTATTACAGGATAATGAAGCCTTTTGCTGTCACATTGCCGGACTGATATCCGATAAAAACTATATAGCTTTCACAAACAGATACCAGTCCGAACATACGGAAATCCAAGAAAAAATTGCAGTGCTGGATACGAAGCTGAAGCAGCAGACGGACTATCATGCTAATGCTGAGCAGCTACGAAAGGCAATCCCCGACTATCTGAACATTGAAACCTTAACACCGTTCATTTTGAACAAGCTCATTGAGAATATTCAGGTCGGACAGGCAGAAACGGTTAACGGACAGATAGCGCAGGAGGTCACCATTGTGCGGAGATTTATCGTAGATGCGTATGCTTTTGTTCTATCTCAGCCGTCGAAACGGCGGGACAGAACTTTAATAGGATCGCTGTTTCAAAAAAAGTTTACTTACGCTTCACCTTGACTCTGTAGGATTCTGCTCCATGACTTAAATTATTTTTTTGAACGGATCCGCCAAGCTGTTCAACAGTATATGTTCACAAATAACCCTCTTCATCTCTGGAAAATATGAATTTATATTGGTCTAATAGCTGAATGGAAGGCGTATAACGATACCAATTAATAGATTTCAGCGAATTACTGCTTTCATGTTTTCTAAGCTTTGCTTTCTGTAAGGGTTTGGGATTCCCAACAAAATAACTTTGGGGCCCCAAAGGCGATGCTTGCTCCACTAATACCATACTACTGATACCATTTCATACGGTTTTTGTTTTCAGCGGGTATTTGACAAAATGATTTGCTATTTACCGGCTGAAAAAGAAACATATATTATTCCGTTCGAAAAGGCCTTACACTATGTTTTGTAAAATTTGATGCCAAAATTTCGCCTTTAATTGAAAAATCTTTTACACCTCTTAGTTGGACAAAACCGAGCAAAAGAATAACCGTTTTTTGAAAATAATTTAAAATGTTTAATCAGAGGCTTGATTTTAGTGTTTTACCCGCTCACTCTATGTTGTAAAAAAAAGAGGCAAAAGTTTCGGGGTCTTAAGGCACCGCATAGCGGTTAGTCATATAGTATTATGTTTTGATTAATTGCTACGCCGGATTTAGGCGAGCAAGCATCGCCTTTTAACGGCAAATATTAACTTGTTGAGTAAACACCAGACCCTCAAACGTTTCAGGATTCATCCTGACAAGCGGAATTGGGGACACAATTCGTTTTTTTCTGGTATGATATCATAAAGGTAAGGGTAGCATTACACACGAATAGTTCCATTTGCAATGGCATTCTTTAGCCACTCAGCTGCACATCGAATTTTTTCCCGAGGGGTTCCAATGTATTGTGCAAATTCATTCTTGTATTCTACCGCATCAAAACTAAACGAATCGGCATCATATATACGTATACTAAGAGGGGCATCGACCTGCTCATCATATATAACCATAATATTTTTATTTGAATTGGTCCAAGTAATATAGTAGTATGCCCCGTGTTTCTGTTTTAAATATATTTTAAATCCATATGTCTCAGCTAAGAATTCAAATTCTTTTTTTAAGGTTGCATATCTTCCCATAACGTCATCCTCTCATCGTCACATTAACCAAACATTATATAAATATTGATATCCTTTTGTAAGAGCTACTTCCTTTGCGTATGCTCCAGTTAATGCTCCTCCGCAGTCATAAATTGCTCCTTTTAGAGCCATGACACCTTTGATAACGCATTTATTTTGCCACCAGCCGATAGTTTCAGCTGCTTTTTGACCAGCTACTTTTTTTATGAAATTAAATTCTTTTAAACCAAAATAATGTCGCGTCTTAGATAATGCTGCAACATCTTCAAACATCCCCGTTTTTCCTATGGTAATTCTATACTTCGCATTTTTTATCGTTCTTACAGCACCACCAATTACGGAACCACCAAGGGCACAAAGTCCACCTGTCATAAATCCGTCTGCAGCTCCATCTAAAGCAGCTTTACCTGCTCCTTCCCAACTTCCGGTTGAAACACGATGATTGACTGCACTAACCGCTGCACCACCTATTGTACTCGTTGCCACACCAATCAAAACCGGAGCCGCCGCACCGCCTGTTGCAACTGTAATCGTAACCGCGGCAACGGTAGCTACTGCCCCAACTACAACCTTTGCCCAGTTAGGTAATGATAAGTATCCGTTATCATCAAAGCGGTTAACTGGATTGTTCAGGCAGTACGCAAAGAGGTTGTACTGTAACAAGCTGCCTTGTTCAACACGTAAAACATCCGTATCATCCGCATTAATAAACCGACCAATCTCAGGATCATAATAACGGCTGGATACATAATATAGTCCTGTCTCATTGTCATATCTATACCCTCTGTAACTGTATGGGTTTTTCACTCCAACTGTCGATGCAAGTGATCCGGATATGGATATTACTTTACCCCAGGTATTATAAAGTATAAGATACTACCCAATATGGTTTTTATATGATAATACAACTAAATTTGGATATCAACAGTTTCCATTCTACATGAAATGACACAATGAGTTAAATAGAGACACGATTTTTCTATAAAGTCACCCGATCCAAGGCAAGCCACCCATCCTGTTGTAATCCGGTTTATCCTTAGGATTCCTGCCTGCTTACTTTTTGTTGAATATTTTTTCTGTTTCCCTTGAACCATCTCCCCCTATCATGCGACTATATGTATGAAAGGCGATGGAGCTGATAAAGATGGATTTTGACAAAGTATATGACTCATACGCAGACATGGTATATTCATATATCCGGTTTAGGATAAAGGATAGATTCTTGGCTGAAGATATCCTTCAGGATACCTTTCTCTCTGTCTACCGAAACCAGGCTCAATTGTCAAAGGTTCGCTCCATCAAGGCCTGGCTGCTGTCCATAGCCCACAACAAAATGGTCGACAGGCTGAGAAAGACGAGGCATGAAGAGCTGTCATACAGCCCCGGGGATGAAAGCAATGCCGCTGCAGACCACCCTCAGCTTGAGAACAATGTCTTCATCGATCAGCTTCTTGGCCAGCTCGATGAGACATCCAGGCAGATAGTGTATGGAATATATGTCGAAGGGTTGACCTGCAGGGACATGGCGGAGATCCTGGGTATCCCCGAGGGTACGGTCAAAAGCAGGTCCTTCTACGCAAGGGCAAAGCTGCGGGAATGGCTGGAGGAGGATAAGAATGATGCCAGATAGACTTGAAAAGGATCTGGAGCTGATAGACGAATATATCAATAACAGGCTGAGCACAGCCCAAAAGCTGGAGTTTTACGATAGGCTGAGATCCGACAATGAGTTTATGAAGCTCTTTAAGCAGGAATGGGAGCTGCGCAGGCTGATGCAAGGCTGCAAGGCCGGTCTGGCCGCAGATGCAAGGGCAAGGATCCTTAAAAACATATATGTGCAAAGCAGGCCGGAGGTTGACATACTGGCCGAGCTGAAGAGCTGGATAGTGGATTGGATACTGAAAATAGCAGTGCCGTCACCGGTGCTGCCATATATAAATAAACTGTAAAGGAGATGTTTGAAAATGAGTGATAACAATGGCATTCCTGTAAAGGAAGTAAGCGAACTGCTTGAGGTGGTATCTACAAAGGTGCCGAGGATGCTTAAAGACATCATGAGCAGCCTGTATTCAGAAGATACCGGTGTTCAGCTGGGCAAATCAATCGGTGCTTTCTACAAGGAGCTCGTTTCATCCGGTATACCGCATGAAGATGCCATGGAGATGACAAAGGACTACCTGAGTGCTCTAAAGAGCATGAACCCAAGCACCTATATGAACAATGGAAAGAAGTAATGGAAGGCTTGATTGCATGAAAGTCCTGCGCATTATATGGAATGGGCTCAAGCTGTGCGCCAGATTGGCAATGGGGCTCCCTATGCTGATGATCCGGCGCCATATAGGGGTGAGGGCTTTTAGGAAGCAGCTGTTGAAGATGGGGCTGCAGGCGGATATCGTGAGGGAGCTGTCTGCCTCTTACAATGAGCTTGGCAAGATCCACAGCTGGATACCTGTGAAAGTGAAGGAAAGTCATCAATAGAAAATCCGGGCATGTATTCTGCCCGGATTTTTATGCGTCCCGGTTCTGATATCAGCTCAATACAGCCCCCATCCTAAGAGCTTACCATAAGGTGCATAGCCGATCATCACCTTGACCTTGTCTATACAGTCTATTGCAAGCATATATGCCGTAAGCCTGAGATGGCCCTCCAGGATGATCCTTTCATCCGGGTTTTCACAGGTAGCTACCAGGATCAAAGGCTTGAAGACGGCGCCGTTTCTGACTGCCTCTGCAGTCTTCAAAAACCCGTCATTCGGGACACCGAAGATCCTTTTATCGTCCAGTATCGTCTTCACAGCATCCCGGGCATACCTGGTCCCGCCCGTGAGCTCCACCCAGTAGCTGTAATTGATGTATTTGATGCTTTTAAGCTCTTCAGAGGTCAGATAAGCCCAAAACCAGCTTACCTTTTCCGGAAAGCCCTCGAAAACATCCTTACCCGCGCCGTAGCCCCGATGCTCCGACAGGGCCCTTCGCCTGAGCAGGCAGGACTCCTTATCCATGCTGTCAGGGTTGAAGGGTATGCCCGTTTCCGCTTCCAGCCTGGATATTATAGCTTTAAGTCTTGATCCGAACCTTTCTGAAGTGATCTCAGCTTCGATAAACAACCGGATCATTTCATCCACTGAAGCAGGTCCGATAAGCTCCATAGGCATCTCTCCGCAGAATCGGCATATCCGGCCTGCAGGCCGGGCTCAATGACATGGCTTACAGGGCATCCAGCTCTGCCTGCAGGGTCTTTAGGTCTTCTCTGATGCTTAAGTTTTGCGGGCACGCTTCCTCGCACTTGCCGCACTCGATACAATTCTTGGCCTTTGCTGAATCGTCTATCTGGTTTTCCCACCGCCATTTTGTGGACCAAATGTTGTCGTAAATGCCGTATTCATTCCATATACTGAAGTTTTCCGGGATATCGACCCCAGACGGGCAGGGCATGCAGTATCTGCAGCCTGTGCACCCGTTCTTGACCCGGCTCCGCATTGCCTGCACCACAGCATCTATTGCCTGTTTCTCCTCGTCGCTTAGCGCTTTGAAACCGTCAAAGGTCTTCAGGTTGTCCATGACCTGGTCCATATCGGACATCCCGCTTAAGACTACCTTGACGTTCGGAAGAGAAGCGACCCAGCGCAGGGCCCAGGAAGCCGTACTCCTGTCAGGATCTGCCTCCTTAAGGATCCTATCCACATTCTCAGGCAGCCTGGCAAGACTACCGCCTTTCACTGGCTCCATTATTATCAGGGGGATATTGTACTTTTCCGTGAGCTCGTATCCTTTAAGCCCTGCCTGAATATCCGTGTCCATATAGTTGAGCTGTATCTGGCAGAAATCCCACTGCCTATACTCCAGTATGTATTTGAAAGCATCGAAGCTATCGTGGAAGGAAAATCCGATGTACCTGATCCTGCCTTCCTTTCTAAGGTCATCAAGGATATCAAGCACCCCAAGGCTGACCATCCTGTCAAACTGACCCTTGTTCAATGCATGGAGCAGGTAGAAGTCCACATACTCCTTGTTCAGCTTTTGCAGTTGTTCGTTGAACAGCCGCCTGACATCCTCCCTGGTATGGACCAGCCAACATGGCAGCTTTGTAGCCAGGTAATAGGAGCTTCGTTCGAACCTGTCCAGGACCCGGCCGGTAAACCTCTCGCTCTCCCCATTGTGGTAACCGTAAGCCGTATCAAAGTAGTTGACACCGCTTTTATATGCGGTTTCGATCATCTCTGCGGCCAGCTCCTCGTTTATGCTCCCGTCATCCTTCCTTGGGAACCGCATGCAGCCAAAGCCCAGCAGCGAAGCTTTTACGCCGATCTTTTCCATCACTCTGTATTCCATAAGGTCACCTCCGATTATCTCGCGTTATACAGATCCCTGCTTTATACTATACCATAACGGCATCAGGTTGAGATAGGCCTTATCCCTTTAAATTAGGCTAAGCTGTATATAGTTCAGTATATATGTATTACTTTATATAGAAGCAGATGTCCAGGATAATATTGCCCTTTTCATCAGGAGTAGTAAATCGCGGGCAGGCATAGCGTTCAAAGAACCAGAGCGCCCCCTTGTCGTCCTTTTTCACCTCATAGCCCTCTGCTGCAAGCTTTTCAGCGCACTTCATCTCATGACAGTATACCTCATGCTCCTGGCCGTATACCCAGCATACGCCGAGACCGCCTGCCGGGAAGTCCACATACTCAAAGCCTTCGGGCACCGGGGTGTTTTCCGGCATGAAGATGCCTATCCAATATTGGAAGGGTTCCCCCTCCTTATACCGCATGAGGCCAATGTATGCATCCCCGTCTTCATATACATCCTTTAGGCTTGCAAGATTTTCAAGTGTCTCAAACCAGCCGTTTGCAAACCATTCTCCCCATATTGCCCCAAAAGAACCGTTTACCCTGTCATCGTCCCCGTATTTCCTGCCAATGAAGCGAAAGGCCGGGACCTCCTGCTTGTATGCCTTGATGATCTCCGCCATGTTCGATTGCCCCCTTTTATGATTTTAGATATTATAAACCCATATATATGGGATCTTACCATTTTCACTAAACAAAAGGACAGGCGTATACTGTCTTGGCTGCCCCTGTTAAAATCGGGGAATCGCGGGAACTTATGTTCTTACTATATCATATTTGGTGAACATTCTCAAGTTTTAATATAAAAGCCCTTCATGCAGGCTGAGCGCCGGAATGAAGGGCCTAGCTTGTGTACTCATATGTGTATGAAAGTGTGAAAAACCGCTACTCGCAGCACAGGTATCTTATCGCCTGGGCGTATATCCTTGTGTGCAGCAGCAGGTCCTCTATGTCTATATACTCATCCTTCTGATGGGCCAGCTCCTGCCTGCCGGGGAACAGGGCACCGAAGGCCACGGCATTTTTCATTGCCCGGGCATATGTCCCGCCGCCTATGGCCAGTGCCTTTGCAGGCTGGCCTGTCTGCTCCGTATACACTTTCATAAGTGTCCTGACAAGCTCGCTGTCCTCCGGTACGTGCAGAGGCTCATTGTGTCCCTGTATCTCGACCTCGATGCCTGCATCCTTGACGGCAGCCCTGATCCTCTCCATCAACTCGTCCAGGCTGTAGGTCACCGGGTAGCGGATGTTTATCACAGCCTCCCCCTGCTCCTCGTCAAGGTTAATGGTGCCCAGATTCAATGTCAGCTTGCCTGACACCTCATCCTCCAGGTCGATATTAAGGCCCTTGCCGGTGGTATCGCATCCGATCGCATTGTTCAGGAACAGGACATATTGCTCCATCTCGCTGTTGCCAAGCCCCATGGTGCTCAAAAAGGCAAGTATATGGCTTATGGCGTTCTTGCCCTTCTCAGGGGTGCTGCCATGGGCAGATACGCCCCTTGCAAGAATCTCTATGCCTTTGTCCTCACAAAAGCCTGCGGTAAGGTCATAGTCGGAGAACTGCCGCATGACGTGCAGGTGGTTCAGGATCTTGTCCTGGTCGCCCGTTGGCAAAAAGCAGCATCTGCACTCGTCAGGGACCATGTTGGGCCTGTGGCCTCCTGTTATGCATTTTATTTTAACCGCTGAGCAGTCCCCGGGCTTGAACTGCTTTTTGAGCGCGAGGGTCAAAATGCCCTTTTCCACATTTATGACCGGGTAATCCGCATCGGGGACCATCCCAAGGTCGGGCATAGGCTCTTTTTCAAAGTAGACCTTCATATCCTCCCAGCCGCTTTCCTCATCGGTGCCGAATATCATCCTGACCTTCTTCTTCATCTTCAGGCCTGAATCCATAACGGCCTTCATTGCATAGAGGGCACCGATGGCAGGCCCCTTGTTGTCTATCGCCCCGCGGCCATATATTTTTCCGTCAACGATCTTCGCTTCATAGGGCGGATATGTCCAGTTGCTGCCCTCGGGCACGACATCCAGGTGGACCAGGATGGCCAGGGTCTCGTCTCCTTCACCAAACTCCGCATAGCCTGCGTAGCCGTCGATATTTTTAACATTGAACCCAAGCTTTTCAGCCAGATCCAGGGCATACTCCAGGCAGGCGTTCACGCCTTCGCCGAAGGGCTTGCCAGGCTCGGGATCGCTTTCAACGCTTCTTATCCTGATGATCTCCTGTACCGATCTGATGATATCCTCCCTGTGGCTGTCAATGTATTTACCTATATCCATATGCCAGACCTCCTTGAAAAACTTAGAACAGATCTCCGAGATTGAACCCCTTGCCTTCCACTTCCCGGGTATCTATTATGGACAGGAAGGCGTCCGGATCGACCTTTCTCACTATGTCCTTTATCTTGGCAAGCTCCATAGTCCTGACTACCATATAAATTAACCTTTTTTGCCTTCCGGTATAAGCGCCTTCCCCCTCAAGCAGCGTGATCCCTCTTTTTACACGGAGCAGGAGCTCCTGGGTCAGCTCCTTGTGATGGTCGGAAACGATTATTATGGTTTTGCGGTGGTTGAAGCCCTCCTGGATCACATCAACGGCCTTGTTGCCCACAAAGATGCCCACCAGGGTCAGCATTGCCATCTCAACATTGAAGAGAAAGGCGGATAAGGTCAGGATTATGGCGTTTATAGCCATGGCCGTCCCGCCGATGTTGAGGGACAGATATTTATACATGATCACCGATACGATATCGGTCCCGCCCAGAGATCCACGATTTTTTATAACTATCCCTGAGCCGGCCCCCGACAGCAGGCCGCCGAAAATCGCAGCCACCAGCGGGTCCTCTACCGGTATCACCCAACCATTGGTTATGATCAGAAACACGGAAGCGGCCGTTATCCCCAGGATGCTCAAATATGTAAAGCGCCTGCTCACATATCTGTATCCGATTATAAACAGCGGTATATTGAGCAATATCAAGGTCAGCCCTGTAGGGATCCTGAACAGGTAGTTGAAAATCATCGCGATCCCTGTCAAGCCGCCGCTCAGCAGGTTGTGCTGCTTAAGCAGGGCATTTATCGGGTAAGCATATATAAAGCTGCCTATGATTATGTAGATTATCCTTTTTACAAGCAGGCCGTTATTCTGGCTCAAAGCGATTGTCCCCCCGCCGGATTTAAAACTGGGTCTGTCCGTCAAGTAATAGTATACCACGAAAGGCACTGTTGATAATATATTGGAATTAATTCGGCTGCATTCTTTTTTATGGTTGGCAGATATGGTATAATTTTGATGCATATTATTCTTTTTTGTGGATGGAGGTCATATTATGGAAATTTTCATTGGTACAGAGGCGGATTGTGATGAATTAGGGGCACGGGAGATAGTCAAGCAGATAAAAAGCAAGCCGGACAGTGTGCTGGGCCTTGCCACCGGCTCCACCCCCGAGGGTATTTACCGCAGGCTGGTCGAAAAGCATAAAAACGGCGAAGTCAGCTTTGCCAGGGTAAAAACCTTCAATCTTGACGAATATGTGGGGATCCCTGAAAGCCACGTATGCAGCTACCATTATTTTATGGATACCAACCTGTTCAGGCATGTTGATATAGATCCGAATGCCACCCATATACCAGACGGCAATGCTATGGATTTAAATGCGGAGTGCAGGAAATATGAGGAAATGATAGCTCAAAGCGGCGGCATAGACCTGCAGCTGCTCGGGATAGGCCCCAATGGCCATATAGGCTTCAATGAACCGGAGACGCCCTTTGAATCCCTTACCCATGTTGTAGACCTTACTGATAGCACGATAAACGCCAACGCCAGATTTTTCGAAAGCCATGAGCAGGTACCCCGCCAGGCGGTGACGATGGGGATCAAGTCCATAATGCAGGCACGCAGGATCATATTAGTCGCAAAAGGTGCTCCAAAGGCTCATGTCATCATGAGAGCCATTAAAGGCCCGGTTACCCCCAAGGTCCCGGCTTCAGTACTCCAGCTGCATCCCAATGTGCTGATCATCCTGGATCATGATGCTGCATCAGGGCTCACCGACCTCAGTAAATAGCAGCGGGATATCCCGTATGTAAATAAGCATATATCGAAGGTATAAAAGCATAAGCATGCAAAAGGCGGCTTCAAGCCGCCTTTTTAATATGAACCGTTCAGTGTGCGTGATTTGGTTTTCAATCTATCTCAGAGTACATGAAGTATTTGAAGCCCAGGGGTGAAGCGTAGAAGCCTTTCAGCTCCTTTGCCTTCAGGTAAGTATCCACATAGAAGTAGATCGGGGCTACCACTGCTTCGTTCATCAGGATATCCTCAGCCTCATGCATCAGCTTATACCTTGTTTCCCTGTCATCAGTAGACTTTATCCTCCTTATCAGCTCATCATACGCTTTATTTCTGAACTGGGCATCATTATTGCCGCTTGAGGAGATCCACATATCCAGAAACGAGATCGGGTCATTATAGTCACCAAGCCAGCCGTTACGGGCAACCTCGTAGTCCCCGTTCTTCCTGGTATGCAGGAATGTGTTCCATTCCTGGGAAGCCAGGGTGCAGTTTATGCCAAGGTTGTCCTTCCACATTTGCTGAAGGGCTTCAGCTATCAGCTTGTGGCCTGAGCCCTCCTCGTTGTACAGGTATTCAAACGTAGGAAATCCCTTGCCGTCCGGGTATCCTGCTTCAGCGAGCAGCTGCCTGGCCTTTGCTATGTTTGCTTCATTGCCGGCAGCCATGGGATCAAAGTAATTACCGCCAACTTCACGGAATTCCTTATCTGGATCGGCATCCGACAGCCCGATCGGAACATAGGCCCCGGCTGGCTCCTGTCCCGCCTGGCCGATCACCCGGGCTATATAGTCCCTGTCTATCGCCAGCGACAATGCCATACGGACCTTGGGATCGTCAAAGGGCGGTTTCTGAGTATTGAAGCTTATATAGTAAGTGCCGATCTGGCCCTGGATATGGAACTCAGGCTTGTTTCTCAATGCTTCTATCTCGTCGTTGGGTATCTGGTCGGCAAATATGATCTCGCCGTTTTGGAAGGCGGACATGATCGCATTATCGTCAGACATGAGCACAAACCTGATGCGATCGGGCCCTAAGGCTCCTGCATCATAGTAATGCTCGTTTCTCTCAAAGATCATCTCTGAATCATGGGTCCATTTGACCAGCTTGTAAGGGCCGTTGCCTATATAGGTGGACGGATTCGTAGCCCAGGTCTCGACGCCGTTTTTAACGCTGCCCTCGACCACATCCTTCTTGACGGGGAAGTAAGTCGGGAAAGCTACGAGCTCCAGGAAGTAAGGAACCGGATTGGTGAGCTTTACTTCAAGGGTCTTTTCATCCTTCGCAACAACGTTGAGGTCGTCCGGATAGCCTTCGATCACGTCGAACATATACCCGTAGTCAGCGGCGGTCCTGGTAGCAGCAGCCCGTTTCCAGGCATAAACATAGTCCTCTGCGGTCAGGGGCGAGCCATCGCTCCATTTGAGATCGTCCCTCAGGGTGAATGTGTAGGTCAGCCTGTCCTCGCTCACTGTATATGAGACAGCGTTCGCTTCCACCGGAACCCCGTTTTGATTCAGCTTCATAAGCCCTTCAAAGGCATGTACGATAAGGGTCGCCCCATCAACTGCCGAATTGAGGGCAGGATCGATCGTATCCGGCTCAGACCCTACATGGACAGCTATCTCCTTGCCCTTTTGCCTGTTATCATAAGGAGCCTTGTCGCCGGATCCTGAGCAGCCGCCAAAGACGGAAATGACCAGGATGGCCGCCAATAGCAGCGCCAGTGTCTTTTTCATCAGTCATATCATCCTCCTTGCAATCCAATTCAGTCTTTTATATGATGGCAGGCCGCGAAATGGCCGCTTCCATGATCCTTGAACTCAGGAGCCTTCTGGGCGCATATTTCGGTCGCATAAGGGCATCTGGTGCGGAACGGGCATCCCGACGGCGGATCAAGTGGGCTCGGCACATCCCCGTGCAGTACGATCCGCTCCCGCTTCCGGCTGACCTTGGGATCAGGTATGGGTATAGCCGACAGCAATGACTTCGTATAGGGATGCAAGGGCCTGGAGTAAAGCTCATCGCTTTCTGCCATTTCAACCATCCTGCCCAGGTACATGACCCCGATCCTCCGGCTTATGTGCTTGACGACCGACAGGTCGTGGGCTATGAAGAGGTAAGCCAGGCCCAGCTCCTCCTGCAGATCCTCGAACATGTTTATGATCTGGGCTTGTATAGAAACATCCAGGGCAGATACGGGCTCATCACAGACGATAAACTCAGGGTCGACAGCAAGGGCTCTCGCTATCCCTATTCTCTGCCTCTGGCCTCCGGAAAATTCATGGGGATACCGGTTGGCATGCTCACTGTTCAGGCCCACCTTTTCCAGGAGGTAGATGATCCTGTCCTTGCGGTCCTTTTTGCCGGCAGCCAGCTTGTGTATGTCTATGGGTTCACCGACAATGTCTGCAACCGTCATGCGCGGGTCCAGGGAAGCATAGGGATCCTGAAAGACTATCTGCATCCTTTTCCTGTACGGGAGCATATTAGCCCGGGTAATATCCTTGCCGTCATATATGATCTGTCCGTCGGTCGGTTCATACAGGCGGAGGACGGTCCTGCCGGCCGTGGTCTTGCCGCAGCCCGACTCACCGACGAGGCCGAAGGTCTCGCCCTTGTCTATATAGAATGAGATCCCGTCAACGGCTTTGACCTGCTTTTTAGATAGTATGCCGTCCTTGACCGGAAAATATTTTTTCAGGTTTTTCACTTCGAGGAGTCTGGCGTTCATTGCCCATCCCCTCCTTTCCGTGCCTCCGGCTCAGCCTTCTGCAGGAGCCAGCAGGCGCTTTCATGGGTATCCGAAAGCCTGGTATATGGCGGCATTTCCCTAAGACATACCTTCATGCACTTGCCGCACCTTGAAGCAAATGGGCAGCCCTTTGGCGGGTTCAACAGGTCCACCGGAGTGCCCGGGATCGGCACCAGCCTTTCCCTGTTGTCCAGCCTGGGGACCGATGCTAGCAGGCCCCTGGTATACTCATGGGCAGGGGCTGAGAAGATCTCGTCGACAGTGCCGGATTCCACGATCCTTCCCGCATACATAACCACTATCCTGTCGCACATGTCGCTGACCACCCCCAGATCATGGGTGATAAGGATTATCGACATATCAAGCTTTTGCTTCAGCTCTTTCATCAGCTCAAGTATCTGGGCCTGTATGGTGACATCCAGGGCCGTGGTAGGCTCGTCTGCGATCAGCAGCTTGGGCTCACAGGCCAGGGCCATGGCTATCATGACCCGCTGCCGCATGCCACCGGAAAATTCATGGGGATATTGCTTCATCCTGCGCTCGGGCTCATTGATGCCGACCAGGGACAAAAGCTCTATTGCCCTCGCCCTGGCCTCCTTTTTGCTTTTATCGGTATGAAGCAGTATGGCCTCCATTATCTGGTTGCCTATCGTATATACTGGATTCAGGCTCGTCATAGGATCCTGGAATATGATGCTGGCTACATTGCCCCTCAGCTTGCGGAGCTCCTTTTCATCCATGGCAGTGACATCCCTGCCGTCAAACCTTATATGGCCCCCTGTCACCCTTCCCGGATCTGATATCATATTCAGTATGGAATAGGCTGAAACACTCTTTCCGCTGCCGGACTCGCCGACGACCCCGAGTACCTCCCCGTGCTTCAGTCTTATCGTGACATCGTTTACCGCCTTTACCTCACCGGCAGGCGTAAAGAATGAAACCTTCAGGTTTTGTATATCAAGCAGAAGCTTATCAGCTTTCATGATACGCCCCCTTCCTATTTTCTCAGATCGCTTATTTTTTCAGTTTGGGATCAAATGCGTCCCGCAGGCCGTCGCCCAGGAGATTGAAGGATAAAATCACGATGCAGATAACTATGGCAGGAGCAAACAGCCTGAAGGGATAGGACTGGATCCCCCCTATGGCATCCGAAGCCAGGGAACCCAATGAAGGCATGGGTGCTGACACCCCTATCCCCAGAAAGCTCAAAAAGCTCTCGGTAAATATGGCTGAGGGTATCTGCAATGTGGTAACGACTATTATGGTCCCGATGCAGTTGGGCAGGATGTGCTTCCTGATGATGCGTCCGCTGCTTGCACCAAGGGCCTTGGCCGCAGTCACATACTCCTGTTCCTTTATCGTGAGTACCTGCCCCCTTACAAAACGGGCCATACCGACCCAGTACAGGAGGCTAAAAGTGATAAAGATCCCTATCAGGCTAGGTCCCAGTATGCTGATGCTCCTTAAGAAGTCATTCCTGTCAAAGAGGGCCTTGAGGGGCTCCTTCAAAGCCACGCTCAGGATTATGATTATAAGGATATCCGGGATGGAGTAAATGATATCGACTATCCGCATCATGATGATGTCTGTCTTGCCCCCGACATAACCGGAGATCGCACCATAGACCGAGCCGATGATCAGCACTATGATGCTGGCGACAAGCCCGACTATGAGAGAGATGCGGGTACCCATCATTACCCTTAGCATATAGTCCCGGCCCAGGTTGTCGGTCCCCAGTATATGAGGAAATACCCTGCCGCCGCTTTCGATCGTGGCAAGCTCCCGCTCCGAATACTCCATTGGGGCCAGGTTTTCACTGCCCCTTATCTGCTGTGAGTAGCTGTATGGATAAAAGGCCGGCGCAACAAAGGCGAAAAGTATAACAAAGACGATGACGACCAGGGAGATCATGGCGATATTGTTTGAAACAAGCCTTTTGAGCCCATCCCTCCAAAAGGTAACGCTCTTGCGCATTACTACCAGTTCCTGCTTTTCGCTCTCATCAGCCGGAAGAAAATCATCTGCATTCAGCTGGAGGCTGAATATGTTCTTTTTTAGTCTATTTTCCGGTACAGACATCGTCCCGGCCTCCTTATTTCAGTTTGATTCTGGGGTCTACGATGCAATAGAGTATATCGACGACCAGGTTCATGATCACCAGCAGCGAAGCATAAAACACCGTAAGACCCATGATCATGGGGTAGTCCCTGGATGTTATCGAGCTTATGAATTCCCCGCCAAGGCCGGGGATAGTGAATACCTTCTCGATGACAAAGCTTCCCGTCAGTATGCCGGCCGTCAGGGGGCCCAGGTAGGTGATAACAGGCACCAGGGCGTTTCGCAGGGCATGCTTGAACAGTACGAAAATGCCGGAGACACCCTTGGCCCTTGCCGTACGGATATAGTCCTGCCCGAGCACATCAAGCAGGCTTGAGCGCATCAGCCTTGCGATATAAGCCATCGGGTATATTGCAAGGGAAAATACGGGCAGCACATAATGAAGGGGGGTTTTGAGCCCATAGGTTGGGAATATTTTCACATACACTCCCAGATAGATCATCAGAGCCGTGGCAATAACAAAGGCAGGTATGGAGACTCCTGCCGTTGTCAATACCATGATGGTTTTATCCAGCAGCCTGCCCCTTTTCAAGGCAGCCAATGATCCAAGCGGTATGCCGATGACAACGGCTGTCAGTATGGCAAGTCCCCCCAGCTTTGCAGAAACGGGAAACTTGTCAGCTATGATGTCTGTGATCCTCTGCCCCTTTGCCTTTATGGCGTATCCAAGGTCGCCCTTTGCTATATTTGCAAGATAGTTCTTGTACTGGACAGCAAGCGGCTTGTCCAGGCCGTATTTGGCCTCCATGGCCTTCAGGATCTCAGGCGACGGTGCCTTTTCACTCAGAAAAGGCCCGCCGGGTACCAGGTTCATCAAAAAGAAGGTGACCGTTATGATGATCCATATGGTCGCCAACGCATATGCTATTCGTTTTGCAAAATATGAAAACATAATACCCCTCCAATGTAAGGCATATATGCATATATAGGGCGGCATCCCTATATCTCAGAATAAAGATGCAGCTTGTATATCCAGATGTATATACGACAAGGTTGATTATAACATTATGTAAACCAGGGGGCAACCCTTGTGCTTGAATTGGTAAACATTGATAAAGTGGTGTTTGGAGGGTGGTTTTTCAGTATGATCTGGAGGTGTCTTGATAAATGAACCGACGGATCGTCTGCTTCTGATGAGATGATAGTTATGGTCAAGAGTTATTTAGAATGTTTAAAATCGTTCCAGGCCAGCAAAAAAGGATAAGGATTGAAGGCCTTTAGGTTTTTACCCTTGCCCGTATACATGCCAAAATGGAGATGGGGCTCAAACTCACCGGTAGTCCCTTCGGGCCCGTAGCCCGAATCCCCAACATAACCGATGACCTGTCCCTTTTTTATCCTGTTCCCTTTTTTAAGAAGACCCTCATAGCTCGTAAGATGGGCATAGTAATAGTAGACCCCGTCCCTGCCCCTGATGCCTATGCGCCAGCCTCCCAGCATGTTCCACCCTATCTGCTCGATGACTCCGTCCCCGACAGAAAGCACAGGTACACCCTTCTCCGCCATAATATCAGTGCCCTCATGGGTGCGTTCTCCGCCGAAGGTCCTTCTGTCCCCGAAGCCATCCTCAAAGGTGTATGCATACTCTGCAGGTATGGGGAACAGCTTGTTTTCATATATGCTGTTAAGTAGCCTGAACCGCCCGGCCTCCTTCACTGCCCGGTTTATGAAGGCCTTGTCGTCATTATAACCCTTCAGCAGTCCGGGCAGCTCTTCATCGCTTTGGATCCCTGTCAGCCACAGGGCTATCACCAGTGCCCTTTCCCTGCTGACCTGGTCAAAGGGGATCTTTTCAGCCCGGTCAACTGCAGCCAGATAGTACCAGGGCACGGCCTCGGACCGGCCGGTTTCAAAGTATATGGCAAGAGCATCCGCCGGGATCTCCCCGGGCATGTACTGAGATGGCCGCCCCGCCAGTCGGATCAAACATACTGCTGCGGCAACCGTCAGCAGGACCAATATGATAAAGCGTATGAATTTGGCCTTGTTTATGGTATATACCCTGACGTGCTTGTGCTCTGTTACCCTTCCCGCCACGGCAGAACAGCCTCCATTCCGAGCATATCGATCAAGCTGTTTTTGTGCCTTAAAGCATTATCCATGAAAGCCAGCAGGACGGCTTTCCTCAGATCGATGGTTGTGTCTCGCTTTTGATCAGCTTTTTGACCCGTTTGAGGAAGCTCTCCCTGTCAAGCATAACTATCCTGCCGCAGTTGTTGCACTTTATTTTAAAATCTGCGCCGGTCCTTATGACCGTCCACAAATCGTTGCCGCAGGGATGCTTTTTGCGGGTCTGGACTATGTCCCCGATATTGTACATTACATCCATAACACTCACCTGATTATGTATCTATACTGTATTTGACCGGCATTTATTCCATTACAGGCTTACCGCATAGTCACTGCCATGCATTCTCTCTACTATTTCTTTCACATCCGCCGCGCTACCTACGGCCAGCCTGCCAACCAGGCCATAGAAATCGAGGCTGGCCTGGGATGAAACGATCTCTACGCCCTTTTCAGCCAATGCCTTGAGCTCAGGCAAGGCCTCCGAGCCTTCCGTGGCAAGCAGCACTCCCCTGTTGACGAGAATTATGCATTTCGGCGTATTGGTTGCATGCTTCAGGCCATACAAGTAACCCTGCATCAGGGCCTTACCCAGCTGCTCATCCCCACT
>JAKPIB010000034.1 GCA_029549985.1 Bacillota bacterium
CATCTCCGATCTCCCGATCAGAGCGTTTTAACTGTTTTGCTTGAATAGCTCTAAAACTTTTGCTTAGCTTCCGCTTCGCGTTGTTCCTTGGAATTGACTTTAATTCGTCTCTACACTGTTCAGTTTTCAAGGATCAAAATACCCGCCGCCATTTTTGGCGACTTTTATATAATATCAAATCCCATTCCGGCTGTCAACAACATTTTTATATTTCCCGTGTTCCTTTATCATCTCTTTTGCTGTTCTCGCCGGGAAAACTATATTAGCACAGTTGCATCTCAAAATCAACATACTATTTCACATGTATATTTTTCCTCAATGCAGTATAGATAAAGTAAAACCAAAGCGCAGGCGGGCCGCCGGGCTTTGGTTTTATACCATAGATGTATATGATGCGTATAGCGCGTATCAATATGGAGCTTTTAGCCCCAGGCTATTGTATGTCCAATGCGCCTTTCAGCTTCTCTATCCCCGCCTGCATCCGGCTCAAGGATTCCTCTTTGCCCAGCAGGTAGAGGATCTCTATTGCGCCGCCGGGCGTTACCAGCTTCCCTGAGGTCGCTATCCTGACCGGCCAGAACACAAGGCTGTTTTTAACACCCAGCTCTTCGATCAGGCTGTTCAACTTATTTTTGATAGCCTCCTCAGACCAGTCGTCCAACTCATTAAGGACCTCCCCGGCTTTAAGAAGGTATTCATAGGAGCTTTCCAGGGTAGACTTGCTCTTTTTATGGACATACAGGTCTGCCTCATACTCAGGCAGGCTTACGAGGAAGTCCACCATATCAGGTATTTCATTGAGCACCTCGACCCGGCCTTTGAGCAGCTCGCTGACCTTCCTTAAATCCATGCCTTCCGGCAGGCCTGCGCTGCGGTAATATGGCAGGGCCAGCTCATGGAATTTGTCAAGGTCCATCTGCTTGATGTACTCGCTGTTCATCCAGCGAAGCTTGTTGACGTCAAATATGGCAGGGGCCTTGTTGAGCCCGCTGATATCGAAGGCCTGCTCCAGCTCCTCCAGGGTGAAGAACTCCCTGTTGTCGCCGGGGCTCCATCCCAGGAGGGCTACATAGTTGATGATCGCTTCTTTTAAATAGCCCTTGTTGTAGAAATCCTCGAAGGAAGCATCACCGTCGCGCTTGCTAAGCTTTCTGTGAGCATCCTTCATGATCGGTGAGAGATGTATGTACTTGGGGATCTCCCAGCCGAAGGCTTCATATATCAGGTTGTACTTGGGCGCAGATGAAAGGTACTCGCTGCCCCTGACAACCGGGTTTATCTTCATCAGGTGGTCATCGACGACATTGGCGAAATTGTAGGTGGGCAGCCCGTCGCTTTTCAGCAGCACTCCCTCGTCAAGAGTCGAATTTTCCACGGTGATATCTCCAAACAGCTCGTCATGGAAGGTAGTGGTCCCGGTCTCCGGTATCCGCTGGCGGATAACATACGGCTCGCCTGCCTTGAGCCTTGCCTCCACCTCTTCCTTGCTCAGCCTCTTGCAATGGCCGTCATATTTGAAGGTAGCATTGTTTTTAGCCGCTTCCTCCCTGAGGGCGTCTATGCGTTCCTTGCTGCAGAAGCAGTAATACGCTCCACCTCTTGCCACAAGCTCCTCTGCATATTTCTTATAGATCTCCTTGCGCTCGGACTGGACATAAGGCCCGTAGGGCCCGCCGATATCAGGGCCTTCATCGTGCTGTAAACCAACGAGCTTAAGTGTTTTGAAAATCACTTCCGTTGCGCCCTCAACAAGGCGTTCCTGATCCGTATCCTCTATCCTCAAAAGGAACTTTCCATTGTATTTTTTCGCAATAAGATAGGTATACAAGGCTGTCCGCAGATTCCCGATATGCATATATCCTGTGGGGCTCGGAGCAAACCTGGTTCTCACATTGTCCATAGCAAATCCTCCCTGTATAACACGAAAGCCCTTCACCCCTTGGGATGAAAGACTGTCTGCTCGCCTTCAATTGCATGATAAGTATAATATGCCCGCCTTGTACTGTCAATACAGGACAATATAAGGGATCCTACAGATCACATTGGGACAGGGAAAGCATCCTGCGATCGTTAGTTGTGACTGATTCTATGAGGCCATATACCACATTATCATCCTCGCATCCTTCCAGGTGCAGTACATCCAGCACCCTTACCACCATGTTGACGCTTGCATCATCGATCAGGATAGCTGAATCCTGCACGATAGTATACTTTATATCCGCAAGCTTGTCGGCAGCATCCGAATGACTGTAGCCCAATGCATCGACGACATCCCGTTGGTCCTCGTTCAAGGCGCTGACACCGATGATATCTCCCTTGCAAATGTTTTTCCCTGTAACGCTTTGAGCACCCAATACCAGTAATACCTTGTCATAGTCCGCCTGGGCTGCCCAGGAACATATCATTCCGTATTTTTTCCCGTTTTTGATCAAGCAAACAGCATTTACTCCGTAGTGAAAAACATTGAGATTCATACACCTTACCCTCCTTGGTGGAATAACCGGCTTTTGCATCCCCATTATATCAAATATCTGCCTGATCCGGAAAGTGAATGGTTTGACGGTCTTGAAGGATGCTTATATGTATGTTATCAAATAAGTGGTTGCTTCGCATTGTGATATCATTGATAATACTGATAACGGAACATTTACGGGATAGGGTTGATGAGATGAAATACATAGTCGTACTTGGAGACGGGATGGCCGATTACCCTGTGAAGGAGCTGTCAGGGAAAACCCCCCTTCAGGCCGCGCACAAGCCTAATATGGACCTGCTTGCAAGCCGCGGGGAGATAGGGCTCGTGAAAACCATACCCGACTCCCTCCCGCCGGGCAGCGATGTGGCCAACCTGGCAGTATTGGGGTATGATCCTGCCATCTATTATACCGGCCGTTCACCCCTGGAAGCCGCCAGCATCGGCATCCAGATGAATGATAGCGACGTAGCCTTTCGCACCAATCTGGTCACCTTGTCAGATGCCGGTGAATACAGCCAGAGGATCATGCTGGATCACAGCTCGGATGAGATCACTACGGCTGAGGCGGGCCAGCTTATAGATGCCATAAACGACTGCTTCAGCAACGATTTTCTGACCTTCTATAAAGGTGTGAGCTACAGGCACTGCCTGATTTGGAAGGACGGAGGCCTGGGCCTTGACCTGACCCCGCCCCATGACATCCTGGGTGAAGGAATAGGAGCCTACCTGCCAAAAGGCAGGGATGCCGGCATTATACTTGATATGATGCAAGGGAGCGTCAGTATCCTGGAAAACCATCCGGTGAACCAAAGCAGGGTCAAAAGAGGCTTAAAGCCCGCCAACTCCATTTGGATATGGGGCCAGGGGAAAAAGCCCGCCCTTCCCTCATTTAAAGAAAAGTATGGGCTGGACGGAGCAGTCATATCGGCTGTTGACCTGATAAAGGGCCTCGGCTTGTCCGCCGGCCTCGATACGATAGATGTAGAGGGCGCCACCGGCAATATACATACAAATTACAAGGGCAAGGCCCGGGCAGCGCTTGAGGCGCTGAAACGTGGCAAGGATTTTGTCTTTATCCATATAGAAGCTCCGGATGAATGCGGTCACAGGTATGAGATCGACAACAAGGTCAGGTCCATAGAGCTGATCGATGAGCTGGTAGTAGGCACCCTGGTGGATAGCCTTGAAGAGTATGGTGATTACAGACTGCTGATACTGCCGGACCATCCCACCCCCTTGTCACTAAGGACCCACACGAGGGACCCGGTCCCCTATATTTTTTACCGGAAAAGCAGGGCAAGGCAAGGAATTGCCAGGAGCTATGACGAATATACAGCTTTGAACGGCGAGGGTTTTTTTGAAACCGGCCCGGACCTTATGGCTTACTTTTTAAAATAAGTATAGCCAGTAAAATCAAAAAGAGAGGTGGAGCTATGAAGATCGCTATCATTGGTGGTGGCAGCAGCTATACCCCCGAGCTCATCGAAGGCTTGATTTTGAGAACAAAAACGTTGCCTGTGACCGAGGTCGCCCTGGTCGATGTGCCTGAAGGCAAAAAAAAGCTGGACATCATTCATGGCCTGACCACGAGGATGTTGGAAAAGGCAAACGTTCCCATCAAAGTTACGGCTACCCTGGACAGAAGACAGGCTCTTGAGGGCTGCTCCTATGTAATCACCCAGATAAGGGTGGGACTTATGGACGCCCGGGCCAAGGATGAAAGTATACCCCTCAAATACAATCATCTTGGCCAGGAGACCACCGGGGCCGGCGGTTTTGCCAAAGCCCTGAGGACCATACCTGTCATCCTGTCCATTGCCCGGGACATGGAAGAGCTCTGTCCCGATGCCTGGCTGATCAACTTTACAAACCCCTCCGGGATCGTTACTGAAGCAGTCCTCAAGCACTCGTCCATACGCTGCATCGGCCTGTGCAACGCTCCCATAGGTCTTTTGAGAGGCTTGTCCAAGTACCTTGAAATCGATCCGGATGACTTGTATGTCCAATATATCGGACTCAACCATCTGAGCTGGGCAAACCGGATCTTTATCAAGGGCAGGGACGTGACCGATGAGTTGTTCAGCAATGATGACTTTCTCCAGTATGCGACATATACCCTCTCCGGCAATCCCGGCTCCAAGGAGCTCCTATCCGTTTTGAAGGCGATCCCGTCCTATTACCTGAACTACTTCTATTATGAAAGACAGGCTGTAGAAAAAGAAATGGAGAGCCTGAGAAACGGCAAGGGCACCCGTGCCACCCAGGTTATAGCCGTAGAGAACGAGCTCTTTGAGCTCTATGCCCGTCCTGACCTCAATGAAAAGCCACCCCAGCTGTCCCAGAGAGGAGGGGCCCTTTATTCCGAGGCTGCCTTGTCCTTGGTAGAAAGCATCCACAATAATGATAACAAGATGCATATAGTAAATGTACAGAACAAGGGCGCCATACCTGACCTTCCCTACGATGCAGTTATTGAGACAAACTGCCTGGTGAACAGCACCGGTGCCCATGCCCTGGCATCCGGCAATCTGCCTGTTGGGATCTCTGCCCTTGTAAAAGCAGTCAAAACATACGAGCAGCTCACTATCCAGGCGGCCGTTACCGGATGCAGGCAGACAGCACTGCTGGCTCTGTTGAGCAATCCCTTGATACACGGGGCTGACAACGCCATAAATATCTTAAACGACCTGCTGGAGGCCCATAGGGCATACCTGCCCCAGTTCTTTGGCGGGGAGGGCGCTTGATATGTATGTAATGGGATTTGACGGCGGGGCGACGAAGACCCGCTGCGTAGTCGGAGACTTACAGGGCAACATATTGGCTGATTCCCTGGGCGGTCCATCTAATCATCAGGGCTGCGGGCCGGAAGAGACAAGGCGGGTCATTCAAAGCCTGCTTGAAGAGACCCTGAGCAAGGCCTCGCTCAAAAAATCGGACCTGAGCTATGTGTTCTTAGGCCTTGCCGGAGCCGACCTGCCTGCTGATTTTGAGCTGCTCTATGGCTTGCTTGGCCCGGTTTTTGAAGGGATACCCTTCAAAATAGTCAATGATGCCTGGATAATCATGCGCAGCGGCACAACAAGCCCCTGGGGCGCCGTATGCATATGCGGCACAGGATCCAACTCCGCAGCGGCGCATCCTGACGGCACTCAGGCCATCTTAAGGTCTCTGGGTTATACGCTCGGCAACTACGGCGGCGGGAGCGACATAGCCAATGAAGCCCTCCATCATGCGTTTCGAGCCGATGAGAAGACAGGGCCTGAGACCATGCTGGAGCAGGAGCTGCCCAAGCTGTTCGGAGCATCAGACATGGATGACCTGGTGACCAGGTTTTATCCCGAGACTGACCCCAATGTTTATCATGTCATGAAAAAGGTGCCGCCCCTTGTATTTGAACTGGCCTCAAAGGGCGACAGGGTCTGTCAGGACATATTGATCCACATGGGAGATGTGCTGGGAGAAATGACTGCAGGAGTCATAAAGCGCGTCAATATCCAGGACATGGAGGTCCCTGTGGTTATCGGGGGCAGCGTGTTTCACGGGAGCAACCCCCTGCTGATCGATGCCTTTACCCTGGCGATCCACAGGACCGCCCCAAGGGCTCATATTATCGTACCGGTCCTGCCCCCCGTGGCGGGAGCTTACCTATATGGCCTGGATGCGGTCAGGGTCAGCTACAGCAGTGAGCTGTATGACAATTTAAACAGAACGATAAATAAAAATGATTGAGCACAAACTCTAAGCCGTTTGCAATAAAGGGAGCTATCTCTGTTTGATATATGAGATAGCTCCGTATTTTTTAAGTTAAGTGATATTGTTTTGTTGGCCCCTGTTGTTGCTTTAATTTGCTTGTATTTCTTCTTGCAAGACTGTTCATCTGGCTTATGTAATCTTATTATTAGTGATAATATAAGCAATCCTGTTTATTCATATGTAACTGATTATACAACAGACCCGCTTTTTGCATAAGCATATATATATCCGAGTTCACCATCATTGCAAATAATATTTAGTATTTGATCAGTTGCATAGATCCAATAAATATGCAGAAAAAACGATTGTTTGTGATACATATCGTTTGGTCAAAACATACCCTCCAGTACAACAGCAAAAGAATTATCGGGAGACAGGTATTTCATGTTTTATTCGTGCTAAAATAATGTAATGGCACTATGTTAATCCCTTTTTTTATGGTAATATATTGCCGACTAAACGGACGAAAGAGGAGTAGCATATGTATGATGCAAAATTAGAAGTTTCTAAGCTGCTGTCCAAATATGCAGAAGGACTCAATGAACAGCAGCTGTATGATATGCTGGAGGTGCCGCCAAGCCCGGAAATGGGTGATCTGGCCCTTCCATGCTTTAAGTTGAGCAAGCACCTGAGAAAGCCCCCGGTGCAAATAGCGGAAAGCCTGGCCGCGTCCATGCCGAAAGTCGACTTTATAGATAAAGTCGAGGCCGTATCTGGATACGTCAATATTTTCCTTAACCGCACCATATTTGTAGACAAATTGCTGGCGGAAGTCCTGGATACAGGCAAGGTCTTTGGTTCATCGGATGAAGGCAGGGGCAAGAACATCGTAATAGACTTTTCATCTCCCAATATCGCAAAGCCCTTTCACATCGGCCACCTAAGGTCAACGGTCATCGGAAATGCCCTGTACAGGATGTTCAAATTCATGGGTTACAACTGTATCGGCATAAACTATCTGGGTGACTGGGGCACACAGTTCGGAAAGCTGATAGTGGCCTACAAGAAATGGGGCGACGAGGATAAGGTCAGAAAGGACCTTGTCAAGGAGCTTGTTTCATTGTACGTAAGGTTCCACGAGGAGGCCGAATCGGATCCTTCCCTGGAGGATGAGGCCAGGTACTGGTTTGCCCAGCTTGAAAAAGGCAATGAGGAAGCCCTCGCCCTGTGGCGCTGGTTTGTGGACATCAGCCTTGAGGAATACGCTAAAATATACGATGTGCTTGGCGTGAAATTCGATCTGTTCCAGGGAGAAGCCTTCTTCAATGACAAGATGGAGCCGGTGGTGAATGAGCTCAAGGCCAAGGGGCTGCTTGTAGAAAGCGAAGGGGCTATGATCGTGGACCTTGAAGATGAGGATATGCCACCCTGCCTCATACTGAAGAGTGACGGCAGCACCCTGTATGCCACAAGAGACATTACAGCTGCCATTTACCGTAAAAACACCTTTGACTTTTACAAATGCATCTATGTCACAGGTGTTTCCCAAAGCCTGCATTTCAAACAGGTATTCAAGGTCATAGAAAAAATGGGATATGACTGGCACAAGGACCTGCACCATGTCCCCTTCGGGACGGTGAGCATAGGCGGCGAAAAGCTGGCTACCCGGACCGGCAAGGTGATACTGCTTGAGGATCTGCTTACCCAGGCAATAAGCAAAACAGCCGCCATCATCGAGGAGAAGAATGCTGACCTGCCCAACAAGGAAGAGGTCGCCTGCCAGATGGGAGTCGGCGCGGTCATCTTCAGCGACCTTTTCAGCAACCGCATAAAGGATGTATCCTTCTCATGGGATGAGATACTGAATTTCGACGGGGAAACCGGTCCCTATGTCCAATACACCCATGCCCGGGCTTGCAGCGTCCTGCGCAAAGCCGGCGGTGTCGAACTGAAAGCCTTTGACGCCAGCCTTCTTAAAAGCGATGAAGAGTACAGCCTGGCCAAGACCCTGGCTGACTTCCCCAGCAAGGTGAAGCAAGCCCTGGATGAGCTGGAGCCCTCTATCATCACCCGGTATCTGGTGGATGTGGCCCATGATTTCAACCGTTTTTATCATGTGCACAGCATCCTGGTCGAGGATGAGGCATTGAGGACTTCACGCCTGGCGCTGACCCAGGCTGCAAAAACGGTGCTCAAGTCCGGCCTTGAGCTTATAGGCCTAAGCGCGCCTGAGCGGGTATAAGCAATCAAAGGGTATAGGCATGCCATAATGGATATAGCAGGTATCCAGCCAGCAATGCATGGATATGAATAAATGATTGATTATTCGGGAGGTGCACCGTGAATAGGATCGTACTGACCGGCGGCGGCACCGCAGGTCATGTGACTCCCAACCTTGCCCTGATTCCGGAGCTTAAAAAGCAGGGCTGGGAAATACACTATGTTGGTACCGAAAAAGGCATAGAAAAGCAGCTCATATCCGGTGTAGAGGGAGTGACCTATCATTCCGTAAAAACCGGAAAGCTGCGCAGGTATTTCGACCTTAAGAACCTGACTGACCCCTTCAGGGTGATTGCCGGTGTCGGGCAGTCTGTCGCCCTTATAAGTAAGCTTAAGCCAAGGATCATCTTCTCAAAGGGCGGCTTTGTATCGGTGCCTGTGGTGATAGGCGGTTGGCTGAACAGGGTCCCGGTGATCGTGCATGAGTCGGACATAACTCCAGGCCTGGCCAACAAGATAGCGACCAGGTTTGCCAAATACGTTTGTGCCACATTTCCCGAGACGGTAAACCACTTTAAGAGCGGCAAGGCCGTCCATACGGGGACACCGATCAGGCCGGAGCTTTTTAAAGGTGTCAGAGAGCGGGGACTAAGCCTGTGCGGTTTCAAGGATGACAAGCCGGTCATCCTCGTCATGGGCGGCAGCCAGGGCTCAGTGGCTATAAACAAGGCTATACAGGAAAACCTCCCCAGGCTTTCCAGGCGGTTTTATATAGCCCATATCTGCGGCAAAAACAATATCAATGAAGCCCTTATTGGTCATCCGGACTATATGCAGTTTGAATATGTGGATGCCGAGCTGCCCCACCTCATGGCCATAGCGGACCTGGTGGTATCCCGCGCAGGAGCCAATTCCATTTTTGAGTTCCTCGCGCTTAAAATACCTGCCCTGCTGATACCCCTGCCCCTTAATGCCAGCCGCGGAGATCAGATATTGAATGCAAGGTCCTTTGAAAAACAGGGATTTGCAAAGGTCCTCATGCAGGAGGACCTGACAGACCAGACCCTCTATGAAAGCATCATGAGCCTGCATCTGAACAGGGGAAAATACGTTGAAGCAATGAACAACAGCAATATAGGAAGCGGCACCGAAATAATTCTTGAGCTAATAAATAAGGCTGCTAAATAGCAGCCTTTATCAACATATGTGGATAAATAAATGGTTATCCACAGGTTAGCATAAGATATTTTAAATCGAGGGCAAAATAATCCCCATACTTATCAACATTATCCACAGATTTTATCCCGGCTTTTCCACACGGTATGGATAATTGTCAACAATTAAACAAAGCTTTCAGGCCAGGCCAGGTTTTGGTCAAGGATATCAACGAATTGCGAAAGACCTTTGGCATCGTCCTCATCAAACCTGGCCAGCACCGGGCTGTCTATATCGAGCACGCCTATAAGCCTGTCCCTGGCTATGATCGGCACGACGATCTCAGACCTGGAGGCCTCATCGCAGGCGATATGCCCCGGGAAAAGGTGCACATCCTTCACTACCTGGATCTGCCTTATATCGGCAGCTGTACCGCATACCCCCTTGCCAAGGGGAATGCGTACACAAGCGGGCTTCCCGTGAAAGGGACCGAGCACCAGCTCGTTTCCTTTCAATAGGTAGAAACCGGCCCAGTTTATGTTTTCAAGGGTCAGGAACAAAAGCGAAGCCGCATTGGCCAGGCCCGCAAGCCAGTCAGGGTCGTCACTGATCAACCCTTTCAGATAAGTGTTCAGCTCCTCGTAGAATACATGCTTGTCATTGGTTTTGATACCTTGCAGCTTGAACAAAACCCCACTTCCTTTGCGCTGAATTTTTGACTGTTGTATGCATATTAGTTGTTATGAAAAAGTATCTTTATATTCAAAATAGTATCATTGCTGTGTAAAGTCAACAGTATTACCTGCCGCTTAGAAGAAATATGGCAGCAGATATAAAGGATACGGCCAAAGCTATAAAAGCAAATGCGCCTGCCAGTCTAAGCCGTTTTTCCATGCACTCAAGCCTGCGCCTGTCATGATCGACATCCTCCCGCAATCCGGCACTGCTGCTGTCAAGCTCTCCTATTTTCCCCTCCAGATCATAGATGGCTCTGCTGATATCCCCCAATCTGGCATTTATCCCCTCCAGATGGTCCCCTATCCGCTTGTCGGCAAATGCAAGCAATTCCTTTTGGACTGACAGAAGCATGTCCCTCAGCCTGTGTATGTCCTTCGTGTATGTATCAAGCTCATGGGTCAGGCCGGCAAACTGCTTTTCATGATCTGCAAGCACAGCCTTCATCTCTGACTCCAGAGCCTTCAGAGCCTCTGATGCCTTTTCGAATTCATGCCTGGCCGATTCCGTCCTCTTTTGAAGATTTTCGAATATATTGAGGTTGTCATCCAGCCTTTGGAAAACGCTCTGCAACCTTTTATCAAGACCTTCAAAGTCTATGCCCATAGGCCAACCTCCTCCAGCCTTCTGCTTATATTTGCCAACTGATGCTCAAGGTATCCCACGGTAACAACGTACCTGATATCGTCATCAGGCAGGCTTGCATACAGCCTCTTGGCAAGGTCTGAGTCTGTATAGGGCAGGCTGATGTTTTCCATGAGCCGGGCTGCTGCTTCTTTTGCAATATTCAAAGCTTCTGCCAGGATCCCCAGTATCCCGTCGGCATTGTGCTGCTCATCCAGCAGCTTAAGGCAGGCCAAAAGCTGGTCCGTACCGTATGCCTCCCGGCTGTCCCGCCGTAAGGTGATAATGCCGGCAATATACATAGCCTGTGCATTGCCGGGATAGTCCTCAAGATACCTCATAGCCCTTATCTTGACGGCTTCCTGTATGCCTTCCCTGTATGCCTGCTCTATTATCTCATGGAGCCTGCCATAATCAAACAGGTTTTGGTCAAAGGCCGATCTCAGGCTGTCATACAGGCTTTCTCTGCTGGCTCCTGCAGATGTGCCAAGGGCTCTTTGGGCACTTATACCCTCTATGTCGCAAAAGCCGCAGCCCTCGGCGTAGTCGGTGCTGTCGCCAAAGTAATTCATGATAAAGTGCCTGCGGCAGACCTTTGTGTTGCTGACATAGTTCCAAATGCTCTCCAGCATATTGAGCTTCTGCCTTTTGAAGCCCTGCAGCCTGGAAACTATCGATGCGACCGCCCTGTCTATGGGTGCATCGGTGAACCCCTTGTCAAGCAGGACATGGATCCTGGCTCCCGGATCAGGGTAGTCAAGGATCTTGTAGTCCCTTACTATGGATTCCTTTTGCAGGTGATAAAGAAACTTCTGGCTCTCAGCCAGGCTGCTTTCATCACAGACAAAATGGAACTCCTTTTTTCCGGTTGCATTTATAATGAGCTTATCGATGAACCTGTTCAGGTTCCGCTTCATAACGGACTCTTCCGGGTATTCATCGCATATGAATTTGGCCTGCATGCCGTAATCGCACTTTTTACCGCCAGTATAGCAGCAAGTCCACCTGTCGGTGCACCTGGGCTGGCCCGTATCCCCCGCCGATGACCTTATGCATTCAGGATGCCGGAGCGATGCCACAAGGACTGCATGGGCGTGCTCCTGATCCCTGCCGGCACGGCCCGCCTCCTGGTAATAGGCTTCAATGGAGTTGGAATAGCACATATGGACGATGTATCGTATGTCAGGCTTGTCGATCCCCATGCCGAAGCCCTTGGTAGCAACCAGCAGGGGTATATCCCCCTTGATATACCTGTCCTGGATATCGATCCTGGTATGGTCCGCCAGGCGCGAATGATACCTTTCTACAGGCAGACCCCAGCACTCGATCATGCTCTTTATGTATTCGGTGCCAAAAAACCTGGTGCTGCTGCCTCTGGGATCGGCATATATGGTGAAAACGATCCCTGACCCTTTTTTGTGCATTTCGTCAGGGCCGGCGCAGGCAAGCAGCTCAGGTATCCTTTGGGTCAAAAGCTTTTTAAGCACTCCATCCTTGCTTTCCCCGATTTCGACCGTAACTACCTCAAAGCTTATCTCCGGCCTGTCAAAGGAAACAGGCAGTATAACATTTTCCCTGTCGAGCCTGAATATCCCGACTATATCATCCAAAACCCTGGGCGAAGCCGTTGCGGTCAGAGCCAGGACAGGAGGATCACCTAAACACTCAACCATGTCTATGATCTTGAGGTAGGACGGGCGGAAATCATGCCCCCATTCCGAAGCGCAATGGGCCTCATCTATTACAAAATAGTTTATGACATTATCCTTCAGCAGCTCTGCAAGCTCGTCCTGAAAGCTTTTTATCTGAAGCCTCTCGGGCGACACATAAAGTATTTTTATATATCCTGAACGGAACCGGTCCAAAACCGCATTCCTTTCACCCTTGTTCATTGAGCTGTCGATATAGTCCGCATGCTCAAAGCCTGCATCCCTGAGATGGTCCACCTGATCCTTCATAAGGGATTTTAGCGGAGAGACCACGATCGAAATGCCGGGCTTGAGCATAGCCGGCAGCTGGAAGCACAGGGACTTGCCTGCTCCCGTCGGCAGTATGCCCAGGGTACTCATCCCGGCGAAGGCTTTTCTTATGATATCCATCTGGCCTTTTCTGAAGCCTTCGAAATTCCAGAACCGTTTCAGTATGAACTTAAGTGAGTTTTCATCAATATCTAGAACATTCAGCCTTTCCCGTATTTCAAAGCCGGTGAGGTTCACAAGCTCTGAATTTTCCGAGGCAGAGACTATGTTACCCTTTTCCCCTCTTGTCAGCTTGACATTGTGAGCCAGTATGATATCTCCAAAGCTTAGGCCGCCAACAGAGCATTTGCTCAGATCCAGGCTGTACTTATGGGGCCCGCACGCGCCGTCACAGATATTGAGTCTGCCGCCCGCCTTGCAGCCGGACACTATGTAAAACCTGCCGGATACTTCCTGATCCTCCTCTGCATCATCAAGCCTGATGCAATCACTGCTCAGGGGGTGACCGATATCGGCAGCACGGGTCAGTATGACGTACATCCAGTCTTCCGGCTGGTTATGGCTTTTGTCAGGTCCTGCGCCACTGCCATCTCTTTCTGTTTTAAGGCTTTCCAATAGCCTGCTTTTTATCCTGGGATCCTTTAGGCCTAGTCCGCACCCAAGGCAGCCTTCGCCCGGACCGCATGGTGAAGCTACCCATAGCCCCAGGTCTGCTGCCTTGTATTTTATGCTGTTGACTGTCAGCCCTCCATGGTCTTTGGCTGAGTCTATCAGCACTATGGCACCCTTGTCTCTAAGGCAGCCGGAAAGCCGGGTGAGCATTCCATAGCCTTTTACTATCCCGGTGCTTTGCATCATATCCTTTGCTATTATCACATCCCAGGAGCCTTGCAGCCTGATTTCATCCAGGCTTCCCTGGAGCAGGCGGTCATTGACGGAAAGCCTGCCTGCATCCCAGCAGCCTTTCAGCCGGGCGTATAAATAGCTGAGGCCGGTCTCCGGATCGAATCCATTGTCGGTCGATATGTTTATGGTATCCAGGCTGACCTTTTCAATGAAGGGCGTCCCATTGAAAATATTGCTGATATTATCGATCACGGACAAAAAGTCAGCTATGGCAAAAGCCCCCGCGCAGGGATCAGGGCCTATATACAGCACCTTCAGGCTATCCATGGCTTCGTTCCAGGGGAGCTTGAGCAGGGCAAGCAACACCCTGAGCATCTCCTTGTGGAAGCCCTCTATCCGGCCTTTGATCCCTTCCCCTCCGGCCTGGCGCCAATCCTCTCCCTCCTGGTTTATCAACATATCCTCCAGGGCGGCCTCGGCAAAGGTAGAAGCAATGAAGCTGTTGCCGGGAAATATCATGCTTTGAGCTATTTTTGCAGCCAGGGCCCCTTTATCGCCCATATCAGCACCCCGATACAGGAAATAGATGCAGACATACAGCTGAAATAATCTATGCTACTGCTCGTATATATAGAGTTTCTATTGAAGAATGCTAATTCCTGCAAAAAAAGAGACGATGCTTGTCTGCTCGCCTCTTCCATTTTATATCATATTATTCATCGATGTCTTCGGTTTCGCTCAGGGCCCTTTCGATCAGCTTCTCAAGGGACTCATCGTTGTATGCGGATTTTTTGCCCTCATTTCTTTCATATGAAGCATTTTCCCCGTTGTCCTGATCGGCATCCTCGTCATCTTCTCTTTTTGCCTTTGCCACTGAGATTATCCTGCAGTCCCCGTCCACCTTCATCAGGGTCACCCCCTGGGTGTTGCGGCTCATGGTGGATATCTCGTCCGTCCTGATCCGTATGATCACGCCCTCGGAGTTGATGATCATCAGGTCCTCTTCGCCGGTGACGACCTTCAGGGCTGCAAGGTCACCTGTCTTCTCGGTTATGTTCATCGTGATGATCCCTTTTCCGCCCCTGGACTGAAGCCTGTACTCCGAGGCCGGAGTCCGCTTTCCGTAGCCCTTTTCACTGACGGTGAGCACTTCCGCATCTTCATTGAAGCGCTCTGCATCTATGACATAGTCATCATCATCAATGGTCATACCCTTGACGCCCATGGCTGCTCTGCCCATAGGCCTTACATCGCTCTCACTGTACCTTATCGACATGCCCTTGCGAGAGGCCATTATGACTTCATGCCTGCCGTCGGTCTGGATGACTCTGATCAGCTCGTCACCTTCCTTGAGGGTTATGGCCATTATACCACCCTTGCGTATCCTTGAAAACTCATTCAGGGGCGTTTTCTTCACAAGGCCGCTGCGGGTGACCATAAAGAGATACCTGTCTTCTTCGAAGTCATCTTCCCTGACCGGTATGCATGCCTGGATCCTTTCGCCCGGGTCAAGCTGCATGAGGTTTATTATGGCCGTGCCCTTGGCGTTCCTGCCCGCCTCCGGTATCTCATAGGCCTTGAGCTCGTAAGCCTTGCCTAATGAAGTGAAGAACATGAGCCTGTTATGGGTGGATGTTATGAATATATCCTCCACGAAGTCCTCTTCCCTGGTCTGCAGGCCGGTTATGCCCCTGCCGCCCCTGTGCTGGCTCTTGTATGTAGATAAAGGCATGCGTTTTACATACCCATAATGGGTCAGGGTGATGACCACATCATGCTCGTCTATGAGGTCCTCGAGCTCGATCTCATCCTCCATAGGCATGAGCTGGGTCCTTCTGGGGTCATTGTACTTGTTCTTTATAGCCAGGAGCTCATCCTTGATGATGCTCTTGAGCAGGGATTCGTTTGCTAGGACTTCCTTCAGGTATGCTATGGTCTTTTTGATCTCTGCATACTCTTCCTCGATTTTTTCACGCTCGAGGCCTGTCAGCCTTTGCAGCCTCATATCAAGTATTGCCTGGGCTTGTATCTCAGTCAGGCCGAAGTTGGCAATAAGGCCTTCCTTGGCCGCTGCGACCGTCCTGGAGCTTCGGATGAGGGAGATCACTGCGTCTATATTGTCAAGGGCAATTATGAGGCCTTCCAATATATGAGCCCTGGCCTCTGCCTTGGAAAGGTCATATTTTGTCCGCCTGGTTACTACATCCCTCTGGTGCTCAAGGTAATAATAAAGCATATCCCTTATATTCAATACCTTGGGCTCATTGTCGACCAAGGCCAGCATGATGACCCCGAAGGTCACCTGCATCTGGGTGTGCTTAAAGAGGTAGTTGAGCACGATGTTGGGATTGACATCCTTTTTGATCTCAATGACTATCCGCATGCCGCTGCGGTCGGATTCATCCCTGATATCCGAAATGCCGTCCAGCCTTTTTTCCTTGACCAGGTCGGCAATCTTCTCTATAAGGCGGGCCTTGTTGACCTGGTACGGTATCTCAGTGACGATTATCCTTGAACGGTTGCCGGGCATCTCTTCGACCTCGGTCTTTGCCCTGACCAGGATCCGGCCCCTGCCTGTCCTGTATGCCTCCCGGATACCGTCCATACCGAGTATCATAGCCCCTGTCGGGAAATCAGGGCCTTTTATGACCTTGGCAATATCATCAGGCGTTGCATCGGGATCGTCGATCAGCATCACGACACCGTCTATCACCTCACCCAGATTGTGGGGCGGTATATTGGTGGCCATGCCTACGGCTATGCCTGATGCCCCGTTGACCAGGAGGTTGGGGAACCTGGAAGGCAATACGACCGGTTCCTTCATCGTCTCATCGAAGTTTGGCATGAAGTCAACGGTTTCCTTGTTCAGGTCCGCCAGCATTTCCATGGCGATCCTGGTCATGCGGGCCTCTGTGTAACGCATGGCAGCTGCCGGGTCGCCATCTATGGACCCGAAGTTGCCATGCCCGTCGACCAGGGGATAGCGGATCGAAAAGTCCTGGGCCATCCGCACCATGGCGTCGTATACGGCGCTGTCGCCATGGGGATGGTATTTACCCAGCACATCACCGACGATCCTGGCTGACTTCCTGTAAGGCTTGTCAGGCGTCAGTCCCAGCTCGGTCATGGAATAGAGTATGCGCCTGTGCACGGGCTTCAAGCCATCCCTGACATCGGGGAGGGCACGGCCTACTATTACGCTCATGGCATACTCAATATAGGATTTTTTCATTTCGGATTCTATGTTGACATCCAATATTCTTTCTTCATTAATGTCCATTCGCTTGTTACCCCTTTATATATCCAGATTTTGGGCCAGCTTGGCATTCTGCTCGATGAACTCCCGCCTGGGCTCCACCTTGTCTCCCATCAGAAGGGTAAAGATCTCGTCAGCAGCGATCGCATCCTCGAGCTCGACTCTCAGGATCGTGCGGGTTTCCGGGTTCATCGTCGTCTCCCAAAGCTGCTCCGGATTCATTTCGCCCAAACCTTTGTACCGCTGTATCTCAACATTGTCCCGGCCTATCTGGTTCAGCAGCCGTTCCAGCTCGTCATCATTGTATACATAATGCTCCTGCTTGTTCTTGGATACCTTGTACAGGGGCGGCTGGGCTATATACACATATCCGCCTTCAATGAGCGGCCGCATGTATCTGTAAAAGAAGGTCAGAAGCAAGGTCCTGATATGGCTGCCGTCGACGTCCGCGTCGGTCATGCAGATGATCTTGTGATATCTGAGCTTTTCGGTATTGAACTCATCGCCTATCCCGGCGCCGAATGCGGTGACCATGGCCTTTATCTCAGCATTGGCCAGGATCTTGTCCAACCTGGTCTTCTCAACATTCAGGATCTTACCCCGAAGGGGCAGGACCGCCTGGAACCTTCGCTCCCTGCCCTGCTTGGCCGAGCCTCCTGCAGAGTCGCCCTCAACTATGAATATCTCACACTGCGAAGGGTCCTTTTCTGAGCAGTCTGCAAGCTTGCCGGGCAGTGACGTGCTTTCCAGCACGCTCTTTCTCCGGGTCAGCTCCCTGGCCTTGCGGGCGGCTTCCCTTGCCCTCGACGCATTCAGGGTCTTTTCGATCACGACCCTGGCTGCTGCCGGGTTTTCCTCCATAAAGGTGGACAGCTTTTCTACGACTATGTTTTCAACAAAGCTGCGCATGTCGCTGTTGCCCAGCTTTGTCTTGGTCTGGCCTTCAAACTGAGGCTCAGTCAGCTTTACGCTCAGTATGGCCGTCAGCCCTTCCCGGGTATCCTCACCGGTGAAATTCGGGTCACCGGCCTTTAGGATGTTGGCCTTTCTGGCATAGTCGTTTATTACCCTCGTGAGCCCGGATTTAAAGCCGGACAGGTGGGTGCCGCCCTCAATGGTGGCTATATAGTTTGCGAATGAAAAGATATTTTCGTTGTATGAATCATTGTACTGCATGGCAAGCTCTACCGAGGCTCCATCCTTTTCACCGTAGATATATAGAGGCTTTTCATGCAATACGGTCTTGTTCCTGTTCAGGTATTCCACAAAGGATACGATACCGCCTTCGTAATAGAACTCCTTGGACTGGCCGTCACGCTCATCATGGAGCTTTATAAAAAGACCCTTGTTCAGGAAGGCCAGTTCCCTCAGGCGCTTTTTAAGGACCTCAAAGCTGAAGTTCAAATCCTCAAATATAAGATAGTCAGGCTTGAAGGTGATCGATGTCCCGGTTTCCTCGGTTTCACCAATTATTTCCAATTTTGAGACAGGGACACCCCGTTCAAATTTCTGGCGGTATACCTTCCCATCGGTCTTGACCGTGACCTCCAACCATTCGGAAAGGGCATTGACGACTGAAGCGCCGACACCGTGCAGGCCTCCGGAGACCTTGTAGCCTCCGCCGCCGAACTTGCCGCCTGCGTGTAGCTTGGTCAACACCAGCTCCAGCGCTGAGATCCCGTACTTGGGGTTTATGCCTACAGGTATCCCTCTGCCGTTGTCTGTGACTGTAACTGACAGATCCTCATGTATGACCACGCTTATATAGTCGCAAAAGCCTGCCAGGGCTTCATCTATACTGTTGTCTACTATTTCATATACCAAATGATGAAGACCTTGCGGGCCTGTACTTCCAATGTACATGCCAGGCCTCTTGCGTACTGCTTCTAGTCCTTCTAGAACCTGTATCTTGGTTTCGTCGTAATTCTTGTCTATGTGGCTGTGCACTTGCAAGTCCCCCTCATATTTCTTCCCTGTTTAGTGAAATACCCTCTACAAACCCGCTTCTTCTCATAAGAGTGGATGAAGATATCGGCGACATATAAACTACTGTTTTTTTATCTATTTCGGCTAGAACAAAAGATTTGGGCGGTTCATCAGAAATGGTTTGTATAAAACCCTCTTCCTCTGCAATCTGTAAAAATTCCTGAGTTGCCTTGGACTTTCCCACAGTATTGATGTCGATTATTGCGATTATGTTTCCGACCGGAATGACAACATCTTCACCTAAATGCAATATCACAGTATGTACTTCCTTCCTGAAATACCTACAACTCCAATATACTATTATAACCTTTTTTCAGCCATGATAAAAGAGCCGGTTTATACCGCCTGCTCCCTTGCCTTGCCTGCTTCAATATGGAACATCTGGCCTTTAAGGTCAGATACGGCCTTCAGTTGGTTGAGATCGGTAGCGGTTATAAAGGTTTGTACCCTGCCTATATATTCGATCAGCATAGCCTGTCTGAAAGGATCGAGCTCTGACATGACATCATCGAGAAGGAGCAGGGGGTATTCACCGGTCTCCCTGTACATAAACTCCAGCTCGGAAAGCTTAAGCGACAGGACAACGGTACGTTTTTGCCCCTGGGAGCCGAATATCCTTGTATCCGCTCCGTTTATTGCAGTAAGCATATCATCCCTTTGACATCCTATGCCTGTGATACCCCTTTGTATATCGTCAGCCTGCCTTTGTTCCAGCTCCTTCAGGAAATTTTCTTTTATTTCCCTGATGTCGCCTGTGCCAAAGGGGACTGAGGATTTATATACAAGGCTTAGCTCTTCAGTGTTGCAGGATAGTTTTTTATGTATTTCCCGGGCAATATTCTGTAGAGAATTGACGAAATTCTTTCTTTGAACGGTTATGTATGTGCCTGTCTCGGCAAGCTGCTCGTTCCACACCGGCAGTGTCTTTTCAAGGGCCGGCTTTCGCTGTATTTCCTTGAGCAAGTAGTTTCTGTGGTTCAGGATCCTGTTGTACTGCTGCAAAAAATAGAAATACTTCGGTTTTATCTGGGATATCTCCATATCCATGAAACGGCGGCGTTCTACCGGGCCTTCCTCTATGATCTTAAGATCCTCCGATGAAAACATTACGCAATTTAAATGGCCCATCAGCTCGCCCATCCGTTTTGCCGGAGTGCCGTTTATGGTGACGATTTTCTTGTCGGAGCTGCTTAAGTAGATGCTGATCTCGCTTATTCCCCTCAGCTTTTCAACCCTTGTTTTCACCAGCGACCTGTCATGGTCACGCTTTATAAGCTCCTTGTCCCTGCTCGTCCTATGAGACCGCCCGGTGCATGACAGGAAAATGGATTCCAGTATGTTGGTCTTGCCCTGGGCATTGCGGCCGATAAAAAAAATTAAGTTGGAGCTGAATTTCAGCTCCAAGCTATCATAGTTCCTAAAGCTCCTGAGGCTCAACTCTCTTAAAAACAAGGCAAAGCACTTCCTTCCCTACTCCACGAGAAAGCTGCCTGCATCAGCTACATCTACCCTGTCACCGGGATATAATTTTCTGCCCCTTCTAAGCTCTGTCTCGCCATTGACCTTGACCAGGCCCTCGGTGATCATGTGATTGGCAGCTGCACCTGATTCAGCTGCATTTACCCATTTCAGGAACTGGTTTAGCTTTATGTACTCGGTATGGATCTTGATTTTTTCCATATACGCCTCCGTTTAGCTGTAGATTCTGACGGGAAGCAACAGGTATGTATATTGATCTCCATCTATTGGTCTTACTATACACGGACTTACATTTGTGGTAAAATCAAGGCATATCTCCTGGTCATCCAGTACTTTTAGTATATCCAGGAAATAGCGGGCGTTAAATGCTATCTCAAGGTCCCTGCCCTCCAGCAGTATGGGTATCTCCTCGTATATCTGGCCAGCTTCGGAATTGGAGGTTATGACCATATGGGTATCCTGGATGTTGAGCTTTATTAGGTTGTTCTTTCCTTCCCTTGCGATCAGGGACGCACGTTCTATACTGGCTGACAGTATAGAGGTGTCTACCTTGACCCTGGTCTTGTAATCGCCAGGTATTATCTGCCTGTAGTTTATGAATTCCCCGTCAAGCACCCGAGTCACGACTTTAGTATTTCCCAGATCGAACAACACGTTCCTGGCGGATATGGTTATCCTGATGTTTTTGTCTTCATTGTCAAGTATTTTTGAGATCTCGGACAGGGACCTGCCCGGGATCACCACCGACCTGCCCTCATATGCCATTTCAGTCCTGCCGGTCCTGAGCGCCAGCCTGTAACCGTCAAGGCAGACCATATTGATGGAGTTGCCGTCCACCTCCAGCAGGCCGCCTGTGAGGATAGGCCGTGATTCATCCACAGCTACGGCAAATATCGTCTGCCTGATCATGTCGCTTAAAAGCAGCTGGTTGACCTCGATGGTTTCACCACCGTCAACTGAAGGCAGCTCGGGGAATTCTTCCGGCGGCAGCCCTTGAATAGTTACGGTGGAATTCAGACATTTGATCCTTACCGCGTAATTGTCCAGGAGCGAGACTTCCATGACACTGTCCGGAAGCTTTCTTACGATTTCAGAAAGGAGCTTTGACGGGATCACTACGCTGCCGGGGCTTAGTACCTCCGCTTCCATCCTGCATTCTATGCCAAGCTCCAGATTGGTGCCGGTCAGCTTTATATGATCCTTGTCCGTCTGCACCAGGATGCCTTCAAGCACGGGAAGGGTGGTCCTGGCGGATGCTGCCTTCTGGACAGTGAGTACTGAGCTTAAAAAAATATTTTGATTGCATTTGATTTTCATGGCATACCTCCTGAGATAGGTGAATATAATAATAAGATAGCAGTAATAGTAGTAGGGCCTGTGGAAATGTGAATCTTGCTGTCGAATCCGATAACAAGCCCGAATGCAATGTGGATTAGGTGGGGATAAGTCTTCGGATCCCCACTGAAATTATCCACAGATCACCCCTAGCTTTCATTTATGTGCTTTATCAGGTTGTTGATGGCCTTTCTGATCTGGGGATCGTTGTTCATATCCTCTGCTATCTTGTCACAGGCATGGATCACTGTCGTATGGTCACGGCCGCCGAATATTTCCCCGATCTTCGGCAATGAAAGGTCAGTCATCTCCCGGCATAGGTACATGGCTATCTGCCTGGGATAGGCAATGGGACGGCTCCGCTTTTTGGACTTGAAGTCCTCTATCTTGAGCTGATAAGCCTCTGCGACGACCTTCTGGATAAGCTCCACCGTGATCTTTTTAGGCTTGTGGTTGGATATGATATCCTTGAGCGCTTCCTCTGCCACTGACAGGTCAAGCTTGTTGTTGGTCAGGGCTGAATAGGCTATTATGCGTGTAAGGGCCCCTTCAAGCTCTCTTATGTTGGACTCTATCCGCTTGGCTATAAAAGCCAGCACCTCGTCATCCACATCCAGGTTTTCAAGCAAGGCCTTCTTTCTCAAGATAGCTATCCTGGTCTCTATGTCAGGCGGCTGGATATCGGCGATGAGCCCCCATTCGAACCGGGATCTTAAGCGGTCTTCCAGCGTAGGTATCTCTTTTGGTGGCCGGTCACTGGATATGATTATCTGCTTGTTGGCTTCATATAGGGAGTTGAAGGTATGGAAAAACTCCTCCTGGGTACTCTCCTTGCCGGCTATGAACTGGATATCGTCGATGAGCAGGATGTCGACGCTGCGGTACCGGTTGCGGAACTCCACATTTTTATTGGTCTGGATCGAGTTTATAAGCTCATTGGTAAACTTCTCGGAGGATACGTACAGGACCTTGACCTTGGGATTTTGTGAAAGGATATAATGCCCTATTGCGTGCATAAGATGAGTCTTGCCCAGACCCACGCCTCCGTATATGAAAAGGGGGTTGTAGGCGGCGGCTGGCGCTTCCGCAACAGCCAGGGACGCAGCATGGGCAAATCGGTTGCTGTTGCCTATGACGAAGGTGTCAAAGGTGTACTTGGGGTTCAGCATACCGTAGCTCTCGTTTTTCTCAGCAGCGCCTTTGTCAGGATTGTCCATATACTTGTCGGCATCTCCGGGCAAAATGAAGTTTATGTAATAGGATTTGGATGAAACCTGCTTGACCGCATTAGAAATCAGGCTGGTGTAGCGCCCCTCCAGTATGCTCTTTGTGAAGTCATTGGGTACACAAAGGTACAGCTGATCACCCTTTGTCGAAACAGGCTCTATTGCCTTGATCCAGGTATCGTAGCTCACATCGGTTATTTCTTTCCTTATAAGCTCGAGCACCTTTTGCCACATGTCATTTAAGTACGTATCCATGAGAACCTCCCGCTTAAGAAAAAAATAAAGCATAAAAATAAAAACAGATGTCCCAGACAAAAAAACTCCCAAGGCAATCAGCTTTAGGGTATGGTCTATTTGTTAGGATATCTTTATGCACAGAGCCTTGTTGATAGGATTCACATTATCAACAGGCTGAACATTCAATTGGAACTAAGAAAAAAGTCGAAATTTGGAGGAGTTATTCACACACTTATCCACACTTGTGCATAACTCGAGATGCAAAGACTACTATTATTATAATGTAGAAGTTATCAACAGTAAAGGATAAAAATCAAAATATCTGTGGATAATTAAAACAGTAGGACTTGATTTTCTTGACACGCCTTATAAACATGAATATAATACTAGAGTAGCATAATGTCGGTTTATTGTTTATTTTTCATACACCAATAGCTAGCTTGAAAGGGGGCAGCGAAATGCTCAGGACTTACCAACCCAAAAAGAGGCAGAGAAAGAAAGAGCATGGGTTCAGAAAAAGGATGTCTACGAAAAACGGCAGACTCGTGCTTAAGAGAAGAAGACAAAAGGGTAGAAAGAGACTGACAGCATAAGGCCGCTATATAAGTGGCCTTTTCTGCCACACAATACCTTTTGGAGGCATATGGGTGCAAAAAAGATATCGGCTGAGGAAAAACAGCGATTTCCTATACATATACAGGAAAGGGAAATCCATTGGGCATCCCTTTCTGGTGCTTATCTACAAAAGGTCTGGCCATTCATCATTGAGGATTGGCTTTTCCATCACTAAGAAGTTTGGGAAGGCTGTCAAGCGCAACAGGATCAAAAGGCAGCTAAGAGAGATCGTATCAGCCGAGCTGGAGAACATCAAGCATGGATATGACCTGGTGTTTTCAGTACGAAAGAACGCAGCGGACGCATCCTTTAATGAGTTGAAAAATGCGGTGATAAATCTGCTCAGGCGGGCCAGGCTGTATAAAGAGGGTGAACCCGCAGATTGAAGCGATTTTTGATTTTTGTGATAAAGCTTTACCAAAAGCATATCTCACCTGCCTTGCCGTCTGCGTGCCGCTTTTATCCGACTTGTTCAGAATATTCGATACAAGCGATAAGCAAATACGGGTCTGTAAAAGGGATCTACCTTTCCATCAGAAGGCTTTTGAAATGCCATCCCCTGCACCCTGGTGGATACGACCCTTTAGAATAAACACGGGGGTATTACCTGATGAACTTACCTATACCTATACTGTTGATGGAGACCGTCCAGCAGACACAGAACCCAGGCCTATGGGGTTCCTTCGTCAATTTTTTAAAGGGTATCCTGGAAGGATTATATACCATAACCTCCAAAATACCTGAGCCCTTCGGCGGATATGGCCTGGCTATCATTTTATTTACGATAATTTTCAGGGCAGCGCTCCTGCCTTTGGATCTTAAGTCCAAAAAGGCCAACCAGAAAATAGCTGAGATCCAGCCGGAGCTGAATGAGATAAACAAGAAGTATAAGAACGATCCTGAAAAGCGAAACCAGAAGACCCTGGAGCTTTATCAGAAGCATAAGATCAATCCGCTGGGCGGCTGCCTGCCGGTCCTGCTCACCTTGCCCTTGATGTTTGCAATGTTAACAGCTTTGAATAAAATTGCCGCAGAGAATATCGCAAAAGAAGCAGTGGAAAGATTTTTATGGATCAAGAACGTATGGAGCCCGGATTCACCCTTTAAGGATGTGTTGAACAAGTCCATACCGATGTTATCCCAGGGTTTCAATGGATTGTTCATACTCCCGATCCTGGCCGGGGTCACATCCTATTATCAGATAAAGCTGAGTCAGCCTTCAGGTGACAACCAGCAAATGAAGGGCTTTAACATAATGATGCCCCTTATGTCGGTATGGTTTTGTACGATGTATACTTCAGCATTTGCAATATACTGGGTTACAGCCAACCTGTTCCAGATAGGTCAGTACTTTGTGATCAAGAGGCTGAACCCGCCTGTCAAGGAAGGTGAAGCAAAATGAAATCGATAATAACCACAGGCAGAACGGTAGAGGACGCGGTCTTGTCAGCAGCTATCCAACTGGCAGTTCAAAGGGACAAGCTGGAGATAGAGGTGCTGGAAGAGCCGGTCAAAGGTATCCTGGGTGTGTTCGGAGGCAGGGAAGCCAAGATCAGGGCTACGTTGAAGCAGACAAAGGCTGAGGTTGCCAAGAGCTTTCTCATGGAGCTTTTTGAGAAAATGAACCTTGAAGCGAAGCTGGACATAACCGAGTCTGACAATGGCCTTATGATAAAGGTCAGCGGACCGAAGATGGGGGTCCTGATCGGCCACAGGGGAGAGACCCTGGATGCAGTCCAATACCTTACCAGCCTGGTGGTGAATCGCGGTACCGACAAGTACACAAGAGTGATAGTCGACACGGAAAACTATCGCAGCAAACGGGAAGAGACGCTGAAAAGGCTCGCCAAGAGGATGGCCCACAAGGTGCAGAAAAGCGGCAGGAAAATAGTATTGGAGCCCATGAATCCCTTTGAAAGGCGGGTAATACATTCGACCCTGCAGAAGGAGCCCAATATCACGACCTATAGCGAAGGGGAAGAACCTTACAGGAAAGTCATAATCACATTGAAATAACAGGATAGATACCAACTAAACCCAGTAGAAATGCTGGGTTTATTTATAGGTGAGAATATGCAGAACGATACTGTGGTTGCACTCGCGACTCCACCCGGAGAAGGCGGGATAGCAGTTATCAGGATAAGCGGGGATATGTCCGCAAGGATAATTGAAAAGCTGTTTTCGGATAAGAGCAGGAACAAAGTCAAGTCATCCGATCTTAAGGACAGGTATTTCAATTATGGATATATAACGGATTATGAAGGGGAAGTAGTTGACGAGGTCCTGATGGTGTATATGAAAGCCCCCAGGACCTATACAAGGGAAGATATCGTTGAGATCCACTGCCATGGAGGCATGGTGCCGGTCAGGCGGATACTGGAGCTTGTTATCGCTGCCGGGGCCCGGATGGCTGAGCCGGGGGAGTTTACCAAAAGGGCATTTCTCAACGGCCGCATAGACCTGTCCCAGGCCGAAGCGGTAATGGACCTTATATCAGCCAGGACCGAGGAGGCTGCAAAGGCCTCCATAAGACAATTGAAGGGCAGCCTGACCGAAAAAATAGGCAGCCTGAGGGAAAGGCTGCTAAACCTTCTGGCCCATATAGAAGTAACGATCGACTATCCGGAAGAAGATATAGAGGACGTATTTCTGGATGATGTGGCAAATGCCCTGACTGCTGCAAGGCAAGAGTGCCGGAGGCTGCTGGACTCGGCCGACCAGGGCAGGCTTGTCAGGGAAGGCATCAAAACGGTCATCATAGGCAGACCCAATGTAGGCAAGTCTTCATTATTGAATGCCCTGGTCAGTGAAAACAGGGCGATCGTGACCGATATTCCCGGTACCACCAGGGACGTGATCGAGGAGCATCTGAACATAAAGGGCGTCCTTGTAAAGATAATCGATACAGCCGGCATCCGGGAAACTGTGGACCTGGTTGAAAAAATCGGGGTTGAAAGGTCACGGGACATGATGAAGGAAGCGGACCTCATCCTCTTTATACTGGATGCCTCAGAGCCCCTGGGTGAGGATGACCGCAAAATAATGGAATGGCTTGGCGGCAGGCGTGCCCTGGTCTTGCTCAACAAGACGGACAAGCCGGCCGTGATCGATGAAGCAAAGGTAAGCGAGCTCGTCAAGGCAGACGTGATACGGACCTCGATGGTGGATGGCACCGGCATAGAGGAGGTCAAGGATTATATATACAATATGGTCTTTTCGGGCGAGCTTACGGCTGACAATGAAGTCTTCATCACCAATACCCGGCACAAGGAAGCGCTGATCAGGGCAGACAGGCATTTGAAGGATGCCCTGTCTTCAATCAAAGCCCTTGTTCCTCTCGATATAGTCACGATCGATATAAGAGACGCCCTGGATTGCCTGGGTGAAATAACCGGTGAGAGTCTGACTGAGGACCTGATTGATAAGATCTTTGCAGAGTTTTGTCTTGGAAAGTAGGATAGTCTATGGAATATAACGCGGGAAAATACGATGTGATAATTACAGGCGCCGGTCATGCAGGCTGTGAAGCAGCCCTTGCTGCTGCCAGGCTGGGCCTGAGGACACTTGTCGTGGCCCTGAGCCTGGACTCCATAGCCATGATGGCCTGCAATCCTGCGATCGGCGGGACATCAAAGGGCCATCTGGTGCGCGAGGTAGATGCTCTAGGCGGTGAAATGGGGATAAATACCGACAAGACCTTTATACAGATAAGAATGATCAACACCGGAAAAGGGCCCGCAGTCCATTCCCTCAGGGCCCAGACCGACAAGAAGAGATACCAGGCTGCCATGAAGCAGACCCTGGAGAACCAGGACAACCTGGACATAAGGCAGGGCGAGGTAGTGCGCATACTCACTAATAACGGCCGGGTTTCAGGGGCTGTATTGAGCACGGGCGAAACATACGAATGCAGGGCCCTGGTCATAGCCTCGGGTGTGTACCTGCGCAGCAGGATAATAATTGGCGAATATTCAAAATCCAGCGGCCCCAACGGGCTTCATCCGGCCAATGAGCTCTCGGAAGGCCTGAAGGAGCTGGGCTTTTCTCTCCAGCGCTTCAAGACCGGCACGCCTGCCAGGGTGGACAAGCGTACCATCGACTTTTCAAGGATGGTGGTGCAGCCAGGAGATGAGGGCGGCCTGACCTTCTCCTTTATGAGTGAGCCTGTCAGACGTGAACAGGTGCCCTGCTGGCTTACTTACACCAACGAAAGGACCCATGAGATCATACGCAGCAACCTCCACCGGTCGCCAATGTATTCGGGAGAGATCGAAGGGATAGGCACCAGGTATTGTCCTTCGATAGAGGACAAGGTGGTCAGGTTCAAGGAAAAGCAGAGCCATCAGGTCTTTATAGAGCCTGAAGGGCTCGATACCAACGAAATGTATGTCCAGGGCATGTCGTCCAGCATGCCGATAGATGTCCAGGTACAGATGTATCGTACGATACAGGGCCTGGAAAATGTACATATAATGCGGCCTGCCTATGCCATAGAGTACGATTGCATCTATCCCAGCCAGCTGAAGCTGACCCTCGAATCAAAGGAGGTTGGAGGGCTCTTCTTCGCCGGCCAGATAAACGGGAGCTCAGGCTATGAGGAGGCGGCTGCCCAGGGGATCATAGCAGGCATAAACGCTGCACTGTATGTAAAAGAGGAGGAACCGGTGATCCTGGACAGATCACAGGCCTATATAGGTGTCCTTATAGATGACCTGGTCACCAAGGGGACCAGGGAGCCCTACAGGATGATGACATCCAGAGCGGAATACCGCCTGCTGCTGCGCCAGGACAATGCAGATCTCAGGCTGACCGAGCTGGGATACAGGATCGGGCTGGTGGATGACAGGCGGTATGACAGGCTGATGAGAAAGAGGGAAGCCGTTGACCGCGAACTGAGAAGGCTGAAGGAAGTGATCATTTCACCGTCTCTTGAAGTGAACCGCTATCTGGAAAGCCTGAACACTTCCCTGATAAAAAGCGGCATAAGCCTGTACGACCTGCTGAAGCGGCCTGAGCTGGAATATGAGCACATAAGGGCTTTGGATCCGGGCAGCGATGACCTGCCGGATGAAGTCAAGGAGCAAGTGGAGATCCATGTCAAGTACGAGGGTTATATAGCCAAACAGATGCGGCAGGCTGAACAGTTCAAGAAAATGGAGCAAAGGTATATTCCCAAGGGTATAGATTATGAAAGCATAAGGGGTCTGAGGCTGGAAGCCAGGCAGAAGCTCAAAGAGCTTCAGCCGGTGTCCATCGGCCAGGCCTCGAGGATATCAGGTGTGTCACCCGCTGATATATCTGTCCTGCTCGTCTACCTTGAAAAGCTTAAAAGAGAGGAGGGATCCGGTGAGTAAAGAGATGGGCCTGCTGCTTGCGGGCAGTGCCGATATGGGGATAACGCTCGATACGGAAAGTACAGAAAAATTTCAAAAATACCTTGAGATGCTGACAGACTGGAACACCAGGATCAATCTGACTGCGATAACGGACCCGGAGGAGATAGTAGTACAGCATTTCCTTGACTCCCTTTCCCTGCTCACTACAGGGCTGATAAAGAAGGATGCGGCGGTGCTGGATATGGGTACGGGGGCAGGTTTTCCGGGCATGCCTCTGAAGATAGCGGTGCCGGAGATCGGGCTTACCCTGGTGGACTCGGTCAGCAAAAAGGTCAATTTTCTAAATGAGCTTATAACAGCACTTGGGCTAGAGAAGGCAAGGGCACTCCATGGTAGGGCTGAAGATCTCGGCAGGCAGAAAAGCATGCGGGAGTCCTACGATATAGTGGTCTCAAGGGCGGTAGCTGAGCTCAGGGTCCTGCTAGAATACACCCTGCCCTTTGTAAGGACAGGGGGCTGGTGTATATTCAACAAGGGGCCCGGGGCCCTGGATGAGATCAAGGCTGCAGGCAGAGCAGCTACGGTCCTGGGTGGCGGGGAGCTGAGCTGCATTGCTGTTTCAGTCCCGATGTCTGAAAAGACTCATAATCTGGTGATGATCAGAAAGGAGAGGCCGACCCCGGAAAAGTACCCAAGGCCTGCGGGCAAGCCCAAAAAGGATCCTCTATAATAAGTCAAAAAGCTCCTAACAAGGCAGTATAATTGTTCGAAAACAAAAGAAAAAACGCAAAATATGAAATAACATGGAGCTATAGTAACATAAACATAAATTACGGAGCATATGGCAGGAATATGATATTATATGGCGAATACATAAGGGTGGAGGGGATATCATGTTAAGGTTTATGAACGTTTCAACCGAAGAGAACAGCATTGAGGCGGGCAAGAAGGTAGAAAACATTCCTGTCAGCCAGATAAGGCCCAACCCGTATCAGCCCAGAAAAAGCTTTTCCGTGCAGGGATTGGACGAGCTTGCACGATCGATACAAGAATATGGAGTGATACAGCCAATCACGGTCAGAAAGGCAGGCAATGACTCTTATGAGCTCATAGCCGGTGAAAGAAGGCTGCGAGCCTGCAAGATGCTCGATATGGACACTATCCCGGCCATAGTGATGGACAGCCAGGAGCAGGACTCCGCTATCATAGCCCTGATAGAAAACCTGCAGCGGGAAGACCTCCACTACATAGAGGAAGCAAAGGGCTATGCCAGCCTGATAAATGACCACAACATGACCCAGGAGCAGCTCGCGGAAAAGCTGGGAAAAAGCCAATCCACCATAGCCAACAAGCTCCGTATCCTGCGCCTGCCGGATAAGGTAAAGGAAATACTCGTCAGGGAAAACCTGACCGAAAGGCATGCCAGGGCTTTGCTCAAGCTGCCGGATGAAGGCCTCCAGTTGAAGGCGATCAATCAGGTAGTAGAGAAAAAGCTTAATGTACGGCAAACCGAAGCAGTCGTCGAACGCCTGATCAGAAGGATCGAGCAAAAGGAGAACAAAGACCTGCATAAGCAAAAAAGGTTATTTAAAAGGACGAAAGACCTGAGGGTCTTTATAAATACTATCCAAAATGCAGTTAAAATGATGAAGGACTATGGGGTGAATGCCAGGCTCCTGCAAGAGGACAAGGGCGACCACATAGAGATCATAGTAACGATACCTAAAGGCTGAAAAGCCTTTCTTTATTTTAAATCTTGCCCGCCAGCAGCAAGATGCCGATGATGATAAAGCCAAGGCCTGATGCCGTGTGTATGTAGCAGGAAGGTATATACTTTGTAACGACGGAGCCGGCCAGTACACCCAGCAAGGATGAAGCGACAAGCGCCACTGAGGAACCTATGAATACGGACCAGACGGATTTTGATTTGGTGGCCATAAGCATGGTCGCCAGCTGGGTCTTGTCTCCGAGCTCGGCCAGAAACACGATCAGGAAAGTTGTCAACAATACTTTCATATCGCCCTCGCATACCGGTTTTATATAAAACTATACGCACGTCCAGCAAAAAATATGACACAGCCCTTCCAACTCCTTGAAATATAAACTATAATAGAACTAAGAAATATAAAAGGGGTGCGGAGTAGATGTCCAAGATCATTGCGATCGCAAATCAGAAGGGTGGTGTAGGCAAAACCACTACAAATGTGAACCTGAGCGCTTGCCTGGCAGTGGCAGGCAAAAAGGTCCTGACTGTTGATATAGATCCTCAGGGCAACACGACCAGCGGACTTGGCATAAGCAAAAACAAGGTAGAAAAGTCGATATATGATGTACTTATAAACAGGCTGGATGCCCAGGAGGCTATCGTACATACGGAAATAGACAACCTTGATATTATAGCTTCAAATATACAGCTGGCCGGCGCGGAGATAGAGCTGGTATCCATGCTGTCCAGGGAGACCATCCTTAAACGGGCATTGGCACCGATAAAGGACAGATATGATTATATAATGATCGACTGCCCGCCTTCGCTAGGCCTCATTACCATCAACGCCCTGACAGCGGCGGACAAGCTCCTGGTCCCCATCCAGTGCGAGTATTATGCGTTGGAAGGACTTGCCCAGCTAATGAACACTGTTGAGCTTGTACAGCAGCATCTGAACCCTTCTCTTGAGATCGAGGGCGTGGTCCTGACCATGTTTGATGCAAGGACAAACCTTGCCATCGAAGTAGTCCAGGAGGTAAAAAAGTACTTTAAAAACAAGGTCTATACAACGATCATACCCAGGAACGTAAGGCTGGGAGAAGCCCCAAGCCATGGACTGCCTATCATCAAATACGATCCCAGGTGCCCGGGGGCTGAAGCATATACGGATCTGGCTGAAGAAATGCTGCAAAATGAATTGGAGGGTGCCTGATGAAAAAAGGTTTGGGCAGAGGGCTCGATGCGCTTTTTGAGAGCTATGGAGCCGAGCCGAAGACGGACGGAGAAAAGACCGGCATAAAAATGCTGAAGATAACGGATATTGACCCTAATCCATACCAGCCTAGAAAGAGCTTCGACGAAGGCAAGATACAGGAGCTGGCCGAGTCAATTAAGCAGCATGGCGTAGTACAACCCATAGCGGTCAAGAAGCAGGGCGACAGGTACATGATCATCGCGGGCGAACGCAGGTGGAGGGCCGCCAGAGCGGCAGGGCTGACAGAAATACCCGCAGTAACAATGGACCTGTCCGAGAGGGAAATAATCGAGGTGGCCCTCATAGAAAACCTGCAGCGGGAGGACCTAAACCCGATAGAAGAAGCGCAGGGCATTAAGCTTCTGATAGAGCAGTACAAGCTGACACAGGAAGAGGTTGCAGAGCGTCTGGGCCGCAGCAGGCCGGCCATAGCGAACACCTTGAGACTGTTGAACCTGTCACCTCAGATACAGGACCACTTGGTAAACGGCAGGCTGACCGAGGGCCATGCCAGGGCTTTGCTGGGGATAAGCGACTTAAAGCTCAGAGACCAGGTAGCCCAGCGAATAATAGAAAAGGGTCTGAGCGTAAGAGATACAGAGCAGCTTATCAAGAAAATCACAGGGTATCAGAAAGCAAAAAAGAAGACAAAGGCTGAAAAGCCGGTGTACTTGATGGAGCTGGAAATGAACCTGGAAGAAGCGCTGGGCACCAGGGTGCAGATAACCCCGGGAAAAAAGAAGGGGATCATAGAAATAGAGTATTATGGCGATGATGATCTCGAAAGGATCCTGGAAAAATTGACGGCCAAAAATTAAAATGTTTCACGTGAAACAAAAATATAGTGTTTCACGTGAAACATTTTTTTAATCATATATGATTTTAGCTACCTTATGAACAGGGTGAACATATTGGCCTTGTAGAAAATGCCGGACAGCAAGGAGGAGTCCATGAGCTCGGTTATCAAATCGATGGGAGCCACGGTTATCATGATCGGTACGAGGGCAAAGAGGAAATGGGCCGCAAAAAAGCCCCGGAGCACTCCGATGCCGGCACCGACAAGGCTGTCATACTTGTCCAGTACCGGGATGTCCTTGACAGTCCTGAAAACAGATATCCCGGCAGACAGGAGAAACCTTAAAGCTAAAAACAGCAGGAGAAGGCTTGCTATATTGATAATAACAATAGCAACAGTAGTATCGAAATATTCAGCCAGAGTTATACTCTTGCCGGCAGAGCCGAATGAGGAAATCAGGATGCGGCTGAAGGGGTTGGGTATCTGGGCCTGATTGACGATCTGCTTTATCTGCATGGACGAAAAGCTGGACAGAGGCATGTTCACGCTGTTTATATCCGGTATTCTGGAGGATCCGTCAGCATAATGGCTGATGACCATCAGGAAATTGGGTATTACGCTCGTCAGCAGCTTGGAAATCAAGGGATAGAAGATCAGGCTGAGCAGCCATGCGATCACAAACGAGACTGCTTTGAAGGCTGACAGGACTGCGCCGTTATATGAGCCTACCACAGAGAATACTGCCATGATCAACAGTATAAAAAGGTCAATTACGTTCACTTCTTTCATCCTTTCGTTCGTAAGAGTAAATTGCCAATGTATTGTCAACTGTTTTTGCAAAGAACATATCTTCCATGTAAGGAGATTTGTACAGATCCACGACCTGCTTTGTCATTCTGTAGTTCTCCTGTATCCTACCGTTCTCATCCATGATAACAAGGGTATTTCCATATTCTACACCGGCAAAGCCTCTCCCGTGGGCGATCAGGCTGTTTACCCGGGCCGGGAGCTCCAGGAGATTATACTGGCCGTCATTATTTATCAAAACCGCATTTCCGCCTTGTGAGCCGGATGAAAGGCTGTCTTTGAAATATAGAAGCAGGCTGTCCCTGGTATATACATATTCATAAGAAGACCTATAGGTATTGTCCACGGTCCAAAGCCTGTCGCCATATATATTGTAGCATATAATGCTGTCAGTTCCTATCAAAATTATAGAGTCCTCCTGCCTGTATATATCGTACAACAGTTGGTCATTTTCAGTAATGACGCCGTACAACTCGTTCCTGTTCCTATACTGGAACACCCGGGTCGCTGGCACCGGTGTATCCAGACTATAGGAGAGGACTGAAAGGCTTTTTGCGCCCTTTGATACCGCAGATGCGGCATACTTTGTATTGCCCCTGCCGTCAAGGGACAATAGGAAAGTGCTGCCGTTGACCAGTATATAGGGTTCAACATTATACTCATCCCTGGCAAGGAGCAGCAGCAGGAAGTCAGCTCCCTCCTGGGCTCCTGCGATGACAAGGCCTTCAGGATTATCGTATATGCGCTTGAAGGGGACGGACGCGGTGCTGTATATATGGCCGGACTTGGTTATTAGATAATTCTCCGTATGCAGTGCTATATTGATCTCGCCGTTTTCATACAGGAGGTCATCATGAGTAAAGGGCTTGCTCATTTCGTTGCCGCTGTAGTTGTAAAAACGGGCCTGAGGGCCGGTTATGATGAACCCTTCGCTGAAAAAATGGATATCCTGATCTTCGCCAAAGGATATGGGCCTGGCTGTCGATATCTGAACCAAATCATAGGCATGGGCTTTGTTTTTAGCGCTAATTATAAAATATGAAGCTGCCCCCAGGGCAGTGATCATCAGTATAATCACCAATAACTTTACAAGTCTCATATATATTCTCCCGGACATGTCATAATAGTATTTAATTCGTTGCGGACTGCTCAAAATCCTTCTTTGAGGCCTTGGCTGCCCATAGCAAGTTCAAATCTTTCAGGCCAGGCATAAACAGGCTTGCCAGTTTCATAGGATACTAATGGAAGGCCGCCGATACTTGCATAAATTTGCCATATCGGGGCAAACTATACCCCATTGAGTACCATGGCTGCAGGAGGTATATATGGACAGCGCAAGCAAGGTTTCGATCGATGTCAATGATGAGCACGCACTGACCCTTTTCAGCAGAGGGTTTGAGTCCATATTCAGAGAATGCTACAGCCGTCTCTACAATGATATAGTGATTTTGTGCATTGGAACTGACAGGTCTACGGGTGACTGCCTGGGTCCGCTGGTTGGCTACAAGCTCAAGCTTATACAATATTCAAATGTATTTGTGTACGGCACCCTTGACAATCCCGTACATGCGAAAAATCTTTGTGAAGTGTTGGATCAGATAAAGACAAAGCATGACAGGCCATTCATCATAGCCATAGATGCCTGCCTTGGGAAAACTGACAGGGTTGGAAGGATAAATATCGGTAAAGGCCCATTAAGGCCCGGAGCCGGAGTAAACAAAAGCCTGCCTGAGGTCGGCCATATTCATATAGTGGGAGTCGTAAACATAAGCGGGTTCATGGAATACCTTATCCTGCAAAACACGAGGCTCAGCCTTGTCATGCGCATGGCTGACACCATCAGCAGCGGAATACATTTCAATATATGGAAATTCGCAAGTGAGGCGGAAGACCAGCAAAATATACGGAGCGGTGACCTCTTTTAAAACAAGGGGCTGTACAGCCTTTGCTCAATTATATCTACTATCTCTTCGACATTCTTGTCGCCGGCCCTGATGAGCAGATAGCTTGATTCGGCCTTGTCGGCTGCAGTTACTATCTTCTTAAGGGCGCTTTTTCTGGCATCATTTTCATCCGAGGCCGTGTCGTTATAAATATAAGCTGATATGCCGCCTGTTATCTCATCGGCTGCCTCCACCTGATACCCTCGTTTCTGCAGCTCCTGCTTCAGGTGATCGAGGCCCTTATCGATAGCGATTTTTTTCACTAAAAAACACCTCCCGGGCTTATTGTGCCGGCAAGGTGTTGTTTTTATGCATTTTCAGGTTTTAGGCCTGTAAGACCGTTCTATTGCTTCCTTCTCCTCGTCGGTGAGGGGGTATGTGGACTGTCTTGCCTTGACAGGCTTTGCAAAGGTAGTGGATGTGTTTCTGCCATACAGGCTCGTGATCACGAAACCATCGCCCCTGTCATCCAGCATGGCAATTGAAAAGCTCTGATCGCCTCCCATGTTATCGAAGGCATTGTACCTTACTATGCCTATATGTTGCACGCAGTTTTTCATGCGTGCGCTCTGGTTCTTTAGCTCATCTTCTATGGCCGCCATCCTGTTCATGCCCTGCTGGACCGTGTCCAGATGGTTGAGCAGCATGGACTCCAAACTTTTACTGTCTGCTCCTCGCATCAGTTTTTTGTACTTCTTGAGCAGCTTTGTGGTCCGTACATAGTTGACGATGACCACTATTATTGAAACCAGAGCAACTGCGAGCGAAATCAAGACAAGCTCAGCCGAATATTCATTGATCAATTCCAGAACCTGACTCATTTTTCCTCCTGTTACAATACGCCAAACACCTTTATGGATAGTGGCGCAGAACTAAAGCATATGGGTGTGGTTGAGGCACATTCGCCGTCAACGTTTACAACAAGGGACTCATCTGATACTATCTCTACTTCCCTGCACCGGTATGTGCTGACGTAGGGCAGGTTTAGATGCTGTCCCTTGATAAACCTGCTAAGCAAAAGGGGTATCTTGTATCTTGGTACGGGCTTTATCAGGACAAGGTCCAGGTATCCGTCATTCACCGACCCCTGAGGGTTTACCTTCATGCCGCCGCCGTAACAGGTTCCGTTGCAGATGGCTGCGAGAAAAACCTTGGTCTTAAGCTCCTGCCCGTCCATTATTATCGTGGCATCCTTTGGCTTATAGGTAAGGAACTTTACAAACACCGAAACGGGATAGGCTGCGCTGCCCTTTATGAACCGCTTCACCCTGGGCAGGTCGCGTATGATCTCTGCGTCAAAGCCTACGCTGGCCACATTGAGATATATCCGGCCGTTGAACCGAGCGGCATCTATCTGTACAGGCGGCCTTTCGGCAATTATCTTCAGGGCTTCACCAATATTCTGTAAGCCGATGGGTATGTTGAGGGCCCTGGCAAAATCATTGCCGCTGCCGAGGGGCAATATTCCCAGGGGCACTTCTGTCCCGAAAAGGCCGTTGGCGACCTCCAAAACAGTACCATCGCCCCCTATCGCAATTATCCCGTTATAGGATGTGGCATTCTCTCTTGCTATGTTGGTGGCGTCACCAGGAGATCCTGTCTCCACTATGTCGCAGGCTATGCCTCTTTCCCTGCAAAACTCTTCTATGACAGGCACAGAGCTCCTGGTCTTCTTTGTGCCTGCAACAGGGTTTAGTATGAATAATAGCTTCATATCTCACTCTCCCGATCTCTATCTGAAAATGTACCTGCGTCTCCTGCGCCTTCTTTTACTGATTATATAGGGTATCAGGATTATAAGGAGCAGTATCGTGAGAAAAACGGCTTCTACAGGGACATCTACGCCAAATATCCTGATCTTCGTAACAAGCTCCTGCTCTTTATCATCCTTGGGCTTCTCCGTATCCTTGGGCTCCTCAGGTGTCGCTGAAGGCGAAGGCTCCTGTGTCTCGGGAGGGGGCAATTTGGCAAGCTCCGCATCCAGCCACTTAAGAAAGATCGTATTGCTTACGACATATTCTTTGGCATTATCAAGGTAATTATATATATCATTATCCGAAGCGGTGCCTTGCTTCATGTAATGGTACTTTTCATAAACTATCTTGTTCCTGGCGGCACCTTCAAGCTCGCCGAACATCGGAAGGCCTTCAAGCCGGTCGTAGACCTCCATTACCTTGTCTGTACGGTATAGCTCCTTAAGCGCCAGGGCTTTCAGGAAGAGCAGCTCGTTCTTGAGGGCAAGGTCACCCTGGGCGCTGATCAGGTCATCTATAAGCCGGGTACACTCATCATAGGCTTTGTTTGAATATGCCTCCAGGATCTTCTTCATGTTCTTGTCGCCGGGGGCCTGACCGGCTATATATGCCGGGGCGATCTGCTCGATAGGCCTGTAATACATCCTGATATAGTCAGGTATCTCTGAGCCCGGGCCATACTCCCAGGTTATGCTGTTGTTGTCATATCCGGAGGGCATAACGGAGGGGTTGGGCTCAAAAACATAGGGCCCAGCCGGAAAAAAACGGACCGTCAGTCTTGTGTTTTGTACAGGCCCGGGCCAGCTTTTGAGGTAACCCACGGGCATATATATGATCCGGGTACCGTTTGGCTCGACCGGATAATCTACTCTGTAGGTCATTTCGATCAGCTTGTATTCGCCAGGCTGCAGCTTTAAGGTCAGTACAGACCAGTTTTTTGGAAGGTCGGTAATGGATACTTCCTCTGGATCTATGTTGTTCCTTCTGGTTTTCAGGCTTTGTCTTTTTCCGTCTACCGTTATGCGGATATCATTGACGTCAATGCTGTCATTGTCGAGCTTTTGCGGGATTGCTATCAAGATCTCGGTAGCTCCATCGGAAATGGTGTTTCTGATGACCATGGACTCAGTGACTGCTGCGGGTTCCTGTGTGATGTCTATATCGATCTCATACGCGACAAGCTGGGCTTTAGGGTCCTCATTCATCACTACCGCACTGTGTCCGGATACTTTCAAAACAGGCAGTGAAACTGCTCCTGCATTTGCAGGCAAAGCCAATACAGCAATTGCCAGCAGAAGCGCAAAGCACTTTTTGATCATGGCAAACCCCCCAGCTATATATAAAGGATATACAATAATATAAGTTTACCACAGGCATATCAAAAGGACAAGATTATATGCTCCTGGATGCCTGTTTTTTGTAAGTAAAGTCGATTTTTATAATATATTATATAATGGTGTAAATAGAAAATTATGGGTAATATACTGGGAAATAAAGGTTTGGCCATCAGCCGGGAAGAATTAGGATGTGTGCAAAATGCACATATGAGGCCCAACCGGCCTACAGGCGGAGGAAAGCATATGGAGCTGCAGGAGGCAAAGGGCAGCACAAGGCTGTCTGTCAAGGTGCTTCTGTCATATAGAGCCATCATATTGCTGTTCAGTGCAATGCTGCTCGCGAGCAGGCAGCCGGCCGGTCCCGGCCCTGGCCTTGACTGGGTGGCGATAGCGGCGTATGGCATATATAACGGGATCGCAATGCTTTTTTACATCCCGGTGATGAGCAGCGGCGCAAGGCTTGCGTTTTGCCTGGCTGATATACTTGCTGCCTGCCTTGCGGCATTTCTCTCCGGCGGAGTCGACAGTCCTCTGATTTTCTGCTTCTTTATTTCCCTTTTCTCTCTTCATTGCCTATATGGCATCAAAGGCCTTATTTATGGCATATTGTCTGCAAGCCTGGGGGTCATGGGGGTGCTGCTGACAGACAGGGGGGCTTTGATCCGGGAGATGCCCTTGGGCGCAGGAGCCGGCAAAATAGTGTATATGGCCCTGGCGTCAGCCCTTCTGTATGCAGTGCCTTATCTGGTCGTCAAAAGGTACTATAGGGACAGCTTTCGCATAAGAGAGCTCGAGCAGGAGCTTGATGACCTTGATGACACAAACAGCAGGCTGATCGTTTTGTGTGAGATGACAGGCAGCCTAAGCCTGGAGTCAGGCATTAGCCATAACATGGATAAAATATTGATGGCTGTCAGCGAGCTGTTTGAGGCGGAAAGGGCGAGCATATTCGTCAACCACAAGGGTGAAGTGTCGGTCTTCGGCAACCCGACCCAGGAAGAGGTAACGGAGATATATAAGCTCATGACAAGCCATATCACAGGATCTGAAGATCGCAGCGACAACCTTCCCAAGGGCGAAGGGATCACCCTGATCCCTATAATACGCGGTGTAAACCTGAAGGGTGTCCTATCGCTATACAGGCGCAAGACTGCCGGCCTCACGGAAAGGGAAGCCGTGCTCCTTTCTGTGGCTGCCAATATAATAAGCACATACCTGGAGAACGCAGACTATGCTGGATCCCTTATGTTCCAGCCTGAGACCAGCATCCAGATAAACAAGCTGGATTCAGGGAAAGCAGTAAAAGGCATAGTTGATAAGAGGATCTTATCATCACCCTGACATAGACGCCTCATGCCGGCCGGTGATCGTGGGACATAAATCACAGACTGCATCTATTGCGGTCTGTTTTCTTATTACCCTGCCACGCTTTTGCTTATTTTTCCCTGACGGAAGGAAACAGGTGGTCAGGCGGCGAATCATAAGTCAACCTGATTCAGAATGGGACAATACCGGGAAGCCCTGCGGGACATCCAGGAAAGCCAGGCATGGAGCCGGTGACATAGGCAGCAGGGAGATCGATGACCAGCTCAGGCTGATATATGAAAAGGGAGATCGGTAATATGAGGTATGTTGTCAAGCAAAGGGTATTTTCTTTTGGTGATAACTTCACAATAAAGGATGAAGCGGGCAACGACTGCTTTGTGGTGAAAGGAAAGGTATTTACCTTCGGCGACAAGCTCAGCATGTATGACATGTACGGCCAGGAGCTGGTGTACATAGAGCAAAAGCTCTTCCGCTTCCTGCCGGAATACAGCATATACTACAAGGGGCAGCTCTACGCTACGGTAAAAAAGGAATTTACCTTTTTCAGACCCAGGTTCAACATACACAGCCATGTAGGCAGCTACTCTATACAAGGGGAATTTTTCAACCTGGATTTTTCCATTTTCAAAGGGGGCAGGCATGTTGCCACCGTATCGAAAAAATGGCTGTCCTGGGGCGATACCTACGGTGTAGATATAGCGGATGATGAAGACCATCCATTCATACTGGCGCTTGTCATAGTCATAGACCAGGTACTCCATGATGACAGTAAGCAGGATTGAGGGTATAAGGCAAGGACATGACAAATTCAACGGGATAAAGGAGTAGGTATATGCATAAATACAGCAAGGATGATATCCTGCATATTTGCAGGGAGGAAAAGGTGGAGTTCGTAAGGCTGCAATTCACCGACATGTTCGGCACTCTCAAAAACGTGGCGATCACTACAGGCCAGCTGGAAAAGGCCCTGGACAACCAGATCATGTTCGACGGGTCCTCCATCGAGGGTTTTGTCCGTATCGAGGAGTCAGACATGTACCTGCATCCGGACCCTGACACCTTTGTCATTTATCCCCCTTCGATAGCGGATACCAAGGTTGCCAGGCTGATATGCGATGTCTACGATTCACAGGACAGACCTTATGAGGACTGCCCTAGGAACATCCTGAAGCGTGCGCTCAAGCAGGCCGGAGAAATGGGATATACCATGTACGTTGGGCCTGAGGCGGAATTCTTCCTCTTCCTGAGGGACGCTGAGGGCAAACCGACGATGATCACCCATGACAATGCATCCTATTTCGACTTAGGGCCGGTAGACCACGGAGAAAGCGCCCGCCGCGACATGTGCCTGGCCCTTGAGAGCATGGGCTTTGAGATCGAGGCATCCCATCATGAGCTGGCACCAGGCCAGCATGAGATCGATTTCAAGTATGATGACGCCTTGAGGACTGCGGACAACATAATGACCTTCAAGATGGTCGTAAGGATCATCGCTCAGAAGCACGGACTACATGCAACCTTCATGCCAAAGCCTGTCTATGGCATTGCGGGCTCAGGCATGCATTTGAACCAATCTCTCTTCAGGGACGGGAGAAATGCCTTCTATGACCCTGACGGAGACCTTATGCTGAGTAAAGAAGCATATTATTATATGGGGGGCCTTTTGAAGCACGCGCCTGCAATAACGGCCGTCACGAACCCCCTGGTGAATTCCTACAAGCGGCTGGTGACGGGCCATGAAGCGCCCGTATATATAGCGTGGTCGGCGCGCAATAGAAGCCCGCTGATCCGCATACCATCCAAGCGGGGCTCCCACACCCGGATCGAATACAGAAGCCCGGACCCCTCATGCAACCCCTATCTTGCCCTGGCTGTCCTGCTTACCGCCGGGCTTGATGGTATAAGAAACAAAATAGAGCCCCCGCCACCGGTAAACCGCAACATATACAGCATGACCGATGAAGAGCGGCTCGAAGGCGCAGTGCCTGCCCTGCCCAACAACCTGTACAGCGCGTTGAAAGAGCTGGAAGGCAACAGGCTGATCCGCGAGGCGCTGGGCGAGCACCTGTTTGAAAAGTACTATGAGGCAAAAATGATCGAATGGGATGAGTACAGGGTCCAGGTGACCAGGTGGGAACTGGAAAAATACCTTAATAAATTCTGATTTACTATAAAACATACTGGAGGGCTCGAGCATGAAGCCTGTTATCGGAGTGACCTGCGATTTTGATCTGCATGAGCATAGAAGCCAGGTCTTCAGTGGCTACTATGAAAGCATCATACATGCCGGGGGCATACCGCTTCTGATACCCTGCTCAGAAGGCCTGTCCGCCGAAGAGCTTTTTGACAAGTTCGACGGCCTCCTGCTCACGGGCGGCCAGGATATAGATCCATACCTTTACGGTGAAGAGCCCCATCCGGATATCGGGAGCGTATATACCGCCAGGGACCGCCTGGAGATAGACCTGTGCAGGAAGGCCGCTGAGGCTGATATGCCCGTCCTCGGGATCTGCAAGGGCTTGCAGGTCATGAATGTTGCCATGGGCGGCACCCTTATTCAGGACATCAGGTCTGCCCTGGGGGAGAAAGCCTTGTGCCACAGCCAGAAAGCGCCGGGCTTCTTAAGTATACACGATATCCATATCTCCAGGGGATCGAAGCTGGGATCCATATTCAACAGTGAAACCTTGAGGGTGAACAGCTTCCACCATCAGGCGATAAAGGATACGGGCGGACCTTTGGTGATAACCGCCAGAGCGGGGGACGGTATCGCAGAGGCGGCGGAATCATCAGTCCACCGCTTTTTTGTCGGGGTCCAATGGCATCCCGAACGAATGATATCGAAAGCGCCTGAAATGCTTAAGCTGTTTGAGGCATTGGTAAGAGAGGCAGGAAGACTCCGATGAACAAACCGGATAAAAGCAAAACCTGCGGTATGAAGATCAGCATCGATGAGGCAGGCAGTGATTATTTGATAAATATCAAGGAGACCGCGCTTCAGGGCTATGACAAGAAACAGGCGTCCGGCAGCTTTTCCGTAGTCATAACCGGCACTTCC
>JAKPIB010000002.1 GCA_029549985.1 Bacillota bacterium
CAGCGCCGATGGTACTTGGCGGGAGACCGCCCGGGAGAGTAGGTCGCTGCCGGATCTATATATTCCTCAGTAGCTCAATGGCAGAGCACTCGGCTGTTAACCGAGGGGTTACTGGTTCGAGTCCAGTCTGGGGAGCCATACATAAAACGTCAGGTGATGACATGGTCATTATCTGACGTTTATTTTTAGATATGATCACTGAACACCTTCCTCGTTATGCTATAATATCCATAGTACATTTGAATAGAGTATATACTCACGTTATAATGTACAGATATGCTTACGAAAGGGTTGATCCAAAATGCTTAGAGAGCCCTTGTCCAGGCGGGAGGTTATAAACGCCATCGAAAGAAAAGGCTGCGACCGAGTGCCTTTGGTATTCCATAAATGGTGGGGCGAAGGCCTGGTTGAAAAGTATGGTGAAAGGCTGACGAAAATGAGCGAAAGGTTTCCTGACGACATCTTTATCGCATGGCATCTTGAGCCGGGATTTGAGACCTCACCCAACAGCAACAGGTCATACCGTCTGGGTTACAAGGATGATTACAGCAATGAGGAAAGGCACAGCATAGGAAAAGCAGTCGTCCTCCTGCCCGACTGGTCGGATCTTGATAAATTCCTGGATGATTTTCCGGATCCTAATGAGCCCGGTAACTTCGATAGTGTGGTTTCCAGCCTGCCTTTGGCTGGTGACCGCTACAAGCTGGGCTGCTGGTGGAGGCTGTTCCATGAAAGGCTGTGGGCTGTCCGTGGTATGGAAAACCTCATGCTGGATTATTACGATAATATGGAAGGCCTGAAGCTCATAGGCAGGAGGATCCTGGACTTTTACAAGGTGATCGTTGACAGGTATGCTGAGCTTGGCTTTGACGGCATATTCACCTCGGACGACCTGGGCCACCAGACCGGGCCCATGATGTCACCGGCTATATTCATGGAGTTGTACCTGCCCTTGTACGAAGAGTTTGCTGACCATGTACACAGCAAAGGGATGCACTTGTTCCTCCATTCCTGCGGTGACAATACAAAGCTGATGGAATACCTTATATCGGCGGGAGTTGACGTGTTCCACCCCGTTCAGAAGGGCTGTATGGATTTCAAGCAAACAGCAGAAGCCTATGGGGACAGGATCACTTTCCTGGCAGGCATGGATGTCCAGCATACCCTGCCCGAGGGAAGCCCTCAGGATGTAATAAATGAGGTAAGATATATGAAAGAGGTATTCCATACGCCCAGGGGCGGACTGCTGCTTGCGGCAGGGAATGGCATAATGCCGGATACTCCGCTTGAAAATATAGAAGCGATGCTCACTGCCATGGCTGAGCTGTAAATACAAGGCATAAATAGATAAAAAGCTCCGTGCAACGACGGAGCTTTTTTTGTGCCCTTACATGATGTCCACGTTCTATGTATAAAGTTGTACATCCAGCATATATTTATACTATTCAGTCACAGTAGGCAGCGCTTATACAGGGTGGAGGAGTACAGGTGGAGCAGTCAGGTACCTATATCGGTTATAAGGACTTCATCAGGGCAGTCAGTAAAAGATATATGCTTGTAATGCTGATCACTGCTTTATGCATCAGTGCAGCAGCCATTTTTCGCATGTTGGCAGTAAAACCCGTTTATGAAGCGAAAGCGAGCATCATGATCGGTCTGAATCCTGACGCCATTCAATATGCAAATATCAATATGGATACAAACATGCTCACCTGTGTAAAGCTTTTCAAGACCAATATGATAGCCTCAAGGGTCATGGAAGGCCTGAAGCTTGATGTTTCTATCGACAAGCTGATTAGGCGGATCAGCACCGAGCATCAGGAAGGCACACAGATAATCGATGTCAGTATCAAATGGGACGACAGAAATGAAGCTTCTTTGATACTGGACAGACTGATAGCGGCTTTCACAGAAGAAGCAGGCCGGATCTTTCCCATGCATATTATACATGAGCTGGACAGGGTACCTCCAAAGCTATATGAGACCCTGGATGCCAAGCTGTATTACGGAGCAGCCTTTGTGATTGGGCTTCTATTGTCCCTGTTCATCGTGCTTATCATGGAATCAACGGACAAAACCCTCAAATCGGAGGAGGATATTGAAAAAAACCTCGACCTCTCTGTTATAGGTACCATACCCCTTTATAAAAGAACCAGCCTGCGAAGTAAAAAGACACTGATAAGACATCCGGCATTACCTTTTAAAGTATCAAGCCCTAAAGATTCAGGAGGTTACAAAAGCCATGCCGATGATGTCCTGGCGAATGATGACTACATAATGCTTGATGCCTTTAGGATCCTCCGGACCAACCTTTACTGTATTTCTGGCAAATACAATGCCAGAACCATAATAGTGACAAGTGCCAAGCCGGGAGAAGGGAAGTCATTGGCCGCGTCGATGCTTGCCATCGTGCTGGCCCAGGATGGCAATAGAACACTGCTGGTGGATTGTGACATGAGAAAACCCACGATACATGAGTTATTCGACATTGACAAAATAGGGCTGTCAAATGTACTGATGGCCTCAATAAAGTTGAATGAGGGCATAAAAACAAGCAAGATCGATAACCTGTATATCATGCCCGCCGGTTACAAGCCCCTGTACCCTGTGGAGCTTATTTCCTCTGAAGATATGAGGCATCTGGTAAGAAGGCTGAATGAGGAGTTTGATTATATAATCCTTGATACTCCCCCGGTGGGTCTGTTTACAGAAGCACAGGTGCTTTCGGAGTATGCTGAAGGCCACCTTATTGTCGTATCCGCAGGCAGGTCCGACAAGGAAAGCGTTATGAAAGCGATCAAGCTCATCAGATTGGTAGGCGGGAGGATCTTCGGCGTATTGCTGAACAACTCAAGCGGCATGGTGTCATGATCGCCGGCATGGTTAGTTTTTCTCCTACACACAGGTCAGAGGGGATGTGCGTAACTTGGCCGATCTGCTTAACATCCTTGTTTCCAGTGCAGGGCGCAGAAGTCTGATAATAGAGTATTTCAAAAAAGAGCTAAGGGGCAGGGGCAGGGTGATAGCCTGTGACTGCAGTACTCTTGCGCCTGCGCTCTATGCCGCCGATAAGCACTATATAGTCCCGAGGATAGATGACCCTGGTTATTTTGACGCGATCATGGATATTTGCACAAAGGAAGAGATAAGGGCAGTCATATCGCTCATAGATCCGGAGCTTTCCATACTGGCAAAAAGGCAGAAAGAGCTTGAGCAAATCGGAGCTATGCCCATTGTTTCGCCTTATGAAACCTGTGAGCTTTGGTTTGATAAGTATGCGGCTTATTGCTTTTTAATAGCAAACGGGTTCAAGGCTGCCAGGACCTATGCTACTCTTTCGGACTTTGAGGATGATCTAGATGCAGGCCTTGTCGATTTCCCGGTAATACTCAAGCCCCGCAAGGGAAGCGCAAGCATCAACATCAGCAAAGCAGAAAAGATAGAAGAGGTCAGGAACTTGTTCAGCAGCCGCAGTGGGATGCTCATTCAGGAATACATAAATGGAAAAGAGCTTGGTGTTGACGCATATGTCGACATCATCTCCAGGGATATCACTGCAATGTTTGCAAAGGAAAAGCTGGCCATGCGGGCCGGGGAAACCGACAAGGCAAGGTCGATCTGTCCGGAAGGGCTTTTTCCGGCTGTGGAAGCCCTGGCCCGGTATTCAGGTCTTATCGGACCTATAGATATGGATATATTTTACTATAAAGGCGAATACCTTATCTCAGAGGTCAATCCCAGATTTGGAGGGGGTTATCCCCTGGCAAACGAATGTGGCGTAAACTTCCCGAGGTACATATTGAACAATCTATCCGGAATAGTGAACGAACCTGAAACTGGCAATTATGAGATAGATGTATACATGATGAAGCATGATGTACTAATGATCAGGAAGGAGATCGGGATCGGCACTATATAGGCTGATTTTGGGGGAAGGGTAGTGGACAGGAAACCAATTCATTTGATAACTCCCCATTTGTATGGTGAGGAATTAAGGTATGTCAATGAAGCCTTTGAGAGCAACTGGATAGCACCCCTGGGTCCTCAGGTGGATGCCTTTGAGCGGGAGATCGCAGCCTATGTCGGTGCCAGGGCTGCTGCAGCCCTGGCCTCGGGCACTGCCGCCATGCATATGGCACTGAAAATCACAGGTGCCGGCAGGGGAGATGTGGTGTTTTGCTCTGCATTGACCTTTGCCGCAAGCTGCAATCCCATAATCTATGAAGGGGCAGAACCCATTTTTATAGATTCCGAGCCTCACAGCTGGAACATGTCTCCGGATGCGCTGGAACGAGCTTTTGATGACTGTGCTCGGGAAAACAGGCTGCCAAAGGCAGTCATCGTAGTGGACGTTTATGGTCAGAGCGCCAACTTCGGTCAGATACTTGACATTTGCAGGGCCTACGGCGTCCCGGTCTTAGAGGATGCAGCTGAAGCCCTGGGAGCCAAATACCGGGGCAGGCATTGCGGCACTCTTGGTGATCTGGGTATCTATTCCTTTAACGGCAATTAGATCATCACTACTTCAGGTGGTGGGATGGTCGTATCAGACAATGAGGACGCTATAGGGAAAATCAAGTTTTGGTCGACACAGGCCAAGGATCCGGCAAGGCACTACGAGCACAGCGAGCTGGGGTATAATTACCGGATCAGCAACGTGCTGGCGGCCATTGGCAGAGGGCAGCTAAGGGGGCTTGACAAGCGCCTTGAGCAGAAGAAAAAGATATATGAGTCCTATAAGGCCGGATTTGCAGACATTGATGAGATCGGGCTCATGCCGGTGGCCGCCTTCGGGGAACCAAACTACTGGCTTTCGGTGATGATCCTGGCTGAAGAGAGCAGGGTATCACCTATGGACATTATGCTTGCTCTTGAAAATGAGAACATTGAGTCCAGGCCTGTATGGAAGCCTATGCAGTTGCAGCCTTTTTATAAAAACTGCAGGTTCTATCCCCATAGAGAGGGAGAAAAAAGCGTATCCGAGGACATTTTCTACCGTGGCGTATGCCTGCCCTCAGATACAAAGCTGACCGAGGAAGACCTGGACAGGGTCATAGGAGTCATAAGGAGCCTGTTTTCATAAGTCAGGGGGCGGTATATGGGTGACCGGTTCATTGTATGCAAGATTCATAAAACGATTGCTTGATTTGCTTTTTTCATCTCTTGGCCTTATCATCCTGGCTCCGGTTTTTCTTGCAATAGCGATAGCGGTCAGGCTGGACTCTGATGGCTCCGTGCTTTTCACCCAGCCAAGAGTCGGGAAGGACGGAGCGATATTCAGGCTGTATAAGTTCAGGACCATGATCACTGAAACGATGAAGGACGGCCGGCAGCTTGACGATGAAGAAAGGCTCACCAGGGTCGGGAGATTTTTGCGAAGGCTGAGCCTCGATGAGCTACCCCAGCTTATCAATGTGCTTAACGGCACCATGAGCTTAATAGGACCCAGGCCTTTGCTGGTAAAATACCTGCCCTACTATACTGAGGAGGAAAGCAAGCGGCACAGTGTTTTGCCCGGCATATCAGGCTGGGCCCAGGTGAACGGCCGAAACGCCATAAGCTGGGAGGATAAATTTCAATATGACCTGGAGTATGTAAGCAGGATCTCATTCGCCTTTGATGTGAAAATCGCCTTGATGACAGTAATGAAGGTGTTCAAAAGGTCGGATATATTCCTGAATCGGTTAGCAGACCTTGATGTGGAGCGAAGGGGACGGGTATGTGAAAACTCCGATATATGAGATGAGGTATAGTGACGGGCACAACAGGTTTTTCATAAAGCGGGAGGATCTGCTTCCCTTTTCCCTGGGCGGCAACAAGGCCCGAAAGGCAGCCTTGTTTTTCGAGGATATGGAAAAGGGAGGGTATGACTGTGTGTTGACCTATGGCAGCAGCAGCTCCAATCATTTAAGGATAGTTGCCAACATGGCAGCTTCCAAGGGTATACCGTGCCACATCGTTTCCCCGGATTTCGATACCGGGAAAACAAACAACAGCAGGCTTGTAGACCTGTTTGGAGCCAGAGTGAAGGTTTGCTCCTTAACAGAGGTCAAGGACACCATAAGGGAACTAAACGAGTATCTTTCCTCTCAGGGATACAGACCATACTTTATTCCCGGCGGAGGTCACGGTAATCTCGGCACTCAGGCATATGTACAGGCCTATGATGAGATATGCGAGTTTGAGAAGCTGACAGGTCAGCATTTTGATTATATATATCATGCTTCAGGCACAGGCACGACCCAGGCAGGCCTTGTGTGCGGGAGCATTTTAAGCGGGGACGGCAAAAAGATCATCGGGATCAGCATTGCCCGGAAAAATCCGTATGGGAAGGAAGTAATAGCTGAAAGCATAAACGCGTACCTCGCATCTATAGATTTCAACGCTAAAGTAAGCCCGGAATCGGTTGATTTTGTCGACTCATATGTGGCTGACGGGTACGGAAGCCGGAACCAGGAAATCCTCAATGTAATCAGGCAAGTCCTGATCTCGGACGGAATTCTCCTGGACAGCACTTATACAGGAAAGGCCTTCTACGGTATGAAGGAGCATATCAGCAAAATGAGGATACGGCACAGCAATATCCTGTTCATTCATACCGGTGGAACTCCTCTTTTCTTTGACGGTTTAGAAACCGGTCTGGTAACGGATTAGGGGGATAAAAGTGAAGCTGGTATACCATGCAAATCCTCACCTGCCCAGGCTTGTCTGGTATGCTGTCATGTCAGGGAGCCCGGTTGAGATAGATGTATATCATGGAGAAGGTGTTGAGACATTCACTGACTTTTTTGTAGAAGGGGCCTGGAACGGAGATTTTTCCAAAGGCGATTTTTACAAGGCTACTTTTTTCATGGGCTCAGGCGGGCAAATACTGAAGGACGGTGTATGGCATAAGGTGGTCATTGCGACCCCGACCCATGCCCTTGAACGCCTTTATAGTATCCAGGACGATACCGCCCTGCATCTGTCCAATTCTCTTCCGTTTATTCTTCATATGACAGGCCTTAGACTCGATCCCGGGTATCTGGATTATGAAAGGGATTTCAACTCTCTGCTCAAGGGGCTCCGCAGGTATGAAAGGTATTTACCCCTGTACGGCAACAGAGCTGTAAGGCTTCATTATTACTGCAATATCATCATTGATGAAAGCCTGGCTTTGACCGAGGAGGACAAAAGCTCTCCCGGGCCTTTTGCTGATTATGAGGACTATCACGACAAGCTTACCCGGGCAATAGGGCAGTTGATAAAAAACGCAAGTAGCCCGGAAAGAAAGATACAGTATGGTCTGGTCACTAATATCTCCAAAGGGTATGATTCAGCAGCTTGCGCTGCCCTGGCCCGGGATTTCGGCTGTGATACTGCGGTATCATTCAACAGGCCCGGGCATTATGCCTGGGATAACGGAGCTGAGATAGCCAAAAAGCTGGGCTATAAAACCATAATCCTGAAAAGTGCAGATGAGTATAAGACAAATACCAGGCTTGTTGAAGCAGAGTTTGTGTCTTCAGGTGAGCTAGGCAGCGATATCATTTTTTCAGCCTTTGAGCAGGAGTATGCCGGCAACATAGTATTCAAGGGCAACCTGGGAGATACCTTCTGGGACAAGAACAAAACAGATATCAACAGTGAAATGCGGTTTGAGAACGGTGTTTTCACTGAAACCTGCTATATAGAGTATAGGCTCAGGACCGGTTATATTGCTCTGTTTCCTGCTTCCTTCGGCGCAGTTGAATGGCCGTCGATACATGCCATAAGCAACTCCCGGGAGATGAGCAGGTATTCGATAGGCGGCACCTATGACAGGCCAATACCAAGAAGGATACTGGAGGAACGGGGAATCGACAGAGGAATGTTCGGCATCCACAAATCAGGCGCTGGGTTCAACTACAGGTATGACAGCATGAAAAGGATAAGAAGTCGAATGGCCCCCTTGTCCTTTGAATCCTTTTACAGCTTTTACAAGGCCAATAGGCGCAAAGGCTTCAGGGTGCTGATCAGGTGGGTGGAGTACCTATGGCGTGCAAAAAACATATATATCGCTTTTTTCCTGAACAGGCTTGGCATAACTGCGCCTTACGGAAGGGTCCGATGCGATCAGACGCCAAATCCGGGCATCCCTTCATATTTATTCAACTGGGGCATATATGTAATGATGAACAGATATAAAACAGCTATGAATGGGGGTCGCGATGAGGTTCATATATCATAAAAACTCACATCTGCCAAGGCTGGCATGGTGTGCAGTCCTGACCGGAAGGCCATTTGAAGCCAGAATATATCACGGTTCGGCAGTTGAGACCTTTGACAGCTTTTTTGTGGAAGGAGCATGGGATGGGAAATTTCTTGCCGGTGATTTTGATAAGACTACTTTCTTTATGGGTTCAGGCGGCAAGCTCGATAGTACAGGCAGCAAAGTCCTGGTTTTTTCTACTCCCACCCATACCCTCGAACGTTTATACAGTATGTATGATAATGGAAATCTCTATATATCCAACTCTCTTCCATTCATATTGCAGATGACAGGTCAAAGACCTGATCCCGGATATATGGATTATGAAAGGGACTTCAATTCGATCCTGAAGGGGCTGGATCGATATAAGCGTGATATACCACTTGAAAATAACCGGTCTGTAAGGCTCCATTACTGCTGCAACCTGGTTGTAGAGAAGACTCTTGCCGTGACAGAGGAGGCAAAAATAACTCCTGGGCCGTTTGTGGATTATGCTGATTATTACAATAAGCTCACTCAGGCATTGGGGCATCTGATCAGCAATGCTGGTTCACCGGCAAGAAGGGTACGATACGGTATGGTCGCCACGATTTCCAAAGGGTATGATTCTGCAGCCTGCGCTGCCCTGGCCCGGGATCTCGGCTGCGAAACCGTGGTTTCATTCAATTGTCCGGAGCAGTACATCAATGACTGCGGGGACGATATCGCCATAAGGCTGGGCTACAAAAACATAGTCCTAAAAAGCGCAGATGAGTATCTGTCAAATTCAGTGCTTGCAGAAGCGGAGTTTGTAGCCTCAGGCGAGCTGGGCAGCGACATCGTATTTTCAGCCTTTGAACGAGAGTATGAAGGCAACCTGGTATTCACAGGCAACTTCGGCGACACCATGTGGGATAAAAACGAGCGTGATGCAAACAGCCAGTTGCGTTGCATAAATGGCGGTTACACTGAAACCTGCCATGCAGAATACAGGCTGAGGATCGGTTATATTGCAGTGTTCCCCGCATCCTTTGGTGCGGTGGAATGGCCTTCGGTACATGCCATCAGCAACTCAGCAGAGATGAAGAGGTACTCCACCGGCACTGCCTATGACCGGCCTATCCCGAGAAGGATCCTGGAAGACCGGGGCGTCAGCAGGGAAATGTTTGGCATGTGCAAGTCAGGTGCAGGCTTCAACTACAGGCATTACACCTTGAATAAGATAAAGAGCAGGATGGCACCGCCTTCTTTTTTGTCCTTCCATGATTTTTATAAAACACACAGGCGCAGGGGTTTCAGAGTTCTACTCAGGTGGGCCCTCTACATATGGCAGACAAAGTCTGTGTTTACTGCATATTTTCTCAATAAAATAGGGATCCCGGTAAAATACAAGGATCTACGCTGCGATGTGACCCCAAACCCCGGTGCCCCTTCATATTTATTTGCCTGGGGTGTAAATGAGCTGATCAAAAGATACAAGGCGGCTATGGAGAAGGAGTCCGCTTCAGCAATCACCTGAAATACTATCCGAGGCGGTATCAGTATGAAAATACTTTATGTCACAACAATTTCAGGAACCATAAACTCCTTCCTGGTCCCTCATATAAAGCTCTTGCTTGAGCAGGGGCACAAGGTGGATGCGGCCTGCAGCAGGGCTGGTGAGTTGAGCAGGGAGCTTTTGGAGTTGGGAGTCAGGGCTTATAATATAGAATTTTCAAGATCGCCCCTAAAGCCTAAGAATCTTGCTGCATACAAAAGGATCAAAGAGCTGCTTGAAAAAGGACGATATGATCTGGTGCATGTGCATACGCCGGTAGCATCCTTTGTTACCAGGCTTGCTGCCAGGAACTTGGCCAATATAAAGGTCATATATACCGCCCATGGCTTTCATTTTTATATAGGTGCTCCGATTTTGAGCAGCCTGGCCTATCGCACTCTGGAAAGGCTGGCTGCCAGGTGGACTGACGGCATCATAACCATAAACGATGAAGACTATAGGGCAGCACAAAGATTCAAGCTAAGGCGAGGCGGGTGTGTCCACTATATACCGGGAGTGGGCATAGAACCAGACAGGTTCCGTCCCCTTGGTCCTGATGAAAGGAAAAAGCTGAGGCAAAGGCTTGGATTCTCAGAAGATGATTTCGTGATGCTTTTTGCAGCCGAGCTGAATCGCAACAAGCATCAGGATCTCCTGATCAGGGTTGTTAAACAGCTCAAGGATAAGGGCATCAGGACGATTTTGCTGCTGGCTGGCCGTGATACTGTAAAGGGTAAATACATGAAACTTGCCGATGAACTGGGGTTAGGTAAGGATGTCTTTTTCCTGGGAGAGAGGGATGACATTGATGCATTGCTAAGGGCAGCGGATGTGGCCTTATCCTCTTCGAGGCGGGAAGGCCTTCCGGTCAATATAATGGAGGCCATGGCAGCAGGCCTGCCGGTAGTCGCTACATATTGCAGGGGCAACAGGGACCTTGTCAGGGATGGTCAAAACGGTTTTCTCGTCCGGGCAGATGATGCGGCGGGCTTTGCCAGGTCTATAGAGCATATATACAAATCAAAGGAGCTAAGGCAGACCTTTGGGAGAAATGGACGGACATTGGTTAATGCCTATACGCTGGATAAGGTCCTGAGCTGCCTTAACGGTATATACACATTATACCTAAAGCCCAAAGACGAGAGGACCTATGTCATTAGCTCGGATATGGCTATAAGCAACCTATCCTGAAAAAGTCGGGAAGTGCAGGACATGCAGGGTCTGGAGCATGAAAAGCATGAACAGCTGATAGGCTTTGCTGAACCGTTACCAGCAACTGAAAGCAGGGGTAGAGCAATAGGGTTCGTAGTTGCTTTAATGAGCATGCTGCTGAACCAGTCCAGCGTTATTTTCAACGTCAATATGTCACTGGCTGATATATTCTGTATTCTCACATTCTTAATGCTGATTTACACCACAAAATGGTTGACTCTGTTCATGCCTACGGTATTCTTTATGTCAGTGACTTTAACAGCTGTATTTACATCGCTTTTTTATGTACCGTTCAAGTATTTTTTGGCTGTGGACATTACTGGTTTTGCGGTAAGCTACATTAAGCTTATTGTCGTTTTTATTTACTTCCTGCTTGGCTATAACCTGTCAATGTATGGTCACAACAATAGAGTGCTCAAATGGTTTTCTGCGGTAGCGGCTGCCACAGCTATAGTGGGGCTGCCTGCTGCGATTTTTGATTTCGGTCCTGTTTCACAGGCGCTGATGTATGGCGGTGTGAGGCTGATCGGGCTGATGAACGATCCCAATTATTACTCGATAATACAGGCATCGGCATTTGTATATTTCAGCAGAAAACCAGGCCTGGGCAATCACAAGCGGGCACTCCTCCTGCTTATGCTGGCCGCTTCTATATTCGCTTCAGGTTCAAAAACCGGTATATTAACCCTGTTGATATATACCCTGTTCAGGGCGATCATGGCATTTTTCAGAAGAAAAGTAAATGTAGGCCTGATGGCTGCAGTTGTGATGGCCTGTAACCTTGCAATAATCGTATCGGTGTTTGCAAAAGGCTTGATCTATACCGGGATAAAGCTTATGTCCGAGCATATTCCTGCCTTCCATCGTATCGCGATGCTTTTTACAGATTTCAGCGGCGCGGTATCCGGTATGGGCTCGGGCAGAGACCTGGCCTGGAAAGTTGCACTCGCCCTCATCAGGGAGTCCCCGGTCATCGGTATTGGCCTGGGTACTTATTCTGACCTGGCATATCAGTATTATGGCACGACGGTGATTGCACACAACACTTATCTGCAGTTGATGTGCGAATGGGGAATAGTGCTGACACTTCTGCTGTTTGGCTATATCTTCATAAACATCGGAAGGGCAACCCTGTCAGACAGGGCGATTTCTACTGAGACCCTGGCTTTGCGTGATATGCTTATAATATTCCTTATAGGTTCCCTGGCAATATCGCTCAATAACGCAAGGTTGTTCTGGCTGTTCCTGGGTATGTTTGTGGAAAGCAGCAGCAAGGAAAAAAAACCGGCAGGGCACGATTTGCAGCGTTATGTGTATTTATGAACAGTCAGATGAATAGATATAAGAAACAAGGCTCGTACTGCAAAAGGGGGCATACTCATGGCAGGTTATATAAGAGAACTAATCAGTATCAAGAAAAAGGCTATAGACAATTTTATAAGGCAAGCCGGCTATCTGCTGCCTGGCAGGTATCATATCGACAGTTCGCTTACCATGATCTACCATGAAAATGATCCTGAAGGATATATGAAAGCCCGATCATTTTTACACACAAGCAGTATAAACCTGCTGCTAAGGTGTTTGCTGATGATCCTGAAGGTATTGTGCTTTCGCCATCAAATCCATGTTGAAAGCAGCTCAGACCAAGACGGAAATGAACAAGGCTTTTGTGGCACCGTATGCATCATCGGGATAGCCAAAAGCTCCGGCAAGGTTTTTGATTTTAACAGCGGCAGGGTATTGACCTATTATGCAGATGCAGATGAGTTCAGCTCAGTTTTGACCAACCACGCATATTACAGCAGGTATTTCCTCCAGCCGAGCGTGTTATACTTCAGCAGCCAGGAGCTTATCACTGTTGAAGAGTATATAGAGTCAAAGCACGCAAGACTATGGACAGAAGACGAGTTTAGTGCAGTCGCAAGAGATGTTTTATCACGCTATACTGCATACTTGTCCAGTAAAATCGGAAATCAATGCAGTGAGAAGATATGGGTCTATGATCTTGTACGGGACAAGGCAAGAAAGTATAAAATAAACAAACTGATATTATCACAAATAAAGCCCGAGTTGCTGCAGACGGCATTCCCCTGCACCAGGCTCCATGGTGATCTCTGGCCTTCCAATATACTACTGAAGGCAGACAGTGGAGAAATCAGATATATTGATTTTGAGATGTCAGACTCTTATATCTTTTTCTATGATATCCTATGGTTTTTGTGCGCATATGCCTTTATAGATAATGATTTCTTTCTTTTAGGCAAGTACCTGTCCGGTGAATACGACGGGTATCTTGATGCATGCTTCAAAGCTTGCGGTATGGAATTCATACCGGAATACAGGCTGGATTATATAAATATTGCCTTTCTGTGCTATTCAGCCCGTGTATGGAGCATAGAGGGAATTTGCATAAGGCTTAGGGCATATAACCGGTACAGAAGGTTTCTGAAAAAGATAAATACCTATATGCTCGGTTCCAGCCATGGATAAGACGATCCTGCTTATAATGATACTTAGCCTGGTATCCAAGCTAATAGGCTTTGCCAGGGATTTGACCCTTTCATACTTTTATGGGGCTTCAAGTGTAAGCGATGCCTTCATTATATCCATGACAGTACCCAGTGTAATTTTCAGTTTTGTAGGTGCAGGGATATCATCTGGTTATATCCCCATATACAGCGGTATAGTCAAACGATATGTGCATAGCCAGGGCTGCAGGTTTACAAACAGCCTTATTAATCTGCTCTTTATCCTAGCCACTGTGATAGCAGGCGTTGTTCTTTTGCTGACCAGGCCTATTGTATTGCTTTTTGCTTCCGGCTTTGAGGGCGAAACGCTGAATATGGCGGTGGAGTTTACAAAGATAACGGTATTCAGTGTCTATTTTACCGGCCTTATATACCTGTTCAACAGTTACCTTCAAGTAAGCGGAAACTATACGGTCCCGGCGCTGATAGGACTTCCGCTCAATATAATAACCATCGTCGCTATCATACTCAGCTTTTACTTAAATAAATACCTTTTGCCGGCAGGCAAGGTCATAGCTGCCATGACCCAGGCATTGATCGCTTATACATTTATGCACAGGGCGGGCTTCAGATACAGGCCGGAGCTGCGAATCAGGGATCAGCAAGTCAGAGAGATGATCTGGCTGGCTTTCCCGGTTATACTGGGTACATCAGCGGATCAGATAAATATACTGGTAGACAAGACCATAGCATCAGCCATATCAACAGGCGGCATATCGGCTCTTGAATACGCACAAAGGCTTATTTTATTCGTAGGAGACTTGTTCATATACTCCGTCTCAACAGTCCTGTTTCCGATGATATCCAGGCTGGCTGCCGGTAATGATATCGATGGGCTGAAAAAAGCAGCAATAAAAGCCGTCAATGGGATAAACCTGCTGGTTCTCCCCGTTTCTGTGGGATCAGTAGTGGTAGCCAGGCCTATCGTATGGCTATTGTTTGGCAGAGGCGCCTTTGACGAAGCAGCGGCAGCCATGACGACAGATGCGCTCATGTATTATTCGATAGGCATGTTCGCCACAGGTATAAGAGAAGTCCTGGTAAAGGTATTTTTCTCACTGCATGATACAAAGAAACCTGTTTTATATTCTGCTGTGTCAATGGCTATAAATATGATACTGAACCTGATCCTGTCCAGGTTTATGGGGATAGGCGGGCTTGCACTGGCTTCCAGCATATCTGCAATGATTTGTACTGTTCTGCTTATGATGAGCTTAAGAAAAAAGCTGAGTGGTTTTGATATCAGGATAATATATGTATCATTTTTTAAAACCCTTCATGCTTCGCTGGTAATGGGTTTAGCTACGCTCCTTGTTTACCTTTTGATGAGCCATATAGGATATTTTACCCTCGCTCTTTTTGCGTCGATCACTGTGGGAGCAGTGGTTTATCCCATATTCCTATACCTTATGAATGCAGCTGATTTTAAAGAGTATGTGCTGGTGCTAAGATACAAATTCAAGGGTCCGGTATGCAGGAGGTAATTACAGGTTTCTGAGATAGGCGTCTTTGTTGTTGAGAAAGGCCTTGATAAAGGATATGCTCTCCATGTCCTCAAATTTTGTCTCGACAAGTTCATTGTTTCTTATTTCATATATACAAGCACCGGGATATGCGGACAGGATCGGGGAGTGGGTAGATACGATAAGCTGGCAGTTTTTCTTCTCAGCCTCGGAAAACAGGTTGAGTATCACTAGCTGATTGAAGGCTGAAAGCGCAGCTTCAGGCTCATCGAGCAGGTACAAGCCGTCATTGGTTATCCTGGAGGCGAAAAACTCAACAAAGCTTTCGCCATGGGATTTTTCCATGATATCTCCGGCATACATCTGCTCTATCTCGTGCAGGGTTCTTACATAGGGCATTGCAGCGAGGCTTTTTGCATATGTGGAACGACCGGCATAGTTTACTTCTATCCCCCTGAGCCCTGTCAGTGCATCATGCTTCATTTGATGCAGGGCATCCATATACCGGATAAAGTCCTCAGCCTGAAAGAAGAAATTCCGTTTGGGTTTTCCTATCATCTCCAGACGAAATGCGGGCTCTGACTGCTTGATACGTTCGATCTTTTCGCTTTTTGCGGCAAAGTTGCCATCGATGCGGATAGCGTTAAGTTTTAGAGACAGTATTTCCAGGAGGGTGGTTTTGCCCGAACCGTTCTCCCCCGCAATAATAGTAACAGGCTTTGTGAACTCCAGGCGCTCCAAATTTCTGAATAGCGGTAAGGATAAAGGGTATGGCGACGTTGCGTCCGATTTTTCTATTTTGACGATTGCTCTTAAAAACAAGCTCGATCTTCCTTTGTGAGGACAAATGTAAAAACTATTATTTGATCCAATCACATAATATCATATTGACACGTAAAATGGGATATGCTAATATTGAATTCGCTTTGAGTCGAGCCGGTTTATCAGATGATGATAAAAGGCTGTCACGACAGGACGATAATGACCATAAAAATCCATCAAAAATCTGTCGAAAAACCAGTTGACAAAGCAAAGGTCATTTGGTAACATAGTAAAAGTCGCCACTGAGGCGGCGGATATTTTGATCCTTGAAAACTGAACAGTGTAGAGACGAATTAAAGTCAATTCCAAGGAACAACGCGAAGCGGAAGCTA
>JAKPIB010000005.1 GCA_029549985.1 Bacillota bacterium
AACATATGCTTTACCCTCTTTGTCAGCCTGATAGTGCTCAGGCTCTATGATAGTAAGAACAGGACAGTCGCATTTGCCGGCGTATCCGGCCTTCTGGCCCTGACGGTCCTTTTGGAGCTCAAGCTGGGCCTGACGCTGGAATACCAGTTGTACGGAATATTGACGGTGCTGGTGTTCCATATATTCTGGGGCAGATATGAGCTTGTCCTGTACCAGGGCATACTGACGCTGGCAGGGATCTTCATCTACAACTTTCATATGATCCAATGCTATTCGGTGATCTCATCCCTGCTTGTGCTGACGCTTGACAGATATGATTTCAGGCTGAACAAGGTCCTCACGTACGGGTTCTACCCGCTGCATATAATCATACTGTGGTTGCTCCGTATGTTTGTTTAAACACCTGACCAGGGAGGTATGCCGATATGGAAGTCAAGCCGGTAAGATCCTATAAAAAGCCGGGGTATCCGGATAAGCTTACGGTGATGAGTGGACCGGAGCTGTTAAAGTCGGTCCCTGAGCGCTGGAAGGCCAACGCGCGGGCCCTTTTTGCCATGTCGGCCCTGTTTGCGATCACGGCGGCGGGCTGCGGCCCTGTGCCTGATATGACAAGCGGCGACGGCGATGAAAAAAATCCAGGACGGAAAAGCGATCCGGCGTTGGTTGCCCCCATATTCGAGCATGGAGGTGGCCGGGGCGGCTTTGGTTGTGTATCGATCTCACCGCCGGTTTTCCTGTCCGAGGAGGAGGCAATGGATGTCATCCGGGCAGAGGCAGAGGAAGCGGGCATATCCCTGGACAGGGGCGGCCTGACCCTAAAGGGTGTACGGATCCCGAAGACAAGGTATTATAGATCCACAAGCTCCACAAAAAAGGGCGAGCTTGAGCTCGACGGCTATGATGCGGATAAGGAGATAGCTGTTGAGTTTGTCTCTTTGAAGGATTACAATGACTGGTGGACAAAGGAAAACGAAATGGCAACTGCGGGAACCTACGGTTTCATTGACGCAGCCAGGCTCTTAAGGGATGGGCTGGAGGGCAGGACCAAAGACACTGCGGTCGGTGTATTCTATGACCCTGCGCCCTTTGATACGAACCTGTGGGAGCAAGGGCTTTCCTTTGAAGAAATCCAGGCAGAGCTGAAAAAGCAGTCGATCGAAAGCCTTCGCCAGCAGGTCAGGGATTTCATAGAGTGGTTGAAGGGGGAAGGGATAATCTAAAGTCGGTTGAGATATATTCGGAAATTGATGTTACAGAACCAAGAGCCTGTAAGACTTGCTTCGGAGTGCTCCAAACTCGCTTCGCTCAAACAATGGAGCGCTTTATCCTCCACTTCGTCAACAGGCTCTAAGCCATCCACCGGATTTCCTCATATATGCTCAACCTACATCTTTCTCTTACGTATGCTTATGGATCACATGAAAAGTTTCAGTATGATAATTGGTCCGAATTTGTCAAAGCTGTTGATGATAATAATACCATTGACAGCTTTTTTGTTGTATAATACTGCTAATCGTACATAAGGCAAAACTGAAGGGAGTTATATCGGATGCTTTTAAGCAAACTGTTGGGAGAACGTTATAAGGAGAAACCGGCCGAGGCCTTTTTGGACAGCCATATATTCCTGCTTCGGGGCGGTTACGTGCGCCAGGTGTCCAATGGAATATTCACACTGCTTATGCCTGCCAAAAGGATCACCCGCAAAATCGAAGATATCATCCGTGATGAAATGGATAAGATAGATGGACAGGAGGTCCAGTTTCCCGTGGTCCTGCCTGCAGACTTGTGGAAGGAGTCCGGACGGTTTGAGTCCGTCGGCAGCGAGCTTGTGAGATTCAAGGACAGGGCAGACCATGACATGGTGCTTGGCATGACCCATGAGGAAGCCGCAGTCCACCTTGCAAGGACCGAAGCCAAATCCTACGTCAAATACCCCTTTATGATATACCAGATACAGACCAAGTTCCGCGATGAACCCAGGGCCAGGGGCGGCCTTATCAGGGTACGCGAGTTTACCATGAAGGACGCCTATTCCTTCCATACGACCCAGGAGGACCTGGAGGAGTATTACAACCGTGTGCTGGAAGCCTACCACCGCATATTCAAGCGGGCAGGGCTCAAGAATGTCATCGACATACAGTCCGATACAGGCATGATGGGCGGCAGCAAGGCCCATGAATTCATGTACCTGTCCGACGGCGGCGAGGATACCATAGTCGTCTGCGACAGCTGCGGCTATAAGTCCAACATGGAGGTAGCCGTATCCAGGATCCATAGGGATCCCAGGCCGGAGCAGGAGATGGAAGAGGTCCATACGCCGGGCATCAAGGATATAGAAAGCCTCGCAAAGTTCCTGGGCGTCGAAGAATCCCAGACGATGAAGGCCTCGGTGTTCTTCAGGGAGGACAACTACAAGCCGGTAGTGGTATTTATACGGGGCGACCTGCAGGTGAACGAGGTCAAGCTCAAAAAGGTGCTTGGCGTCAATGCATACCCCTTGAACGATACCTCGGAGACCGATCTCGTTTTCGGGTTTATCGGACCTGTTGGCCTTGAGGGCAAGGATATCCAGGTTGTTTATGACCGGTCCCTGGAGGGTGAAACCAACCTGGTGTGCGGGGCCAACAAAGAGGATCACCACCTGAAGGGCCTTAGCGTGCCCAGAGACCTCAATATCAGCAGCTTTGTTGATGTAGCCAAGGTAAGCGAGGGTGACCTGTGCGTCGAGTGCGGCCATCCGGTGCGGATCAGCAGGGGCATCGAGGTGGGCAACATATTCCAGCTAGGCACAAAATACACCGAAAGCATGAACATGCGCTACACTGACGAAAAGGGCGAGCTGAAGACGCCTATCATGGGCTGCTACGGTATCGGTGTCGGAAGGCTCCTGGCTTGCATCATCGAAGACAATCACGACGAATACGGCCCCATCTGGCCGAAGGCTGTAGCCCCCTGGCAGGTGCATATCTGCATGCTGAACAATACGATCGAAGAGGTCAAAAATACAGGCTTTGAGCTGTACGATAAGCTCAGCGAAAGCTTCGAGGTCATCTTGGATGACAGGGGCGCCGCCGCCGGCGTGCAGTTTGCCGATGCTGACCTTTTAGGTGTACCGGTCAGGGTAATTGTCAGCAAGCGCAACCTGGATAATGGCAATGTAGAGATCGTGACCCGCGACAAATCAGTCAAGAAGGTCGTGCCCGTGGCCGAAGTATTTGACGAGGTCGCAGCTTTACTCAAGTAGCAGTAAAATTAAAGAGAGAACAATGCCGATGCAAAGTTTAGCCTGATATACGATATAGCAATCCTTTGAGACTTTGCTAAAATAGATAGATCAGCTACTCAAACAATGTAGTTGGTTGAGAATATATGGAAGAAATCTAGTGGAAGATCTTAGAGCCTGTTGATGAAGCGGAGGAAAAAGCGCTCCAGTGTCTGAGCGAAGCGAGTTTGGAGCGCTCCGAAGCGAATCTTACAGGCTCTTAGATTTGGAACGAAAATTTCTGGAATATTTCTCAACCATCCACTTTATTCCCTTGTCAGCAGCCCATGCATCTCCTCATTTTCAAGCAGCTTGTCTCCCGACTCGATACCGAACTGCTCCAGGATCTTCATGACGTTCTGGTTGTCAAAGGGCGTAAGGATAAAGGATTCCTCGGCGCATTCATTCACATACTGCGCTGCCTTGTCAGGCTCGATATTGGTCCTGGGGCCGCCTACGCACCCGCCTGTACAGCCCATGCCTTCTATGAAGTTGGCATCGATCTTTTCTCCCTTGCTCAGCTTGTCCAGGATTTCCTTGCACTTTTTGACCCCGTCCACCTTTATGGGCTTTAGCTTGATGACCCTCTCAGGGGCCAGCCGGTTGACTATCGTCTTCACAGACCAGCTTACGCCTCCTGTCCTGCCGTACATCCTTCCGCCCATGGACGCCTGGTCCTTGTCATCTGGAGGGAGGTCCCTGAGGTTGATTTCCAGGGCATCGAAGATCTCCTTGAGCTCCATGAAGTTTATGACAAAGTCTATCGCCCCTTCTATGTCCGGTTCCTTGATTTCAGCCTTTTTGGCTATGCAGGGCGCAATAAAGACCACCCGGGCATCCTTGTAAAGCTTTTTGAGGATCCTGCCCGAGGCTATCATCGGGGAAACGGAAAGGGACATGTATTTTCGTATATCCGGATAGGATTTTTTGACCATGTTGATCCAGACCGGGCAGCAGCAGCTTGTCAGGAAAAAGTCCTTTTCGGTCCTGATCTGATCGTTGAACTCTATGGCTTCCTTTATGGTCAGGATATCGGCAAACATGGCGACTTCAACCAGATCCTCAAAGCCCATGAGCTTGAAGGCCGTCCGCAGCTTGCCCCATGTTATGTCTTCGCCAAACTGGCCGGCTATGGCGGGAGCGGCCACGGCAAAAACAGGCCTGCTCTTGTCCCTGAGCAGTTCGATGACCGGCAGGAACTCGACCTTGTCGGCTATCGCTCCGAAATCACAGGCAGTGACGCATCTTCCGCAGCTCAGGCATTTGTTGTTTTCTATGACCGGTTCTCTGTTGCGCCTGTAAAGCCTTGTTTCATACAAGCCGACCTGGCATTCGCATTTTTCGTCATTGCAAAACCTGCAGGGGCCGTCGATATTTGCGATGACCGGCTGCCTGACCCTTTCCGCCCGCCTGACACGGTCAAGCTCATCGCTGAAGCCAGGGTCAGCCTTGGGATCCTGACCCATAGCCACTCTTATGTGGTTCTTGATGAAGCCTGTTTCATCCTCAGCAAAGCCATACTTCGCCTGGATCTCCCGGGCCAGCTCCTCGAGGTCATCGGCCGTGTTGAGTTCACCGTTCCAGTACCGTTTTACGAGCTCATGCAATATGTACATGCGCTTGCGGGTAAAGTCCGTATACCTGTCTTCCACACCATCACATCCTTCCATTATCTGACACCAATACCCAACATAAAACCAGAAGAGCTCACAATTATTTCTATTTTGCCCTTGATTATTTTTATTCTATCATACTAATAAGACAAAAACAGACTTTAAAATACATTGACATGCCAGATACCGTATAATAAAATGTTGAAAGTGCGTTGTATGGAAGTATATAAAATAAAAGTAATATATTGTCGATATGTAGGGGTTTTTGGAGGGGTAACAAGTGAATAATCTGCGGAGCTCTGGTATTGACTTTATTGGCAGTATTTCATGGGGTACTCATATAGGGCAGCTATACACAGATATCGATGAATATTATGAAACCATGATACCATTTATCAAAGCAGGCTTGTCGGACAATGAAATGTGCACATGGATCTACTCAAACAAAACATGCTACCAGGAGGTCAGGGAAAAGCTTAAAACGGGCATTACGGATATCGACACATATATAGCAGGCGGACAACTGCTTATCAAGTCCTATGCCGAATGGTATTTTAAAAACGGTCAGTTTGATGCTGATATCACAAGCAAGAATTGGAGCCGGCATTTATCCCTGGCCTTGTCACAGGGCTTTGATGGCCTGCGTGTCGTCGGAGATTCCTCCTGGATCGACATCGCTGACTTCGATGAGATAAACATATATGAGGAAGGCATAAGCAAAAACATATCCGAGCTGCCCTTCATCGCAGCATGGCTTTATGATGCCCGCATGCTGAGTACTTATGAAATAGCCGGGGTATTCAAAAATCATACCTTCACCATCATCAGGCATAAAGACGGTTACAAGCTGATGAGCAATACAGGATTGCAGGTCAGGGACCATATCAAAGAACGAAGCATGGAAATGTACAGGCATCTCGTGCAGCTATTGCCGGTATCCGTGATCATCCACGATGATACCAGGATACATATGTGCAACCAGTCGGCCGTGGCGCTCACGGGCCTGAAATCGACCCATGAGCTCCTTGGCAAACGCTTGCTTGACCTTGTCCCGCCGGCTAATAGGTCCAAAGCCCGGAAGTATTGGAGGAATGCTTTACACGGCAGTGCCGGATCAAGCTACCTGCAGAGCGAGATCCTTAGCAACCGCGGAGAAAAAAAGCCGGTCAGGATAATGACGATACCATATGGCTTTGATGGATCCAATCTGCTCTTGTCGGTAATAATGGACCATACGCCTTTCGTGAAGATAAATGATCTGATCGATGATGTGGAGCGCCACAAGCAGCATCAAAACCTTTCTCTTGAATACAACAGGTTGAAGACCGAGTTTTTCACCAACATTTCTCATGAGCTGAGGACACCTCTCAATGTCATCCTTTCTGTGATACAGCTGCTCAAGCTGCAGAGCGAACGGCTGAACACCTGGGATATCGAAAGCAAATATATCGATATGATGAAGCAAAACTGCTACAGGCTCATAAGGCTGGTAAACAACCTTTTAGATATCACCAGGATCGATTCTAACTATTTCCATCTGGATCTGCGAAACTATGACATAATCAAGCTGGTAAGGGGCATCACGAACTCTGTAGCCGAATACGGCAAACAGAGGGGGCTTTGTATACACTTCAGCAGCAACAGTGCATCCAGGGTGATGGCCTGCGATCCGGACCAGATCGAGCGGGTCCTGCTGAACCTCTTGTCAAATGCTATAAAATACACGCCCTCGGGCGGCAGCATCTGGGTGGATGTATATGCGGGGGACAAGGCAGTTGAAATAAGAGTCAAGGATACAGGGATCGGCATACCAAAGGACAAGCAGGAGTATATTTTCGACAGGTTCATGCAGGTCAGCAGCTCTGCCATGACCCGGGAGAAGGAAGGCAGCGGTATCGGCCTATCCCTGGTCAAGGCGCTCGTGGAGATGCACAATGGGACCTTTAGCCTGAGCAGCGAACCGGGAGCGGGCAGTGAGTTTGTGATCAAGCTGCCAGTCAGGCTTATCGACTTCGAAGAGCCCTGCCGCATCAAATCCTTTCCTGAGTTCAATCATGCAGAAAGGGTCATTGTTGAGTTTTCCGACATTTATTCGTGACAAATCGGTTTCCTCAGGAGTCTGAGTTTGCTTCGCAGCGGTGTCAAACCGCTGTTTTGTTTTTCCCGGCAGCCTTGTTGGTTTTGTCCCAAGGCCCCGTGTGGTATTATATTTATGATCGACTATACCAGGGAGGGCTTGCCGTGTCGCAGGAAATACGCCTTTCACACAACGATATCCATATCGTGCTTGAGATAACGGATGAAAAGGACGTCAGGCTATTGCACTTTTCCCCCAACCCTTACATGGAAACCATGCACAAGGATGCTGAGCAGCGGAAGCGGTCACGGCTTGTGGAGGTCCAGGTAAGCGGTGAAAACCAGGACGACCACCATGGCATGAAGCATACCCGGACAAACCCCGGATTTTTGCTGAAGTACGTTGAACACAGGGATTATATGGACCCTGCAGGGCGGAAGCTGGAGATAGTGCTTGAAAAGGACGGCCTTTATGTAACGTCCCATATGCAGTTTATGGAGGACCTGCCCGTGGTCAGGTCCTGGACGGAAGTAGAAAACGCTTCCGATGAGAACAAGGGGCTTGAGTACGTATCCTCCTTTGCCTTGTCCGGCATCGAAAAGGAGGGCTTGAAGCCGTATACGGGCAAGTGCAATATATATATCCCCCACAACACCTGGTACGGAGAGGGACAGTGGCGCAAATATACCCCCGGTGAACTGGGCCTGAACCCTGTCAACTTCAATACTCTAAAGCGCATCCTGGTCAGCAGCAGGGGCACCTGGTCCACATATGAATATCTGCCAATGGGCTGCTTTGAGAATACGGAATGCGGCACTATGCTTTTCTGGCAGATAGAGCACAACGGATCATGGTCCTGGGAGATCGCGGACCAGGCAGGGCTTCTGTACCTGCAGGCCTCCGGCCCCTCTGAGACCGAGTCGGCCTGGTACAAGGAGCTCAAACCCGGCGATAGCTTCGTGTCCGTGCCGACGGCAGTCGGGATAGTCCGGGGCGGCTTTGACGAAGCAATGGCTGCCCTAACGCAGTACAGGCGGCTCATAAGGCGGCCAAATGAGGATAATGTGAAGCTGCCCGTCATCTTCAACGACTATGCCAACTGCTTGAACGGCGACCCCACTACCGAAAAGCTCCTGCCTTTGATAGACGCGGCTGCCAAAGCGGGCTGCGAGTATTTCTGCATCGATGCCGGCTGGTATTCCGACGGCGAATGGTGGGACGGGGTAGGTGAATGGCTGCCTGCACCGGGCAGGTTCCCGGGCGGTATAAAGGAGCCCCTGGACTATATCAGAAGCAAGGGCATGATACCGGGGCTTTGGCTGGAGCTTGAGGTCATGGGCATAAACTGCCCCCTGGCGAAGAAGGTGCCTGACGACTGGTTCTTTAAAAGGCATGGAAAGCCCGTCATCGACCATGGCCGGTACCAGCTGGATTTCAGGAACAAGGAGGTCAGGGACCACGCTGACCGGGTGATCGACAGGCTGGTGAGGGAATATGGCGTGGGCTACATAAAGATGGACTACAACATAAACGGCGGCCTGGGTACGGAAGTCGATGCCGACAGCTTCGGTGACGGTCTCCTTGAGCACAACCGGGCATATTTGAGCTGGCTGTACAGCGTCTTTTCGCGGTATCCTGACCTGGTCATCGAAAACTGCGGCAGCGGCGGCATGAGGATGGACTATGCCCAGCTCTCCCGCCACAGCATCCAGTCTGTCACCGATCAGTCGGACTACAGGCAAATGGCCCTGATAGCGGCTGCAGCGCCTACTGCCGCAGCGCCGGAGCAGTGTGCCATCTGGTCATATCCGAGCATGTCAGGGGATGCCGAGGAGGTCGTCTTCAACATGGTGAATGCCATGCTGATGCGCATACACCAGAGCGGGCACCTTGCATACCTGCCTGCGGAAAATCTTGCCCTGGTGCATGAGGGGATACGCTATTACAGGAGGATAAGGCAGGACATCCCAAGGTCCCTGCCCTTCTGGCCGCTGGGTACACCTGCATACGGCGACGGCTGGACAGCCCTGGGCCTTATGTGCGGTGACAAGGCATATCTTGCCGTCTGGCGCCTGAATGGTCCAGACAGCATTGTCGGGCTTCCGATCAGGCATTTCAGGGGCAAGGATGTGATAGCGGCCTGCGCATATCCATCCGGAAACGCAGCTGGTCTTGTGAAACCTGCAGGCTATATGTGGAACAAAGCTACTGGCAGCTTTACCGTGGTGCTTCCTGATATGTATACAGCCAGGATATTTGAGCTCACAGTGAAGTAAAATACGAAACACACCTGTAAAGTGGAGGGCGTTTTCAGTGGATTTAGCAAAGATAGAAAGCCGGGAAAGTAAAAAGGATGTATTGGCCCTGTACTCCGGCGGGGCAAGCATCGAGCTTTCCTTCGCATATGAAGATATCTTGTCAATAAGGGTTTGCAGGGATCCTGCCGCCTGTGATGCAAGCCATCCTGACTCAGGAGACCAAGAGGGAGAAAGCCTTGTCCTCGCCGGGCAGCCCCAGCGTATGGGTTTCCGTCTGGAGCAAAAAGGCGGCCTGCTGGTCATGGAAACCGACTGTCTGGCAGTAGAGGTTTCACTGGATCCCTTTGAGCTGCGGGGGTTGGATAAGGCCGGGCGGGAGGTGTTCAGAAGCGCCCGTCCCTTTGTGACCGTTGGGAAGGGCAGGACCACGGCAAGGTTCAGCCTGAAACCTGATGAGAAGGTATACGGGCTGGGCCAGGACCCAATGGGCAATCTCAACCAGCGGGGCTATGAGCGGAGGATGTGGCACCAGTGGGGCGGCCACAGGCGCAGCGGCAACGGCGGCATCCCCTTTTACATATCCTCCGGGGGCTGCGGGGTGCTTTTGAACAGCTCATATCCTTCGCGCTTTGCCATCGGTGAGGCCGAGGTCGCAGTGCCTGACCGGATGGGTGAGATAATGGCGCCTGCGCCCTGGGGCTGGGATGAGCACAGCGGGGAGGGTGACCCAGATACTGCCGCCATACTGCTCGACCATGACTGCATGGAGCTTTTCATCATCTGCCGCAAGGATGTGGATTCGATAATAAGAGGGTATTATGAGCTCACGGGCTTTCCGCCGCTTCTGCCCAGGTGGGCCTATGGCTTTATCCAGTGCAAAAACCGTTACCGGAGCCAGGCGGAGCTCATGAAAACAGCCAGGGAGCTCCGGAAAAGGGGCATACCCTGTGATGCGCTGGTGATAGACTGGCTGTGGTTCAAGGAGTTTGGCGACCTGGAATGGGACGAAAGGTCCTGGCCTGACCCCGAAGGCATGTTAAGGGAGCTTTCTGGTATGGGCTTCAGGGTCCTGTCCGCCCAGCATCCCTTTATCAGCGAGAGATCCAAATGGTACGGGGAATATAGGGATTCAGGCTTCCTAAACGAGGTTCCGGAAGGCAAGCGCATCACCTATGACCATTCGAATCCGGCTGCCCGCGACCACTGGTGGAGCAAGGTCAAAAGGCTTTATGACCAGGGCCTGCGGGGCTACTGGACCGACATGGGCGAGATCGAGGAGCACTTTCCGGGCACGAGGTCGCATATGGGAAGCAGGGAAAGGGTCCACAACATATACACCCTGCTCTGGTCCAAGGGCTTGTATGAGGGGCAGCGCCGGGACGCGGCGGAACGGGTCTTCGTACTCCTCAGGGCGCCTTATGCCGGTGTTCAAAGGTATGGCGCCGTACTCTGGTCAGGAGACATCGATGCTACCTGGCAGGTGCTAAAGGAGCAGGTGGTCATCGGGCAAGGGGTCTGCCTGTCTGGGCAGGCCTGGTGGACCACGGACATAGGAGGTTTTCTGACAGGCTATGACTTTACGCCCGAGCTTTACGTGCGCTGGATGGAATGGGGCGCCTTCTGCCCCATATTCAGGACCCATGGGACAAGGCCGGACAACGAGCCCTGGGCCTACGGCCCCGGGGTTGAAAGGCTGTGCAGGGAGATCATCGGCCTAAGGTACAGGCTGATGCCCTATATCTACAGCTGCGCCGCCATGGTCACGCGAGAGGGCAGACCCATGATGCAGGCCATGTGCGCAGACTTTGCCGATGATCCTAAGGCTGCAGAGCAGGTTTACCAGTACATGTTCGGGCCTTCCATCCTGGTGGCGCCTGTGCTCGACAAGGGTGTCCGGATCCGGGAGGTCTATCTGCCAAAAGGCGTCTGGTATGACTTCTACAGCGGCAGGAAATACAAAGGGCCCGGGTTTGTATCGGCGGCCGCGCCCCTTGGCAGGATACCCCTTTTCATAAAGGGCGGCAGCATCATACCCATGGGCGACGAGTATGGATATGAGGGCCAAAGGGCAGAAAATGAGCTCAAGGTCCATATATACCCGGGCGCAGATGCGGCCTTTGACCTGTACGACGATGACCATCTGACCTATGCCTATGAAAAGGGTGAGTCCAGCCTGCTCAGGATAGAATACACTGAGCATGCGGCATGGAAGGAGGATCTATCTCCTGCTGAGAGACCGGCCGGTGTCAGGGTGATAAGGCTGAGTCCCTCCGGAAGCCTTACCCATGGTGCCGGGGATACCTATGGGAGGATATGGCTGATCATCCATGACAGCGACAGGCCGATCGATGCTGCCCTGGCGGACGGCTCGCCGGCAACATACGGATACGACCCTGAACGCAGGCTTCTTGCGATCAGCCTGGACGGAGCCGGGATGCAGGAGGGGGCAGAAGTCTGCATAAGCTTTGCCGGCACCGGCGAGGCAGGGGAGGCGGTTTCATGGGATAAGGCAAAGGCTGTCGCAAATAACGTGCCTGATGACAGCGCTGCTGCCAAGGATGCAAAGGCAGATGGCCTTGAGCAGGACTATATAAGCAAACTGAAAGAGGGCATAAGGCTGTATGCCGATGCCGATATGGAAAGCAGGGGGGAGGTCTCGGTCAGCATGCTGGCTGAGCTTCCGGACATGGGCTGTTCTCCCGCCTGCGGAGCAGTCGAGCTGTCTGCGGCCTTGAAGGTCCCGAAGGAATGGGCGATAGAGCATACCGACCGTACCATACACGAGCTGGGTACCTACCAGGCACGGATCCCCCATACGGAGGACAGGCAGGCGTGCACTGTAAAGGGCAGCGGAGATCGCCCGGGCCTGGCTCAGCTTAAGTGGACAGTCAAGCCTTATGGGGCTGCCCTGCCCCTTGCAGCGCATGGCGTGATCGAAGTGGAATGCAGGCTGAAAGGCACCCTTCTTCTGAAAAAGGACCTGCCCGTCGAATGGGGCAGCGGCTGGGCGACCAGGTGGACCCTGGCAGGGGTATTTGACAACAGCGGCAATGACGGCCTTGACCGGGCAGCAGGCCCGGAGGAAGACACAGAGCAGTTGGAATATGAGGATAAGGGATCAGCCATAGCCTGGGTCAGGGACAGGGCAGCCGAGTTCAACTGCTTCGGCTATGTGGACCTAAGAAGGCTCGGGGCATACCATGCTGAAAACGAGCTCATACACGGTATAGCCTATGCCAAATGTCGGGTGTGGAGCCCTGATGAGAGGGAAGCATACATGGAAGCGGCGGCAGAGCAGGGCATAAAGATATGGGTGAACAGGGCCGAGGTCTTCAGGTCCGCGGATGTGGTGCTCAAATCCCTCCTGCCTGAGCCTGTGATCCTCAGGAAAGGCTGGAACAGCCTGCTCGTCAAGGTAGTGGTTCACAATGAAAGGCCATACAGCGGCAGGGAGTTCGGGTTCAATCTCAGGCTGGCAGACAAAAGCGGCAATGTCATGGCTGACCTTAAGTACTGCCCATGAAATTTGCTGGAATCACAGCAGCCAAGGTTGTATAATCAGGATGTGAGCCGGTCATCCGGTTTCCGATCATCAGTTCTGGATATGGCACGATCGTTTTGTGATCATCAAGTAAAGTGAAGGAGTGAGGGAGAAGCATGAAGATAAAGCTGCTTGGAACAGGTGCCTCGGAGGGTGTGCCCGCTGCGTTTTGCTACTGCGGGGTATGCAAAAATGCAAGGGAGAAGGGCGGCAAGGATCTGCGCACCCGCAACCAGGCCCTGATCAACGACAGGTATCTAATAGACTTTCCTCAGGACACCTATTTCCATTCGATAAAGTACAACATCAGCATAGGGGACATCGAGCATGCGATCATAACCCATGCCCATGAAGACCATTTCTACACCTTTGAGCTCAACCACAGGTGCCCGCCCTTTGCCCATGGCACCGGGGCGCATCCGCTCAACATCTACGGCCCGGCATCCGTTGCTGAAAAGTACGCAAAGCTGGACCCGCCCATAGATGAAAAGTACGTAAGGATGCATCAGCTGAAAGCCTTTGAGACATACCGCATAGGGGACCTGGATGTGACACCCCTGCCTGCGATGCACGGCGGAGAAAACATGGAATGCTTCATTTACATAATCGAGGATGGGAAGAGCAGGCTCCTGTACGGCCATGATACAGGCCTGCCGCCCCGGGAGGCCATGGAGGTCATCAAAACGAAATACTTCGACTGCGTCATCCTGGACTCGAATGCAGGCTTTGAAAACCCGGGCAGGTACCACATGAACATCCCTGAAAACATACAGCTCAGGGATGAGATGCTGAAGGCCGGCAGTATCGATAATAAGAGCAAGGTCGTGATCACCCATCTGTCCCACAACGGCCTGCTGACCCATGAGCAGTTTGAGAGGGTGGCCCTGGAAAACGATTTTATAGCCGCCTACGACGGTATTGAGATCGACTTTTAGAAAGCGGAAAACCTATGCATATCGAACTTAAGTATGGAAAATCAAGCCTCCCTTTGATCGTAAAGGACAGCGACCTTGCGGGGATCCTTATGCCCAATGCCTTGACTGCTCATACGACGGGCATTGACGAGCTCAGGCGCGCCATGGAAAACCCCATCGGGACAGGAAGGCTAAAAACGATCGTAAAGCCCGGTGAAAAAGTCGCGATAATCACCAGCGATATCACGCGGCCTGTGCCGTCAAACATCATGCTGCCCGTAGTCCTTGAGGAGCTCGAGGAAGCCGGGGTGAGCAGGGACGATATCACCGTCGTATTCGCCCTGGGCAGCCACAGAAAGCATACGGAGGCTGAAAAAAGGCACCTTGCGGGAGACCGGGTCTATGAAACCTGCAGGTGCATCGACAGTGACCCTTCGGATTGCGTCTATGCAGGCACAACATCCTTCGGGACTCCCGTGGATGTATTCCGGCCTGTCTATGAAGCAAACCGGCGCATATGCCTGGGCAACATCGAATATCATTACTTTGCGGGGTACAGCGGTGGAGCCAAGGCCCTCATGCCAGGGGTGTCGTCCTTGAGGGCTATTCAGGCCAACCACAGCAAGATGCTTATGGAAGGGGCCAGGACAGGAGAGCTGTCTGCCAACCCCATCAGGCTTGATATAGAGGAAGCGGCCGGGCTGGTCCCCATAGACTTCATACTCAATGTGGTCCTGGACGAAAACAAGCAGATAGTGAAGGCGGTGGCCGGGCATCATATAAAGGCCCACAGGGCCGGCTGTGATTTTCTGGACAGCTTCTATAAGGTGAAGATCAAAGAACGGGCCGATATAGTCGTAGCATCCGCGGGCGGCTACCCCAAGGATATAAACCTGTACCAGGCCCAAAAGGCCCTGGATAACGCAGCCCATGCAGTAAAACCGGGCGGGGCCATAATTCTCGTCGCAAGCTGCAGCGAGGGCTACGGGAGCGAGGTTTTCAAAAGGTGGATCGAGAGCGCTGTTGCCCCCGAGGACCTTACTGAGGGCATCCGGAAAAGGTTTGAGCTGGGCGGCCACAAGGCAGCGGCGATAGCGAAGGTCAAGGCCATGTGTGATATCTACCTGGTGTCAGATATGCCGGAGGATATGGCAAGGAAGGCTTTCATGAAGCCGTACAGCAGCTTGCAGAAGGCTTACGATGATGCGGCAGGGAGCCTGAGGGAGCGGAAAACGATCATCATGCCCTACGGGGGTTCTACACTGCCTGTAGTTTGACCATGGATGAACGGGGATGCTGTACTAAAGCGCCCGCTTGTCAGCTGCATATTGAAATTTTTGCAGAAGACAAGTTCATCCATTGTACAATTGCCACGGGATATTATATACTTAGAGTAAACGATTACATGACACTCATGAATGTAAATAAGGGGGTCTCAATATTTGATCAAGGTAGGAGTTGCAGGCTATGGCGTAATAGGCCAGAGGCTTGCAGACGGTGTGGCGCTTCAGAAGGACATGGAGCTGGTCGGCGTGGCTGATGTCAAGCCCACACTGGCAGTTAGGGCTTTGAAGGAAAAGGGCATGCCTTATGACTTGTACAATGCTGCGCCCGAAAACCAGAAGCTGTTTGACGAGGCCGGCATAAAGATATCGGGCACCCTGGAGGACCTGGTCCAGAAGGTTGATATCATGCTTGACTCGACCAGCGCAGGCGTCGGGGAAAAGATCAAGGAGCTCTATGCCAGGTACGGCAAGAAGGCAATATTCCAGGGTGGTGAGAAAAACAGCGTTGCTGATGTGTTTTTCCATGGGTATGCCAATTATGAAAAGGGTGTGGGCAAGCAGTTCTTAAAGCTCACCTCCTGCAATACCACCGGCCTTATCCGTGCGGTTGACTGCCTGGACAAGGCTGTCGGCGTCAAAAAGGTGGCCATAACCATCATCAGGCGGGTCGCCGATCCCGGCGACTACCACAGGGGCCTTACCAATGCCCTGCAGGTCGATAAGGCACCGAGCCACCAGGCCGTTGACCTTATGACGATCATGCCCCATATCGAGGCAACGGGCATCCTGGTGCATACCCCTGTCACCCACGGCCATATCATCACAGTTGTAGCAACAACCAAAACCAGGGTGGAGAAGGAACAGGCCATTAGGATATTCAACGAGCATCCGAGGATCAGGATGGTCAGGCTGGCAGACGGATTTTTAGGCAATGCCTCCCTGTTCAGGTATGCCAGGGACCTGGGCAACCCCAGAGGCGACATGTATGAGATAGCCATCTGGGAGGAGTCCATCGTCAACTCCGGCGATGACATCATGTTTGCCATAAACATACCCCAGGAAGCCGTCGTTATACCTGAGACCATGGACGCGATACGGGCTGCTACGATGATGCAGACCGACCCTGCGGAAGGCACCGCCCTGACCAATAAGTATCTGGGGATGGGAAGATGGAAGTAGGATCGATCTCGGGGATAAGGCCCCTGGAAGCCTTTGATTACAGGGACAAGGCAGTGCTGCTAAGGGTGGATATCAACTCTCCCATAGATCCTGTCACAAGGAAGATAAAGAATGACAACAGGATCCGCATGAGCCTGCCTACGATAAAGTACCTGCTGGACAATAAGGCCAGGCTGGCGATAATCGCCCACCAGGGGGATACGTTGGACTACCACAACCTCATCCCCCTCTTTGAGCATGCTGAAAGGCTGTCTGCCCTGCTGGGGACAGAAGTTAAATATATCGACGATGTGGCAGGGCCTGCTGCCCGTGAGGCAGTCAAGGCTTTGAAACCGGGCGAGGCGGTGCTCCTGGGCAACCTTCGCTACCTGTGCGAGGAGGTATCTACCTTTGAGGATGCGGTAAAGCTCAAGCCCGGAGAGATGCTGGATACCTACCTTGTACGCAGCCTGGCGCCTTTGTTTGATATATATGTGAACGATGCCTTTGCCGCTGCCCATCGCAATGCACCTTCCATGGTGGCCTTCCAGGAGCTCTTGCCAACGGCGGGCGGCAAGCTGCTCATAGCCGAGATGGAGGCCCTGACCAGGGTTATGTCCCGGCCTGAACGGCCTTGTGTATTCGTGCTGGGCGGCCTGAAGATATCCGATGCCTTCGGTATGATGAAGCAGGTCCTGGAAAACGGGACAGCGGACAAGATCCTGGCCTGCGGGGTGACCGGTGAGGTCATGCTTATGGCAAAGGGCATATCCCTGGGCGCCAAAAAGGAGAAATTCATCCGTGACAGGAACCTGGATGTCTTTTTGGCTCCTGCCAGGGAGTACCTTAGGGACTATCCGGACAGGATCCTGTTGCCCCTGGACCTGGCCTGCGAAAAGGACGGAAGCAGGGTAGAAGCGCCGGTGGACGCTCTGCCCGCGGACGAGATGTATATGGATATAGGGTCTGAAACCATAGAACTATATACGGATATCATAGGAAAGAGCGGTACGGTCTTTGTAAACGGGCCTGCCGGAGTCTATGAAAACCCTCTATTTGAAAAGGGCACAAAAATGCTGTGGAACGCGATCGCTGATACCAAAGCATATACCGTAATCGGCGGGGGCGATACGGTCAGCGCGGCCGCCCGGTTCATCGACACCGGGAAAATAGACTATGTATGCACTGCCGGCGGAGCCATGGTCAGGTTCCTGTCCGGCAAAAGGCTGCCCCTGATCGAGGCCATGCAAAAGGCGTCCAAAAGGTGAAATCGTTTAACCAGGAGGCATTATGGATATAAGTGCACAAAAAATCAAAGAGCTTAAAGCTTTTGCGATAAAAATAAGGATCGAGACCATCAAGGAGACCGCCGATCTTGGCTTCGGCCATCTTGGCGGGGCTATGTCCGTGGTGGAGCTCCTGGCAGTATTGTACGGCGAGGTAATGAAAATAGATCCCAAAAACCCGGACTGGCCGGACAGGGACTGGCTCATCTGCTCCAAGGGCCATGCAGGCCCCGCCGTGTATGCGGCCCTCGCCTTAAAGGGGTATTTCCCTTTGGAAGAGCTCAGCACCCTCAACAAGCCGGGCACAAACCTGCCCAGCCACTGCGACCGCAATAAAACACCCGGCATAGACATGACAACGGGCTCGCTGGGACAGGGAGCGTCCCTGGCGGTGGGCGTCGCCCTGGGCCACAGGCTGGACAAGCGGGACAACTACACCTACCTGATCCTGGGGGACGGAGAGCTGCAGGAGGGCCAGGTCTGGGAGGCTGCCATGCTGGCTGCCCATCACGGCCTCGACCGCCTTATCGCCTTTGTGGACTACAACAAGCAGCAGCTCGACGGCTATGTGAGGGATATAAACGATCCCGGCGACATATCCGGAAAGTTTGAAAGCTTCGGCTGGAATGCCTATAAAGCCGACGGCAGGGATGTGGCCGACATACTGGATAGGATAAAATCGGCCAAACTGGCCAAGGGCAAGCCGAGCGTCATAGTGCTTGACACCATAAAGGGGCAGGGCTGCACCTTTGCCGAGGGCAAGCTTGACAACCACCATATGACCATATCCAGGGAACAGGCGGAGGAAGCCCTGGCGGTATTATACAAAGAGCTGGAAGAGGTGACCGGGCAATGAGCATCAAACTGGCACAGGGCGGAAGGCCGGACGAGCTGGAAATGCGGACCTGCTACTGCAATACATTGATGGAGCTGGCGGCAAGGGATGACCGCATTGTAGTGCTCGATGCAGACCTGATGAAATCCATGGGCATGATGCCCTTTAAGCTCAAATATCCGGACAGGGCCTTTGACGTCGGGGTACAGGAGGCCAATATGATAGGCGTGGCAGCAGGGCTTTCGGCCACAGGCAAGGTCCCCTTTGCCCACAGCTTCGGCCCCTTCGCTACCAGGCGGTGCTTTGACCAGGTCTTCCTGTCAGCAGCCTATGCCCGGCTCAATGTCCGTATAGTGGGCAGTGACCCGGGTATCACCGCAGCATACAATGGTGGAACCCACATGCCCTTTGAAGACCTGGGCATCATGCGCAATGTCCCCGGCATTACTATCATAGAACCTACCGATGCAGCCATGCTGAAGGATATCGTCATCCAGACCGCAGACCTGTACGGCGTGTTCTATATCCGCCTCCTTCGCAGAAATGCGGTCAGGATATATGAGGATGGGTCACGCTTTGAGATCGGCAAGGCAGTGCCGCTCCGTGACGGTACAGATGCTACGGTGTTTGCCATGGGCTATCTGGTCAATGAGTCCTTGAGGGCTGCAGATATGCTGGCGGAGGATGGCATATCCCTGAGGGTGGTCAACATGTTCACCCTAAAGCCTATCGACAAGGAAATGATAATAAAATGCGCGGAAGAGACCGGGGCCATAGTAACGGCGGAGAACCACAGCATAATAAACGGCCTGGGCTCTGCTGTGGCAGAGGTCCTGTCCGAGCACTGCCCCGTACCGCTCAGGCGGGTCGGTGTAAGGGATATGTTCGGAGAGGTGGGCCCGGTCGATTACCTGGCAAAGCGCTTCGGACTGACGGCCGAGGACGTTGCCAGGAACGTCAGAGAAGCCATTGAACTTAAAGCACAGAGAAAAAGATAAAATAGAGAAAAAGGCAGATATGAACGTTTACGATCAGATAGTGGATATAAGGCATTCAGCAGATGAAACAGTTATGGCCTGAAAAGCAAAGACGGCTGCCGAAAACAGGCATCTGCCATCTAATATTTCGAAAGAAGTGTATTATTATGTTGATCAGACAGGACAAGGGCCTGAAAAAAGGCTACAACTCAATAACTTCCCTGGATGATGAAAGCAATATCACCATGATGGACTTTGGGATCCTGGTGCTGGACGAGGGTGAGACCTACGAGGATGCAGAAGGCAAGGAAAAAGCCTACCTGCTTCTTAAAGGCGGCGTAGTATTCGAATGGGACGGAGAAAGGGCGGAAGCCAGGCGGGATTCATTCTTCGACGAAAACCCCGTAGCCTTGAGTGTACCTTCAAATACGGCAGTAAAGGTCACATCTCTTAGCGCTGACACCCAGATCTGCATAACACGGACATACAATGACAGGCAGTTTTCGTCCAGGTACTACTCAAAAGAGGACTGCAGGAGCGAGATGAGGGGCCGGGGCACCATGGGTGAGACCTCTACCCGGATCGTCAGGACGATATTCGATTACACCAACGCCAGGGAATCCAACCTGGTACTGGGCGAAGTCATCACCTATCCGGGAAAATGGTCCAGCTATCCTCCCCATCACCATCCCCAGCCGGAGATCTATTACTACAGGTTTTTGCCGGAGCAGGGCTTTGGATTTGCCATGCTGGGGGATGAGGTGGTCAAGGTGCATGACCATGACACCGTTGTCATTGACAATGTGAGCCACCCCCAGACGGCCGCCCCCGGCTATGCCATGTTCTATGTATGGGTCATCAGGCATATCGACGGCAATCCCTATATAACTCCGATATTCGAGGCCGGGCATACCTGGGTTACGGACAAAAATGCCAGGATATGGCCTGACAAATAAAGCTCTTCAACAGTTCCGGAAGTATTTTTGATCGATCAGTCAAGCATAAGACCTTTTTCAATATATCGATTAGCCTAAAGGGAGGGGATTGGATGGAAACTATCAGACTTACTATGGCCCAGGCGCTGGTGAAGTTTCTTAACAGCCAGTATGTGGAGTTTGATGGCGTGCAGACGGAGTTTGTCAGAGGGGTATTCACGCTGTTTGGACATGGCAACGTGCTGGGCCTGGGGCAGGCCCTGGAGCAGGACCCTGGGCACCTCATTGTACACCAGGGAAGGAACGAGCAGGGCATGGCCCATGCGGCTATGGGCTATGCAAAGCAGAAGCACAGGAGGCAGATCTATGCCTGCACATCCTCGATAGGGCCGGGCGCAGCCAACATGGTGACTGCGGCCGCCACAGCCACAGCCAACAGGATACCCGTGCTGTTCCTGCCGGGGGATACCTATGCCTGCAGGCAGCCTGATCCGGTGCTCCAGCAGATCGAGCACTTCCATGACCTTAACATATCTACCAACGATGCTTTCAAGGCTGTCAGCAAATACTGGGACCGCATAGCCCGGCCTGAGCAGCTTATGACCTCCATGATCAACGCCATGCGGGTGCTGACAGACCCTGCCGATACAGGGGCTGTGACCATAGCCCTGCCACAGGATGTCCAGGCAGAGGCTTATGACTATCCCGTCAGCTTTTTCAGGAAGCGGGTGCACCGCATAGAGCGGAGGCCGCCTACGAGGGCAATGATCGATGAAGCGGCAGCCCTGATCAGAAACAAGAAAAAGCCGATCCTGATCTGTGGCGGGGGAGTCCGATATTCTGAAGCGGCTGAAGCCTTCAGGGCGTTTGCCGAGAAGTTCAACATCCCC
>JAKPIB010000011.1 GCA_029549985.1 Bacillota bacterium
TGCAGGACCGGTTTCTACCGGTTCAGGCTCCTGTTCATTTTTGGTTTGAACACGCATAAAAAACCTCCGTTTACAATCGTCCCTTAAAGTATTCCCTTTCATCGACGAAAAATAAACACTCCCCGGGCTTGTAGCATATCAGCCCGTCAGAGTGCCAAGCCTGAACTCATCGTGTAAGGCCGTAACGGCTTTGACAGTCTCCTCAGCACTTATCAGACATGAAATCGTCATATGGGAGTCAGACGTCTGCAGCACCTTGATGCTTCTTTCTGTTAGTGCCCTGATTATCCTGTACATGATCCCCGGAGTGCCATGCATCAATTCACCGACAACCGAAACCTTGCTCAAGTTATCTGTGGCAGCAAACTTAACATTTTTATCGGTCAAAATCTCCCTGATCCTGCTCAAGTGCTTTTCATCTATTGTGAACACCATTCTGCCAGGGAATATGTTGATCATATCGATGCTGATCCGATTTTCAGCTATCTGTCTCAGTATTTCCTCACCTATGCAGCCAGTATCGTAGCATACATCTATCTGGGCCCTTCCGGTCATATGTGTGACGGACGTTACAGCCCGTCTCCCGTTGTTGTATGCAATGCCCATTTCCTGACGTGATCTTATTAGCGTGCCCTTGGAATCACTCTCCACGTTCTTTATCACTATCGGGATCCCGCTACGCATGGCAATGGCGACTGCACTTGGATGGATCACCTTCGCGCCGTGATTTGCCATCTGCAATAGTTCGGAGTAGCTTAAAAATTCAAGTTTACAGGCAGTTCTCACGATTCGTGGATCAGCGGTCATTATCCCATCCACGTCTGTATATATTTCAATCATCTCTGCTCCAAGTGCTTCCCCCAGTATCGCCGCTGTCGTATCGCTGCCGCCTCGCCCCAGGGTAGTTATTTCACCGCATTTCGAGGCCCCCTGGAATCCTGCTATCACCGGTACTTTCCCATTCCTTATGTACTCTTTGATATTATCTGGCCTAACCTCTATGATATCAGCCATACCATAGCTTTCATTGGTTATGATCCCGGCCTGACCACCAGTCAAAGCGACCGCTTCACACCCCATACTTTTGAGTGTATTAGCCATGATCACTGCTGATATGATCTCGCCGACTGACATGATGAGATCCAGCTCACGTGCTTCAGTACTCCCGCTTATGCTGTTGGCAAAGTCAATAAATGTATCTGTGGCATAGGCGTCTCCTTTCCTGCCGATAGCGGAAACAACGATAACCGGGGTTAAACCTTTATTTTTAGCATTCAATGCCATTTTAGCGGCTGATATGCGTTTTTGCTTGTCTGATAATGAGGTGCCGCCGAATTTCTGGACTATGATCCGCATAGCCTGCCTCCTTTCATGAAACTTATGCCAGGGTCTGGTTTAGTATAGTTTCATTGTATGAAGGCAGTGTCATATGAGTGAATTGGACCTCTTGGTATATTCCGATAAAAAAAGAGGGGATTTAAATCCCTTCTCTAAGTGCATCCACCAGTAAGCTTGTTATGTCATCATTGCCTACTGCAGTTGCTGCATGTAAACCTGATCCGAAGATGGTATCTGTAATGCTCATTACATCGTCATATGTCAGCTTGTTGATTTTGCTGATGATCTCATCCGGGGGCAACACCCTGTCTAGGAGCAACTTGTTTTTGCCCATTGCGGTCATTCTGCTGCTAGCGCTTTCCAGGCCAAGTATGTAGTTACCCTTCAGCTGCTCTCTAGCCATTGCAAATTCTTTTTGGGTGATCCCTTCTTTTCTAAGCAGTCCAATTTCATCTAATATCAGCTTTAAGACTTCGGTTGATTGATTCGGATTCATTCCTGCATATATGGTAAACATGCCTCCGCTCAGGTAACTGGAGGGATAGGAATACACTGAATAAGTCAGACCTCTGTCCTCCCTTATCTTCTGAAAAAGCCTTGAACTCATCCCGCCGCCGAATATATTGTTAAGGACCAGCAATGGATATATATCTTCTTTGCCTAGCTCTATCCCCGGAAAGGCCAGACAAATATGAATCTGTTCTATTTCCTTTTTCCTGAAACATGCTGCACTTTCTGCCTTATCCGCCTTATGAAGCACAGCCGTGCAGGCTTGCCTGCTCCACCCCCCAAAGTACATTTCTATCATATCACTCAGCGAGTCTTCATCAAAGTTGCCAGCAACTGATATTACCATATTATCAGGTGTATAGTACCTGTTATAGAAATCCAGTACCTGGTCCCTGTTGAATTGTTCTATCTGACTTGGTGTACCCAGAATATTATTGGCAAGGGGATGATCACCGAAAAATTTCATGGCCAGCAGATCATGCACCAGGTCTTCCGGTGAGTCTTCATACATATAGATCTCTTCAGTTATGACTCCTTTTTCCTTTTCCAGTTCCCTTTCATCAAACACTGAGTTGAGCACCATATCAGACAGCAGGTCCATCCCCAGCTTTATGTGCTCATCCATGACCTTGCAGTAAAAGCATGTATATTCTTTGGCTGTAAAAGCATTGAGCTGGCCGCCTACAGCATCTATCTCCTCCGCTATATCCTTGGCACTGCGCTTTGTAGTGCCTTTGAAAAGCATATGCTCTATAAAATGTGAGATCCCGTTTTCATTGGGGCCTTCGTAGACTGATCCAGCTCTGAACCATATACCTACTGAAGCAGACCTGAGATGAGGTAGTTTTTCAAGGACAACTTTTATACCGTTTCCAGTAGTGTAGCTTGTAAACATAGATTCACCTGTCTTTATCTTATGTACTTATGTAGCTAATCGCTTTTGATGGTATTTGACACAGTTGTGATCTCAAAGCCCATATGCTTGAGTTTCTGAATTATAATGGGCAATGCTGTGACTGTATCTGCAGTTGGATGCATGAGCACAAGGTCACCCTTTTGGGGATTTTTGATAACACGGCCGATTATCTTGTCGACCCCATCTCTCCTCCAGTCGATGGTGTCAATACTCCACATGATAGTCTTATAGCCCAGAGAATTTGCTGCCAGCAACGTTGTTTTGCTGTAGTCTCCGTACGGAGGTGCAAAAAGACTGGTTTTCACACCTGTAATAGACTTTATGATATCCTCTGCTTTCTGGATCTCCGCTATATTTTCATCAAGATCCAGCTTGCTGTGGTGTTTATGGCCATATCCATGATTACCTATCTCATGGCCTTCGTCTGCTATCTGCTTTAATAGCTCCGGATTATCCTTGGCCCATTCCCCGCCTATAAAAAAGGTTATTTTGATACCTTCTTCAGAGAATATTTTGAGTAATTGGGGTACATACTCCGTTCCCCATACCACATTGCACTCGAAACCGATCACAGGCCTGTCGGTATACCCCTTGTAAATCGGTTCTATGCTGTTGCCAAACACAGTTTTTGCATTTTCAGCATTGATTAATGCAAGTGCGGTAAAAATCACTCCAATAACAATGATATTTATTAAAATGCTCTTTCTATAAGGCAAGAAAATAACCTTCACCGGCCATCATCTCCTCATATCCTCTTAGTCTATTGTTATTCAATAGACTAAGAGATATGAATAAAAAGGAAACATAAACTGTATGAGTTTATGTTTTCCTTATCTGTTACTATGATGGCCTGTTGGCTTTTTTCCTCCGCTTATGATGCTCGCTGTGGTCGTTGTCCTGCTTCGGTGGTGGTGGGATCGTATCCTTGTGTGAAAGGTTGATCCTGCCCTGGCTGTCTATTTCAACTACCTTGACTGTTATTTCATCGCCGATGCTTACGACATCTTCAACCTTCTCTACCCGGTTGTGCGCCAGCTTGGATATATGGATCAGTCCCTCTTTTCCAGGCAGAATCTCTACAAAGGCGCCGAAGCTGACTATCCTTACGACCTTTCCTGTGTAAACATCGCCTACTTCCACATCTTTGGCTATTCCTTCGATTATCCTCAGAGCTTTCCTGTTTGCTTCCTCATCAGGTGAATAGATGAATACCCTGCCGTCATCCTCTATATCGATCTTTACACCGGTCTCATCAATAATCTTGTTGATTGTCTTTCCACCTGGCCCAATGACATCCCGGATCTTATCCGGATTGATCATAGTCTGCACTATCTTCGGAGCATAGGGCGAAAGTGACTTTCTAGGCTCGGATATCACCTCAAGCATGCTGTTGAGTATGAACAATCTGCCATCTCTGGCTTGGGCTAAAGCCTTCTCAAGAATACTCCTGTCGATGCCCTTTATCTTTATGTCCATTTGAATGGCTGTTATACCATTCTTTGTCCCTGCGACCTTGAAGTCCATATCTCCCAGGAAATCCTCAAGCCCTTGTATGTCTGAGAGTATGGCCACCCTGCCCGTTTCCTCGTCCTTTATAAGTCCCATTGCTATACCTGCTACCGGTGCTTTTATCGGTACACCAGCGTCCATCAGGGCCAGGGTACTGCCGCATACGCTTGCTTGGGATGTTGAACCATTGGAGCTCATTACTTCGGATAAAAGCCTGATCGTATATGGGAACTCGGCTTCGCTAGGTATCATTGGCTCTAGAGCGCGTTCAGCCAAAAAGCCATGCCCTATCTCACGTCTTCCAGGACCACGGGCAGGCCTTGCTTCGCCTACACTGAAGGCAGGGAAGTTATAATGATGTATGTAGCGTTTGAACTCATCTTCCCACAGCCCGTCCAATATCTGGACATCACCCAGGGCACCAAGCGTGCAAACCGTCAGAACCTGGGTCTGTCCGCGCTTGAACAAGCCTGAACCATGGGTCCTTGGCAGTATCCCTACTTCAGAGGATAGCGGCCTGATTTCGGTCATACTGCGGCCATCAGGACGGATACCGTCATTTAATATCCTGCTTCTGACAACTTCTTTGAGGATAGTGTAGAGGACAGTATCTATTTCTGCGCTTCTCTCAGGGAAAATTTCTGCAAAATAGCCCTGTACATCTTCTGTAACCTGTTTCAGCTTTTCATCCCGGAGTTCCCTGTCAAACTCCGCTGCTGCCTCTGCTACTTTCTCATACGCATATTCCCTTACCTGCTTTTCAAGTTCCGCTTCCGGCAGGAACGAAATATAATCATGCTTGGGCTTGCCTACTTCAGCAATGATCGTCTCTTGGAGGGCAACGATGTCCTTGATGTACTCATGTGCCAGTAGAATTGCCTCCAGCATCTGGTCCTCCGTGACTTCCTTGGCTCCAGCCTCTACCATCATTATGGCATCCTTTGTCCCGGACACTATGAGACTCAGGAGACTTTTTTCCCTTTGCTTGCTATTGGGGTTGATAACAAATTCGCCGTCAACCAGGCCCACTGCTACTGATCCGGTAGGGCCTGAAAATGGTATATCTGAAATGCCTAAAGCAACCGATGAACCTATCATAGCGAATACTTCAGGCGGGTACTCAGGATCTATGGACAGGGCTGAAGCATAGATGTTCACATCATTCCTGTAGCCTTTGGGAAACAAGGGCCGGATTGGCCTGTCTATCAATCTTGATGTAAGTATGGCCTTCTCCGTTGGCCTGCCTTCCCTTTTTATAAATCCACCAGGTATCCTGCCGACAGCATAGAGCTTTTCTTCGAAGTCCACATTCAAAGGAAAGAAATCTATTCCCTCTCGTGGTTGTTCAGATGCAGTAGCCGCTACAAAAACGACAGTATCACCGTATCGGACTGTGCAGGCTCCGTTTGCCTGTTCTGCCAGCTTGCCTATTTCTATGGTTAGTGTGTTTCCGGCTAAATCCATAGTGTAAATTTTATGTTCCACTAATGTACTACCTCCTTTCAAACCTCACTCATGGTTTGAACTCTTGTCTGATTCATAGTATATATTATCCCACAAAATCTGTAATCAATTTAGCTGTTCTTTCAGCTAGATGGGATATAATTACAGTCAGGTTAGACAAAATAAGGGAGCGGGAATCCGCTCCATTCTTATTTTCTGAGATTCAATTTTTCGACAATCTCCCTGTATCTGTTAATATCTTTTTTCATAAGATAATTTAACAGACCTCTTCTGCGACCGACCATCATTAAAAGACCTCTTCTGGAATGGTGGTCTTTTTTGTGTACCTTCAAATGCTCATTTAAATGATTGATCCTTTCTGTCAGAAGAGCTATCTGAACTTCCGCAGAGCCTGTATCATTGTCATGAAGCTTGTAGGTATTGATGATTTCGTTTTTTCTAGCCTGGTCCATATGATTCACCTCCTCATTTATTAACCCCATTATCCCAGTGATACGTCGGAGAAATTCGTAAGACCGGGAAAACGGTTATCTACAATTTCATGGTAATCATTTTACCATAGCAAATGCGTTTTGTAAATCAGGTTGTTTGCCTTTGTAACATCTGCTTTTATTTGGTCTTTAAGTTCTTCCGGGCTGTCAAATTTTACTTCATCCCTGATTCTTTTCATAAAATATACCCTCATACGCTTGCCGTATAGGCTGCCTTTAAAATCAACCAGGTGCGTCTCAATGCTTAGGCTGTTCCCTTCAAAAGTCGGGTTGAAGCCCACATTCGCAGCTCCTCTGTAAAAATTGCCTTCAACTTTACATATTACAGCATAAACCCCGGGTTTTGGTATTACTTTTTGCATGGGTCGTGCTATATTGGCCGTAGGAAAGCCAAGCAAGGTCCCCCTGCCAAAGCCTTTGATGACTTTCCCAGCTATAGTGTACGGCATGCCAAGTGCATGTGCTGCATCCTCCACATATCCTTCTGCAACCAGGCTGCGAACCAGGGTGCTGCTTACTATCCTGCCATCCAGCTTTACCGGAGGTACACATATCAAATCAAAACCATATCTTCTGGATGCTTCCTCCAGATATCCAGTATCGCCCTGGCCTTTAAATCCAAACCTGAAGTTGAATCCTACGATCAGAGTTTTGACATTATAGCTGCTTACGAGCCTTTGCAAAAACTCTTCATGACTCTGGTGCAGAAACTCATCGCTGAATGGATTGAGCACCAGAGTATCTATCCCAAGCCTGGAAAAGGCGATTATTTTCTCCTTCAGCAGCATTATTTGATCGGGAGTACTTCCTGGTGCCAGCCTGCTCATAGGGTGGGATAAAAAGGTATAGACTATGGTGGTCAGCCCAAGTTTTTTTTGCTCGTTAAGGTGCCTTATCAGCTCCCTGTGTCCCAGGTGGATGCCATCAAAGGTCCCCAGGGCGATTGCTGACTGCCTACTTGAGCTATGTTTTCCGTCTATATTAAAAATCACTTGCATGCTTATCCTCATAGTAAAAGTGTTTTTATCCTGACATAACCATGATTGTTTTCTTTATATTGGTATCCTATGCCTACAAGAATATCACCGCTGTAAACCATACTCTCTTCCCCTGGCCCCGCTCCGCTGTTTTGAACTATGTTATCAGCTCTCACCCTGTTTCCGTTTCTGAGCTTTTCCAAGCATTCCCGTTTAACAACGATTGACGGAATAGCTTGTGCCAGAGCCTCTTCAACAGATATCAATTTCTTTTCAAGGGTATTCGAAAGAGCAGCTTCAAGAATCTCGCCAAGAGTATATGAGTCTGTTATGCTAAAGCTTCCGGTCTTCTCACGGAGCAAAAAGGACATCACTCCCCCGCAGCCCAGGAGTTCACCCAGATCACGGCATAATGAGCGGATATATGTGCCTTTTGAGCACTCGACCCTGAACAAGATTTTATCCGGAGCCTTATAGGAAATCAGATCAATATCATAGATTTCTACCTTCCGCGTAGGTATATCGACCGGTATGCCTTGACGGGCATATCTGTAAAGCTGCTTGCCACCGATCTTTACAGCCGAATGGATCGGTGGGACCTGCTCGATCTCGCCCCTGAAGCTGTACAAGGCGGCGATAATCCCGTCTATGCCAGGAATATCGCTGCTAGTGTATATGACTTGTCCTGCCAGGTCTGATGTATCGGTTGCCATACCCAGTCTTAGCTCACATATGTAGGTTTTACGGCCTTGTTGGATATAATCTGCTATCTTGGTTGCTTTGCCAAGGCATACTGGCAGGACCCCGGCCGCATCCGGATCAAGGGTCCCGGTATGGCCGGCCTTTTTTATATTCAAGCTCCTTCGCAGGTACACAACGACATCGCTGGAAGTCATGCCGGGAGGTTTTAATACGTTGATTATCCCGTTCACAGCTTTAGCTCAACTCCTCAAGCATAGTGCGGGACGCTTCCAGTATTTCTGATTTTGCGTCTTTTATACCCATGACCATATTTGCTCCGGCAGCCTTGATATGACCCCCGCCCCCGAATCGTAGGGCTAATTTCGTGGCATCAAGCTTATCACTTGTACGGATACTTACTTTTGTGCCGCCGTCTGAGGTTTCTTTAAATAAGACAGCCAGCTCCACACCCGAAATTTCCTTGGCATAGTTGACCATGTTCTCCAAATCAGAAGCCTGCGCTCCCGTGTCCTCCAGGTCTTTCCGGGTGATAGTGAGGAAGGCGATCCTGTTGTTTTCATATAGCTCCAATGAAGCCAAAACCTTAGACAGAAGCTTTATTCTATGTAGAGAGTGGGTCCTGTATAGTCTGGTCGTGACCTCATCGACATTGACTCCCGCTTCTATCAATCCTGCTGCTATGCGCATCGATGCCGGGGTAGTGTTGCTGTAAGAAAAATTGCCTGTATCGGTACTTATTGCCGTATACAAGGCAATCGCAATTTCGGGACTGATACAGGCGCCAATGCTCTCAATTACATTGTAGATCAACTCGCCTGTCGCTGCAGCATTTTCATCAACCAAATTTAAATCGGCATAGCAGGTATTGCTTTTGTGGTGGTCTATATTCAGAGTCCTCCCGCTGCTTTTAAAGACCGGTATCAAAGACCCGAGCCTGTCCAAATCGCTGCAGTCTATTGCTATGCATAGTTCATAGGAACCGGTGGTATCCGGGGCGCACTTGAACCTGTCGATTCCTTTCAGGAACAAATAGGTATCCGGAGGCGGATCCTGACAAAACAAACCTGTTTTTTTCCCCAGGCAGTTCAGTGCATGGTACATGGCCAGACTGGAGCCCAAAGTATCGCCGTCCGGCATCATATGGGCTATTAGCGCAACAGAACCTGAGCTCTTGATTGCATCTGCTGCCTGCTTAATCGTCATCCTGCTTCTCCTGTTCCAAACGAAGCTCATTCAGCTTCCTGGATATTTCCACGCTGTATGCAATGGAATTATCCAGTACAAATTGCAGCTCCGGAATATATCTTACTTCCAGTCTGCTTCCCAGTTCCTTCCTGATAAAGCCCGCAGCGCTTTTAAGCCCTTCGATCGTATTCAACCTTTCTTCTTCTGATCCCAATACGCTGACATACACCTTTGCATATCTGAGGTCCTTTGTTGTTTCTACCTTTGTCACAGTAGACATTTCTGAGATCCTGGGATCTTTCACAAGATCTCTGATGATTTCGATTACATCCTTGCGTATTTCCTCGTTGATCCTATCTATCCTGTGCCTTGCCATACCTATCCACCTGCTATTTCTTTATTTCCTGTTGGATAAAGGCTTCTATTACGTCCCCTTCCTTGATATCGTTGAAGTTTTCGAGTCCAATGCCGCACTCATAGTTGGCCGCCACTTCCCTGACGTCATCCTTGAAACGTTTGAGGGATGCTATTTTACCCTCAAATACGACAACACCGTCGCGCACTAGCCGAACCTGTGCATTCCTTGCAATCTTTCCGTCTGTAACATAGGAGCCTGCCACTGTACCTGCCCCTGATACCCTGAATATTGCACGGACCACTGCGTGACCGATCACTACTTCCTGATACTCGGGAGCCAGCATACCCTTCATGGCTGCTTCTATATCCTCTATGGCATTGTATATGACCCTGTAGGTCCTGATATCTATTTTCTCCTTGTCTGCCAAATCGGCAGCATTTGCTGTAGGCCTTACGTTGAAACCGATTATAATGGCATTTGAAGCTGTTGCCAGCATAACATCAGACTCGGTTATAGCACCTACCGCACCGTGTATGCACCTGACCCTGACCTGCTCATTCGTAAGCCTCTCCAAAGCTTGCTTGACTGCTTCCACTGAACCTTGCACATCGGCTTTGATGATAAGATTAAGGTCCTTTACTTCGCCTTCCTTTATCTGGCTGAAAAGCTCATCCAGGGATGCTTTGGATGTCGTCTTAGCCTGCTCCTCCTTGAGTCTGTTCTTACGCTCGTCACTGACCTGCTTGGCCAGTCTGTCATCCTCTACGGCATACATGATGTCACCGGCATCAGGTACATCTGACAAGCCCAGGACCTCAACCGGAGTAGAAGGACCAGCCTGAGTCACGCGTCTTCCTTTATCGTCGATCATAGCACGCACTCTGCCATATGCCGTGCCTGCTACTATTGAATCTCCAACCTTAAGTGTGCCATTTTGCACCAGGATCGTTGCTACAGGGCCTCTTCCCTTGTCCAGCTGAGCTTCAATGATGGTACCTTTGGCAAGCCTTGACGGATTGGCCTTTATACCCTGCATTTCGGCAACGAGGAGTATCATCTCCAGTAGGTTATCTATTCCTTCCTTTTTAAGTGCAGATACAGGTACGGCTATCGTGTCTCCTCCCCATTCTTCGACCAGCAAGCCATACTCGGTTAACTGCTGCTTGATACGGTCAGGGTTGGCATCCGGCTTATCCATTTTATTGATGGCTACTATTATTGGGACCTTTGCTGCCTTTGCGTGGTTGATGGCTTCAATGGTCTGAGGCATTACGCCGTCGTCTGCTGCTACTACCAGTACAGCTATGTCTGTCACCTGGGCACCCCTGGCCCGCATTGATGTAAAGGCTTCATGGCCGGGCGTATCCAGGAAGCATATCGTTTTGCCATTGTAGCTGACAGTATATGCTCCTATGTGCTGAGTGATCCCGCCTGCCTCCTGATCTGTTACATGTGAGTTCCGGATAGCATCAAGCAAGGATGTTTTTCCATGGTCAACATGGCCCATTACAGTGACGACAGGGGGGCGTTCTCTTAAGTCCTCAGGATTGTCTTCGATCTCATCAACATCAGAAAGGATTTGCTCAAAAGTCTTTGTAGCCTTCTTTTCCAGCTCGATGTCGAATTCTGATGCTATCAGGCTTGCTGTGTCATAATCGATCTCCTTGTTGATCATCGCTATAACACCCAGGTTCAAAAGCTTTTTGATGATCTCTGAAACCTGTATGCCTATTTTTTCTGACAGCTCTTTTACTGTTATGATCTCACCCATCGTGATAGCTTTTTTCCTCTCCGGAGAAGGTGCTGCCTGCTGGGACTTGGTTTCTTTGGCTTTTTTGCTTTTCCTGAACTTCTCCAAAATGGCAGGGTCAGTATCCTCCCAGTAATCCTTCTTGCTTTTCCGCTTCTTATCCCTGCTCTGATCTCCGTTATATCTAGTATCTTTGGCTTTTGCGCTTTCCGTCTTTTCCTTTTCGCTGAACACCGGGGGCTGTGCCAGGAATTTGCCTACTATATCAGTTGAAGCCTTTCCGCTCCTCTTCTTGCCTTTATTATCCAAGGCAGGCTTGAACTCAACTACGGGAGTCCTGAGTGGTTCCTGTGGCTGCTCATTGGATTTCTGGTCAAAGGCTTTTGGCTGCTGGGAACCGGCTTTTACGTCTTCGGCAGGCCTCTTGGATGCCTGTCTGGGTTTGGGTTTAGCTGATTGCTGTTGTTCTTCCTTCGCCTTTTGCTCTTTCATCAGCTCTTCTTCCCGCTGCCTTCTGGCCTCTTCCTCCCGCTGGCGGGCAAGCTCTTCCTGCCGCTGCCTTTCTTCCTGCTCCCTGGCTTCTTGTTCCAGCCTGGCTTTCGTTTCATTGATGAATTTTAAATAAGAACTGATTTCTGACTTAAGTTCATCCATCCTGCCAGCCAGTTGCTTCGCTTTTTCGCTAAGATCCTTAGTTGTTTTGACCACTTTAATTTTCGCCATTGGTAACCACCCCCGCGTCGGATTTGTTTTGCTCCGTGTTAACAAGCAGCATATCCTTGAAACCTTTATCCGTTATCACAATAATTGTTCTACTCACCTTTCCCAATGAATGACCAAGCAGTTCCTTACTGCCTGCTGTAATAATAGGTACCTCGTAGTTACAGCTCAATCTTGTAAATTTACTTAATGTCTCCTCTGATGCATCTCCGGCTATAATAACCAGTTGCGCCTTTCCATTTCTGATAGTCTTCTCGCACTGCATGCTGCCTGAAACCAGTTTTCCCGCCTTTTGGCATAGTCCAAGCAGTGAATAGAATTTACTGGTTACTCGAGCCACCTTGGATCAACTGTCCTTTCAGCTTAGCATATACTTCTTCACTGATTTTCTGCCCAAAGGTTTTTTCCAGCAGCTTGGTTTTGGCAGCCTTGTCTATGCATGCAGGCAGGGGGCATACATATGCGCCCCGCCCAGGCGCTTTGCCTTTCAGGTCTATATCAATATTGCCTTCAGGATCTCTAACAACTCTTATAAGCTCTTTCTTAGGCTTCATTTCACGGCAGCCAATACACATTCTCATCGGAACTCTGCGCTTTTTCACCAGCATCACCTTTTAGCGAAATATGCTTATGAGGATAAGTCACCCTGCACCTGTGACTCGCTCTTTATATCGATCTTCCAGCCTGTCAGTTTAGCTGCCAGCCTGGCATTCTGCCCTTCTTTTCCTATGGCAAGGGAAAGCTGATTGTCAGGTACAATGACTCTGGCTGATTTCTCGCCGGCATTGACCTCAACATTCAAGACCTTTGCTGGGCTTAAGGCGCTAGCTATATACTCGCTGGGTTCTTCGCTCCATTTTATGATATCTATTTTCTCACCTTTCAGTTCTTCGACGATCTGCTGAACCCGTATTCCCTTTTGCCCTACGCAGGAGCCTACAGGATCGATATTTTCGTCTTCTGCATACACTGATATCTTGGTCCGTGATCCGGCTTCTCTGGATATGTTCTTGATGACTACTTCGCCTCTGGCAATCTCGGGGACCTCGATCTCAAACAGACGCTTCACAAGGCCTGGATGGGTCCTGGAAACCAGGATCTGAGGTCCTTTTGTAGTTTTCTTGACTTCTGCGATGTATACCTTGATACGGTCATTGACTTCGTATGTCTCACCTGGCATTTGCTCGTTGGGAGGCAGTATCGCTTCAGTTTTATCCAGATCGATAAACACCATTTTCTTTTCGACACTCTGTACGATGCCGGTAACTATCTCATTTTCTTTTTCCAGGAATTTCTTATATATAAGTCCACGTTCTGCTTCGCGGATACGCTGAACTACCACTTGCTTTGCATTCTGAGCGGCGATCCTCCCAAAATTCCTGGGTGTCACCTCAACTTCTACTACGTCTCCAAGCTGACATCCTGGTGATATGTTTCTTGCTTCGGATAGCTCTATTTCCTGCAAAGGATCCAACACGTTCTCTATGACCTTTTTCAGGGCAAAGACTTTTACTTCGCCTGTACTGCGGTTGATATTGACCTTGACATTCGGTGCCGAACCAAAATTCTTTTTGTACGCAGAAACCAGAGCGGCCTCTATAGCCTCCAAGAGTATCTCCTTATCTATGCCTTTTTCCTGGCATATCTGTTCTATAGCGTTTAAAAACTCTCCTGTCATTGAAAACTCCTCCTCAAGCCGCCATCAAAATTCAACAGCAAGTCTGACTACAGCAATATCAGAGCGATCAAAGGATAATACCTTGTCCTTGTCCCTTATGTACAGCTTATCCTCCGCAAGCTCCAACAGCTCTCCGGTATACTTCTTCTTGCCATTAACAGGGCGATATAGGCTTATATCTATCTTCGAGCCTTTATACCGTTCAAAATCAGAATCCTTTTTCAACACCCGGTCAAGACCCGGCGATGACACTTCCAGGATGTAGCTATGTGGTATAGGGTCTACCTGGTCCAGCAAATCGCTGACCTTCTCGCTTACAGCCTGGCAATCGTCTATTGTAACACCGCCTGGTTTATCTATGTATATACGCAGGTACCAATGGCTTCCTTCCTTTTTGTACTCTATATCCACCAGTTCTATATTGAGTTCGTTGACAACCGGCAGCGTCAATTCTTCCGTTAGCTTTTCAACCCTGTTTCCAGACAATTCGGTCCCTCCAAACATATATTGGCTTAACTGATATTATATCCTTATGTTTGACTCAATATCGTCTACAACATTAAAGAGTGGGGTTCCCCACTCTATTTAAGCGCAAAATATCCACACAAAAATATTTTACCACCGTTTGCATGCTGATGCAAGTCAAAATAATGATAATTGGCTTGTTTCGGGGATATTTTTCAGTATATTATTCGATTTAAGTACCTCTATTACTGTTTTGGTCACCTTTGTCCTTTCCCTGAAATCCTCTATCGATATAAACTCACCTTTTTCCCTGGCTTCAACTATACTTCTGGCAGCGTTTTCTCCGACGCCCTGAAGTGCCTTCAGCGGGGGCAGCAAGCCATTTTCAGTAACCAAAAAGCAAACAGAGTCAGATTTATAAAGATCTATAGGAGCAAATCCGAAGCCCCTGGCGTACATCTCAAGCGCCACTTCAAGGATCGTGAGCAGATTCTTCTCTTTTGCGGACAGGTCATTGCCGCGGCTCTCCAAATATCTTATCTTCTCCTTCACTGCTTCTTTGCCTTGCAAAATAAGCTCTGCGTCAAAATCTTCACCTCTTACCGTAAAGTATGCGGCATAGAAGGCCTTTGGATAGTAAACCTTGAAATAGGCTATCCTGAATGCCATAATCACATAAGCTACGGCATGGGCCTTGGGAAACATGTACTTTATCTTCTTGCATGAATCTATATACCATTGTGGGATATTGCTATTGATCATGGCTTCCTCCATTTCCGGAGTCAGCCCTTTGCCTTTGCGTACGTTTTCCATTATCTTGAACGCCAGGGTGGGTTCCATCCCTCTATACATCAGATAAAGCATGATATCATCCCTGGTAGATATTACTTCTGCCAAGGTCGCGATATTGCTTCTGATCAGGTCCTGAGCATTATTAAGCCATACATCCGTTCCATGAGAAAGTCCACTTATCCTTATCAGCTCGGCAAAAGTTGTCGGTTTCGTATCTTCCAGCATCTGCCTGACAAATTTTGTGCCGAATTCGGGTATGCCATAGGTACCGACCACACTGCCGATCTCCTCCGGGGTGACACCCAATGGTTCGGTAGTGGAAAACAGCTTCATGGTAGTTTTTTCACCTATTGGTATAGCCCTCGCATCAAC
>JAKPIB010000029.1 GCA_029549985.1 Bacillota bacterium
TCCCTTCAGTTTTGCCTTATGTACGATTAGCAGTATTATACAACAAAAAAGCTGTCAATGGTATTATTATCATAACAGCTTTGACAAATTCGGAGTCTTACAGGCTCTTTGTTCTGTAACTTCAATTTCCGAATATATCTCAACCAACTTTAGATGATCCCTTCCCCCTCCAACCACTCTATGAAATCCCTGACCTGCTTGCGGAGATTTTCAATTGACTGCATTTTCAGCTCTTCTTCCATCTCTTCAAAGGAAAGGTCTTTTTCCCACAGGCTCATATCAAAAGGCGCTGAATCGTAGAACACACCGACCGTTGTTCTTTGGGTTTTGCCCTCCAGTCCATCCCTTAAGAGCCTGGCAGCGTCAATAAAGCTGTAGCTGCCGGCGGAAGCCCAGCTAAATTCCGTTACGTGCCAGTTATGATAATCCTCCAGGGAAACGAATTCAACTGCAATCCCTTTGTCGGGATCATAGCCGTCAAGCTCAAGATCGCCTTTTTTGGTATCCTTTGTGGTGTCATAATACCTGGTCTTTGGGATCCGCACGCCCTTTAAAGTCAGGCTGCCGCTGTCCAGGGATATGCCCGCAGCCTCGGCTTCCGCCCGGATGACATCCATGGCCTCCTCCTCGGAGAGAAAAACCGGCGGTGCCACCGATACACAGCCAAAGCCGCCACGGCCATCTCCATGCACGAATATGGGCGCAACCAATGCCGGATTGTTTTTCAGCACGGGATTCTTATCATCCCCTTCTCCGCCTGTGACGTCAGGCACAGGGCCGCAGCCCGCCGCTGTCAACGCGAACAGGGCCGACATGGCAAACAGGGCTCTGGCGTTATTCTTCCACCGTTCAGGGACCGACTTCAAAAGCTCCGGTTCGTTCAAAACCGCCAGCTTATCCGGATATCCCGGCTTTTTATAGGTTTTTACCGGCTTGACTTCCATACTGCAATACCTCCCCATTCAGGTATTTTTCTAGGCCTGCATTTTTAGCAGCCACAATATAATTATATGCAGCGGGTAAAACCCGTACGTTAGGACCTTATTTAGCCTGAAATCGTACTTTTCGAGCGTCAGTACGAGCAAGGATGAGATCACTGAATAGCACTGGATAATATGAAAGTTGTAAATAAAGGTCCCAGCCAGCGTCAATATGCCCTGGTAAAGGACCAGCTCATATCTGCCCCAGAAAATATGGAAAAACAGCACGGTCAATATTCCGTACAACTGGTATTCCAGTACCAGGCCCAGCTTCAGTTCCAAAAGCACAGTCAGGGCCAGAACGCCAATGACTCCTGTATAAGCTATTATTTTGTTTTTGCTGTCATATAGCTTGAGTACTATCAGGCTGACAAAGAGGGTAAAGCATATGTTGAGGACCTTTGTGTCAAACAGTTGCATATAGGGGTACTGGGCTATAAGGCCCAATACCAGCAGCCTGGCGGCATAGAGCCAGATGTTCCTTGTATGGCGGTAGCCCCGCGCAACACCCCAGGCAAAGAGGGGGAAGGCTATCCGGCCGATTATCCTGAAAAATATATATTGAGGGAAAAATACTGCGCCTATGTGATCAATGAGCATGGTAACTAGGGCTATTAGCCTGAGCATGGATCAATATCCCTTTCTTTTGTAGCCGGAGCCCTTGCTATTTACAAAGCAGCCGAATCCTCGACCATCGATATCAAGGGGAACATATCGTTGTAATGCTTTTGTATGAACATGGGATCCCGCTTTTTATACAGCTTTTCAGCCAATGCATCGGCTATGGGCAGCAGTATGCGCTCATGGGCGCAAAGCACCGGGGACACAAGGTCTATCCTGCCCGTGGCCTGGCAGTTCAAACACCCGCAGTAGTGGTTACACCGGTCCCTAACTGCGCAGTCGACGCAGCTTTCCTTTTCCGCCTCGTTTTTGAGGAACAGATCCAGTCTTCGCCGCTCGTCTATCCCTGTGAACACATCGCCTATCTGGTATTCCGGGTCGCCTACGAACTGGACACAGGGATACAGCTTACCGTCCGGAGCCACTGAAATCTGCTTTTTCCCCAGCTCGCACCGCTCGTGGCAGTAGTTGTGCCGGTTTATGTGGGAGCTGATCTTGACCTCAAAGGGGCTTAGGTAAAACTTATCCTCCTTTATGGTCAGCTCATAGTAAAAGTCGGCTAATATCCTGTATTGTTCCTTAAGCTGGCCCAGGGCTTCCTCCGACCAGTCGGCCGCATAGTTCAAGGAGCAGATGATGTACTTAAAGCCCCTGGCATAAAGGTACTTCACAGAATCGGCATAGTACATGACCGTATCCGGGTTGACTGTCATCATTACCGGGGCATATGGCCTGTATTTTAGCAGCAGGTCAATTTTATCGGACAAGCGGTCAAAAGTGCCGGCGCCCCCCTTATCCACCCGGTGAAGGTCATGGGCCTCGCGGACGCCGTCATGGCTCAGGGCTATAAAGAGGTTTTCCCTGGCGGAATACTCCATAAAGTCCTCATCCAGCAGGGTGCCGTTGGTCGTCACCTTGAAGTGCATATGGATGCCCGCCTGCTTCCTCTTTGCATTGGCATATTCTATCGTAGAGTATATCAAATCCTTGTACAAAAGGGGCTCGCCGCCGAAGAAAATGATGCCCACCGACTTGCCGCAGTCGGAGACAGCCAGGTCCACTGCCTTGCAGGCAGTACTTGGATCCATCACCTGCGGGTTGACTCCATCCACGTAGCAGTACCTGCAGCCCATATTGCATTCATTTGTCAGGTGAAGCGTAACGTGCATGTCTGCCCAGGCCCCCCTGCCATCTGTTTACTATAAATGACGCAATCACTGAAAAAAAGTTCCATCCCTTTGCTTTCAATTATCATGCTCTGCTTGAGCTATAAAGCAGACAGGTAGCCGCTGGGATGGCCGTGGGTGATGGCTGCGCAGTCTGCAGCTACCCTGAAGGCGTACTCCGGCGAATCGTGAAACATGAGGCCTGCAGGCGCGACCCGCATGACCCCGCCACAACCCTTGCTGTTATTTATGTGATCATCTATAGTACCAAAGTTTTGATGAGTAGCGCTTCTCAGGGCCGACAGGCATGTGTTGCCCGGCGTCCTGCGCTCATACAGCTCCCTGCAACCAAGCAGAGGGCTTTTATACTCCATGTCATCAGCTTTCAGCCAATTGTAATCCTCGCCGGCGAACCTGCCAAAATAGGTCAGCAAAGCCCTCATTGCCGAAAAGCCAAGGATCGCATCCCTGGTCATAAACTCCACAGGATAGCCCAGGGCATCCCCGATAGCACCGCCCAGCAGGCAGGCTTTGAACCTGGATGAAGTCATTTTACCAGTCCCCCATTCCACACCTTTTACAAAAGTCATGCTTCAACGGCTTTCAATATTATCTGCCTGAAGGATTCGGGGACATTGTCCGCATACTCGGCCAGGAATGCACCATTTATCACGTTTTTGGCATCTCGAAGCTCTGCGAGGGCTGCTTTCCTGATGTATGGCATGATGCTGTCCTCCACTGAAGGCGGGATATCGTATTTGAGCGGGTCATCCGTAAATGCCTTGCCGTCAAAGCCCTTTATCGTAGCGCCCAAGTAATGCTTGAGAAAGGAATGCCTCTTGATGGCTGCAAGAAGCTTTAGGAACTGCCTGAAGGAATACTCTTCAAACACTTCCTCTTCAAAGTCACTGCACCTGGTAAAGTATATATCAGGATAGCCCCCATACGACCTTTCCTTGTCCCTGTCCAGTATCGCCAGCGCCTTGATCTTGAATGCTCTAAGCAGGCTCAAATATTTTAGCACACCATCCGCACCGTCCATTTTCACTACCCCGACACCCTCCGCATCAAGGTCTATATTTAGCCGCTGAGCGAACACAGGGACGGCCCCAAACTCCGTATCCCCTTCCACCAGTATGATGGAATTGCTGAACATTGCTTCCTTGAAATATATAAAGCTGCTGATAAGGTGCTTGCGCGTATCCGTGTCAAACTCCAAAAGGCTGCCACATGCCGCAGCCGCACCTCCGTTTTCCCTGTATACCCTCACTATCTGTCTGTAGTCATTTAACAAGATGTTGGGCGAATGGGTGACAACGAAGATCTGCCCTATAAAGCCGTCGATGCCAAAGAGAGACTTGATTATTCCTGTAAACTGCTCATTCCTGTTGTCCAGGATCTTCTTCAGGCTCTTGATAAGGGCTCTTTGCCGGTAGGGGTGCTGGTGTATTTCCGGTTCATCAAGGGCAATTATCAGGGGCAGATATTTCCGGCCTCTGCTACCTGCAACCAAACAGCGCTTAAATCCCTCGGGATCCTTCTCATTTTTAAGCTCTGCCAGGAGTTTTATTATCCGTAGGCAAATATTCTGCGTGAACTGCAGGCCATCGCAGACAGCAGGCATATCAGTTTTCAGGCTGCTTGTGACCTCTGCCAGCCTGTCTCTAAGGCTTTGGCCGTCTATTTTCAATGTATTGGTGAGCCGTTCTCTTTTTTCTGCCCTTATGGCCGGATAATAAAGGTAATTGAACCGACTGATGGCTCTGAAGTCAATGCTTTCACCGGAGGATGCGTTGTAGTACTCTAAATTGCTGCCGATATCCTCCTGGCAGGCGATTATCGTCAGAAAGCATTCCCCGCCTTGCTCCATATCAACATCAATATTGAAAAAGTCTGCTTCACCTTTGTACAACCCTATCCGAAAGACTATCCTGACAGGCTTGCCCCTGTCATATAAGTCATTTTCATCGAACCTGCCTGAGCAAAGGAGCCTTCCCAGCATTTCGATAAGATTGGTTTTACCGATGTCGTTCTCGCCGACTATGAAGTTTATCTCATCGTCAAAGCTAAAGGTTATGCCCGAAAGGTTGCGGTAGTTTTCGATGCTGATGATATCCTTGATGTACAACAGCATATCCTCCGATAGTATAGTGTTAGATCAATATCCCATATTGATTAAAGTATTCGATAGAAGTCCTTAGATACCTGCCTTGATAAAAAAATCCAGTCAAATGGCTTCTCGTATGAAGCCATTGACTGGAATCCTGTGATCAGTGGTTGTCTATCGGTATAACTGCGAAGATCCTATATCCTTGCCTTATTTGTCCTTTTTGATGCTAAGGCTGCAGCCAAACCTATCAATGCGATCGCTGCGAGACCAAAGTAGATAATATAAGAAATTTGGTCGCCCGTATGGGGGTTTTCTTCTTCATCCTGATTGCCGGGTTCGTTTTGGTTTTCATCATCGTCTTCGTCTTCAACCAGCGGCGGCAGTTCAGCAGCCTCCAGCCTGGATCCAACGTTCACATTGACCGCAAGGCGTGCATCGGTGTATCCTGTGAGGCTGTCGATAGTGATCAGGCGTTTGAATGCCCATGTGGTGTTGTCCATATACTTGCCTATAACGACCGCTATGTCATAAATGTAGGAGTAGTCTTCACCGGACGGTACAGCTACCCACTTGCTTCCATCATACAGCTCCAGGCAGATATTGACTATCTTGTCCGTATAGTCCATCCAGCTATTCATATTATCATCTGAGACAAAGCTGTCATTAGCATTTTGCCGTGGTGACAGCAATATTTTTAGCTGGTTGGGGAAATAATCCGTGCTTGTTACATTGGAATCAATAGTGATCTCATTGATTCCGGTCCTCAACGTCGAGATACTGACCGGTACATATACCCAGGTGTTCACACTGCCCATCTTGCTAGTCAGGTCTGTATACTTTTTCTTCCCATTGACCGTGGATACCAGGATGGGAGCAGTCTGTCCCGCTTTGGGATCCAGCTGCAGGCTGTCTACTCCGTCCGGGATATGGACATTGACCAGCAGTTCGGCACTCTCTGCGCCTTCCAGGTCTGATGCGGAAACGTTCAGGGAGCGGCCCGCACCGTACACGTTCGACCCTATCGTACCGAGCCCCAGGACTCCTGCCTGGCCCTCATCGTAGGCCGAATTGATGTTTACCCAGTTATCGTTCTTCCATAGCCTGAGTATGACATTGACGACCTTCTGATCCGAGATGTCATACCATGAAGCCCCGCCATTGTCAGTAAACCAGCTCGTGCCCCTCTCACCCTCAGCAACATTTCCGAGGGCCGAGCAGACAAGCTTTACTGCGCCATTGTCGACATTGGTATCAACATAGAAAGTGTTGAGCCCGGTCTTGAGCAACGCTAAATCAATGGGGACTCCGATCCAGTCGTTGCCAGGGTTGCCTAGCTCCCTAAGGTCTCCTGACAGCAGCCAGTCGCCCCCGTTTACCTGGACCCGGACAACCGGCGTGGTTTTTATGTCGCTGGCTGAAGCAGGAACAAAAGAGGCGGCAAAGGAGACCATAATGATGATAGCGACAGCGATGACGGCAGACCGTCTTCTTAATGCTGTAAACATTTGAACTCCTCCTTGGTTATGAATTTATTCTGCACCCTGCAGCGTCAGCTCGGAACCGACATGCAGGTGTATCAGCAAGCGGGCTTCAGTTATTTGATCCACTGAATCGACCTTGATATACTTCCTCATGTTGTAGAAGCTTTCCCAGTCACCGCGGAAAAGACCAACTATAGTGCTTTCGTCCATCCTATACTCTTTTTCTTCTGTCGGCAGTGTCTTCCAGCCGCCGCTGTCCTTGACCTCGAGCTTTATGTTCGCATACCGATCGGTATAGTCTACCCAGGTCACCATGCCATCGGTCGAAAGCTTGGTATTTCCAGGTGTATCGGTGAACGTGAAGTAGAGGTTCACGCTTTTGTCTGTCAGGTGGCCAATGCTTATGACATTGGTGTCTATTTTGATATCGTTGTCACCATCGATAAGATCCTTTACATCGATCGGCACAGTGATCCAGACATTATGCTTTCCCTTTTCAGGCGTCAAGTCATAACGGATCCATTTGCCCTTGTTGACCTTGACCTTGAAGAAGGGTGTAGTGGCATCCCTCGGATCCGGTTCTTCCGGTACTTCCTCCTCGATGGGCTCAAGGAGATTGGAACCGACATGCAAATTGACCAGTACCCGGGCTTCAGTAAAGGATCCCAGTTCATCGACCGTAACATTGCGGCTCATGTTGAAATATCCGCCCGTAGGCTTATACAGCCCTATTACAGTGCTCTCTTCGGTCTTGTAATCCTCCCCTTGTGGATATGCGACCCATTCATCGCCATGCTTCAGCTCCAGCCTGATATTGGCCCGCCTGTCGGTATAGCCATCCCATCTCAGCATGTAATCGGTTGAAAGGAAAGAGTCAAAGCCTATATCCTGCATGGTGAACCACAGGTCCAAGGAGGTGCTGTTGCGGTTCCCGCCATTCAGGGCATTCGAGTGGACTACTATATTGTTGATCCCTGCTTCCAGGTCACTCAAGGGTACCGGGACCGCTACCCAGACATTGTCCTGCCCCAGATATTCGGTCAGGTCCAGGTACCTCCAGTGGCCCTCGTTTACCTTTACCATCAAAGCGGGTATACTGTTATCCCATTCTGTGACCGGCTCTTCCGTCGGTTCCGGTTCAGGTGATTCCGTCGGGCTCATTGTGGGCGTTGCTGTGGGTTCAGGAGAGTTTTCGCTCGGATCTGGATTGGCCGGTGCCTTGCACCCTCCGATCGCTGCAGCAATAAGGCAAATAACCAGAACCACGATAGTTGATGATATAAATCGTTTCAAACAATCCGCCTCCCTTGTAAAATGTTATTTTGATACTTGATAAGCGATAAGCTTTTCCAGCAGATAGGTCCCGATCACATTTTCATAGGCATCGACATGCAGGGTATAGTAATTGAAGATATCCGTCCCCAGGCGCAGCTCCCTGCTGTCGTGCCGCAGGGTGGATTGTATGAGATGCCCCATGCCTATATTGAACTCAGCTACGTATGCCCCTATTTTATTGCTGGTATAGTTGTACTTGCCTATGATAGGTGTGCCCACATGCCCTGCATAAGCTGAGTAATCCATGTGGTACCGCGTCGCAAGCTCAAGGAATTGCAGGGCTCCATACCCTTCGTTTGCCAGGGAAGCAGCAACAGGATTGCCCTTGTCGGGCAGGAATGAGAACACATTACGGTTGTACAGCCATTCCTCGACGACCGGTACCGGTCCGTCGCCCGCGCCTATGTACAGGACCTTGCCTCCCAGGTTCAGGTACGCCATTATGGAGCTCGGCATCGCTGTAGTTACTATCAGGTCTGGCTTTTCACTGAACCCGTTGCGCCATTCCTTCATCCAGCTGTATTTGCCCAGCAGGCCCAGCTTGTTGGAAGGATCATACACGCGTATATCAAGCCCGGACAGCCCATCCAGCGTTCCTGTCGGATATGCCCATATGTCCCATGCATTGCGTGCGATCTCCTTGCCGTTGTCGGTCAGGATAAGCTCAAGGCTGTAGCGCACCGTCTGGTCGCTGTCAGGCAGCTGGACGGTGAATTTTATCAGCTCATAATAATCTCCGTTCTCCAAGGCCAGTCCATTCAACAAGGTTTTCTCCGAGACTGTCCTTCCACCGTCCAGAAGGCGATACTTAAGCTCCCCCTTGGTTATATCCTGTCCGTTGTAGTGTGAGAGCCTGGCAGTAAAGCCCGCAGTGCTTCCGGCCCAGAAATTCTGAGTCTGGCGGCCCAGCAGCAATACTGTTTCACCGGCGGATTGGGCCAGGGCCTTCGGATCGAACCTTGTCGTGCCGGCATCGTCAAAGAACCCGAATGCGGTTTGATTCTCCAGGTCGGTTATGTGGGTCACAAACTGGCCTGCCATCTTTGGATTGGTCTTGCTTGCCTCGATATATGCTTTCTTGATCTCCTGGGCATTCAACAACGAAGAGGCAATGGTATACTCGATCTGTTCCTCCGTAAAGCCATACTCCCTCATCAGAGCGGCACTGTCTACTGCGCCAAAATACTCATGATACCACACGCTGTCAGGATCCATGTCCTTCTGCAGCTTGACCAGGTCCCGCATCACCTCGATATCGGCATATTCACCGAACACGACAGGCTTGTCTGCATCCCTCGTCCTGTACTCGACCCAGGCTTCTACTACCTTTTCAAAGTTGTTGAGCTGGTTGTACGGGTGGGTCGCTGTAAAATCGCCATATTTCTGGATCCCGCAGGAGCTGTTGTCCATGTACAGACGGTTCGGCGCGATCCTTTTTGCCTCCTCGACGCACCATTTCATAAGGGCATCCGCTTCCCTGGTGTAACTGGGCATTTCGCAGTTGAAGTCCGACATGATCAGGGAGGGATGGTTGCGGTCACGTTTGACCATATCCATCATCTGAAGATAGGCCCGCCTGTAGAAATCATCGGTTTCGCTGGGATTCCAGATCGGGTATTCGATGTATACATACATCCCCATTTCATCGTATATATCAAGCACGTACTCGGGAGGGACCACGAGGCAGAACTTGACAGCATTGAAGCCTGCCTTTTTCAGCTCGGTGATCTCCTTGCGCACCTGCTCCGGCGAGCATGCAGGCGTCATGATGTCCCAGTACATGCCCCAATGCAGCATCCCGGTCAGGAATATGTTCTCTCCGTTGAACACTATCTTTGCCCCATCAGTCTCCAGCGTGCGCATCCCGAACCGAACCGATTCAGTGTCCTCGGATCCAGGGGTGGTCACTGTCACCAGAGCAGTATATAGATTGGGATCCTTGATGGACCACAGCTTGACAGTTTCCATGGTAACGGATACCCTGACCTCGGTAAGTGTTCCTGGCTTCACCGTCACGGTTTCTTGAGATTTATAGCTGCCTTCCTTTATTGTGACTTCAACATCGGCTTCCAGGGCCATATCCCCTGAGTTGCCGAGGGTCACGATGGCAGTAGCGGTTTTTCCAGGTACATCTGTATCTATGAACACATCGTCGACATACACTATCCCTCTCTGTTCCAGGTACACATCCTGCCATATCCCGCCATAGTTGAGGCCCCTTGTATCCTGCAGGAACCCGGCAAGGGTCTCCTTGATATATATCTGGTCATCCCGTACCCCCTGCTTGAGGCTCTGGTCTACCACACGCACGATAAGCTCGTTTCCTCTCCCATAGTGGATATCGCCCTGGGCACGGCTAAGGTTGAACTTAAACGGGGTATAGCCGCCCTCGTGCGAGCCGATAAAGTGGCCGTTCAGCCATACCTCGGCGATGTAATCGACTGCATCGAAGCTCAGCCAAATATCCTTGCCGTCCTTTTTCTGTGGCAGCTTCAGGTCATACCTGTACCATCCGACACCGTTGAAATCATTGGCCTTGACTTCGTCCTTGATGCTCAGCCTGACGTCCTTCTCAAAGGCACCGGGCACCTTCACAGGCTGCCATTTGCTGCTGTCCTTGCTTGGAGCGTCATACTTCAGCCGGATGCATGGCTGGAAATCACTCAGTGGTACCTGCTTGTCATCTGCTGTCAGCTCGTAACCGTAAGCTTCTCCATCAACTGAGGTTGCGCAGAGAAAAACCCCGGACTCAAGTGTCGAGCAGATCTCAATGCGGTTTTCTCCCTTTTTGATCTTACTACGATCAACCGGGAGATCGATCCAGTGCGTGTCCCCGTTGAGGTAGGCAGAGATGTCCATATACAGCCATTTCCCGCCATTCACACGGGCACCGAGCTTGTATCCCGTTTGGCCTTCGGCAGGCATGGCATCCTTTGAAGTCCTCACCCGTACCATGAGCTTGACATACTTGTCAGAAACATCGTCCTTCACGTTCAAAGTGGTGCCATAGGCCTTTTTGAACAGGGGCAGGTATGCTGCAATATTCCCGGCATCCCTTTTTACGACAGTTGCCTCCATGAGACTGTCTGCGTAAAACATCCATGTATCATTGGTTATCTTCTGCCTGTCAGCAGGACCTAAGCTGCTGTTGCATCCGGCCATGAACAAGGCTGCAAGCAGCAGTACACAGATCGCTGCACGTTTTAAGCTTATAGACATGGTTTTTCTCCTTTCGCTATACCGATCACCTCAATATCCTGGAAACTGCAGCAGCTGGCATCAGCTACACCCAGGCCAAGCTGGCCGCTAAGGTATGGAGCCTGGGCATCCGTGTACTTTATCAACAGCTTTCCGGCATGCTTTATGTAGATCTCGTTGTCATAGACAGTCACCTCGAACCCGTATGCGGCATCATGCTGCCAGTCAAACGGGACAGACGCCAGTTCACCGTATCCGTTTGCATTCTTCTCAAGGACAAGCCTCTTGTTTTCCTTAAGTGCGATCGCATATGAGCGGGCCGCCCCCTGCACCCTGAACAGCAGCCTGTGGCATGAGCCTAGTAGCGGCTTCAAGGCAGCCTTTAGGGTGTAGTTTTCAACGGTATGGCCCCCGGTGTATACCTCACCTCTGTCAGCGCAGCTTCCAACCAGGGCATCGCTTTCGAGCCTCCAGGACCCCTTGAAGCGTGTAAACTGGTTTATGTTCCTTTGGCACCAGCTCCACTTCTCTATGCCGCCTTTTGCAAAATCGATCGTATACCTGGGCTCGCCCCTGACCTCAAATGCATCGAGGTATGCAATGAAGTCTTTAGCATCCACATCGTCATTGACTTTAAATCGGACTCCCGCCTCCCTTATGCATGCCCCTTCCATGGGCGGGATCTGGCAGGACAGCAGGGTCCACTCCCCTGGCTCAAGGACCCGGCATGGACCTAAAAGGATATCACGATCACTGTTCCGATCGTTTATATAGAGCTGTACCGTCACGCTCCGGCACGGGGTCATCACTGCACAGTCTAAGGACTGCCCGGGGTACAGGGTGGGGGACAGCTCGGGCTCATACCTGTTGTCCATAAAATCCCCGGGTTCATAATACGGCTTGCAGTATAGGCTCAGCTCTCCCCCGAAAAGCTCATGGGCCCTGAGCTTCAGGCTGCGCCTGCCCTCAAAAGCTGCCTCATCCGTATTTGAAAGCTCACAGCTTGCGTCGGCCCTGCCGTGCACCCTGGCCTTGAACCCGTGAGTCGAACCGGGCAGCTCAAAGGTCCTGGCTGCAAGGCCCCGCAGCACTTGCTCAGGCACCTCTTCGCCGGCCAGCTCGTAACCGATCTTCGCGGTCCGCCAGGCTGCCGTGGGTATATCAATGATGTTCCGGCTCCCGATGACGCTGGAGGATACGAAGAAATCCTGAAGGGGAGCGACCCATTTGTCATGATCGATCCCGGACAGGCCGCATTTCACTCCCATGATCGTGCCGACATTGCCTGCGTTGCAATCCGTATCCCAGCCGCAAAGGTTGCAGATGACCACGGTCCGGTCAAAGTCGCCCTTCCCATATAGCAGGGACAGGATCACTATTGCAGCGTTGGGGATTATATGGCAGGTCCCCGGATATTTGTCATAGCCATAGTTCCGGAAGACGAAATCATAGCCGGCCTCCCAGTCCTCCGGATGCTTTTCATAAAAGGCGATCACATCATCAGCCATCCGGCGGTATTCACTGTCCGAAGGGATCTCATCCAGGGCTGCCTTCACGATCCTCATCATATCGCTTTCCACGAAAGCCATGGAAATGCATGCGGCTATAAACCGCGCGCCATAAATGCCGTTGCCGTCATGGGAGACCCTTGATGACCTCTCTGCGTAGTCCGCAGCCACTGACGGCCTGCCGGGCGCGATCAGCCCAAAGGGGTCCACAAATATCTGCCCGCCTATCTGCTCGGCGACCGTCGTCCCGTTCAATCTCGCACTGCCCGAATCAGGTGCCATGATCCCGTGGTACAGGTTCTGATACGCCGTATGTTCAGTAGATATCCCATAGCCGCCCCACCAGAAGAAGCCATGCTCATATGGGGCATAGTTCAGCCAGTTCAGGCCGAACTCATAGGGTGTCGCATCAAGGCCGTAGTCTTCAAGGGTCTGAAGGAACACCAGGGGGCAGTTGGTATCGTCATCTGCCGCAAACCTGCTAACGTCTATGATGTATCGATCTATATAACCATACTTCGCAATGATCTCCTGATGGGTCATGCCTTCTACAGGAGCCCCCAGCCGGACCCCAATGACCTTGCCCAGCCATCCTGCATATACCCGTTCAGGGTAATCCGGGCCTATTCGCATGCTCAAGCCAGCCACTCCCTTCTGCTTATCCTTTTACAGACCCCAATACGATCCCGTGCACAAAGTATTTCTGGAGAAACGGATAGACCAGCAATACCGGCAGCATCGTAACAATGACCTTGGCGGCATTGAACGACTTCCCTGAGATCTCCGCCAGAATGGCCAGCTCCTCCTTGCTCATGACGCTGGATGCCCGCATGTCCACGACCAGCTGTTGGATATAGGTCTGCAGGGGTACCTTCGCCTGTGTGTTGATATAGATCGCCCCGTCAAAGAAGGCATTCCAGTGCCCGACTATGCTGAACAGGGTGATCGTGGCTATGCAGGGCATGGAAACCGGCACAAAGACCTGCAGCATGGTACGCAGCGGCCCGGCCCCGTCAAGCCGTGCAGCCTCATCCAGTTCCCTCGGGACACCCCTGAAGTAGTTCATCAGCAAAATGACATTGTATACCGGCACCGCGCTCGGCAAAACCAGCGCCCATATGGAGTCCATCAGCTTCAGCCTGTATATCAGCAGATACATCGGTATGATGCCGCCGCTAAAGAGCATGGTGAATATCAAGAACCACATATATATGTTCCTTTGCGGGAATAAGCGCTTGGACCGGGACAGGGGGAATGCCATGGTTACCGTGAAGAAAATGTTCAATGCCCCGCCAAGCAGGATCCGCACTATCGAGTTTTTGAATGAAAGGAAAAACTGCTTGTCGCCCAATATAGCTTTATATGCCGAATTTGATGGCCTTACCGGCCATAATGTCACCATGCCCGAGGCCGCGGCAGACTTATCTGAAAGGGAGAGCGCCAGCGTATGGATCAAGGGCAGCAGGCATGACAGCATCAGCACAGTTACTACGGTGTAAGATACTATTTTAACCATACGGTCTCCCGAGCTATTTGACTTGACCATGTGAACCTCCTAGAAAATCCGATACCCGGTAAACTTCTTTGCCAGAACATAAGATAGGACTATAAGTACAAAGCTAACGACGGATTTGAACAAGCCGACTGCTGTACCTAGGCTGAACTGCATATCCACCAGGCCCATCCGGTATACGAAGGTGTCGATGATATCGATCGTGTCGTATACCAAGGGATTGTACATGTTGTAGATCTGGTCGAACCCGGCATTCAAAACGCCGCCCAGGTTCAGGGTCGCTACCAGGACAACAGTGGGGACCAGGGCAGGTACTGTCACATGCAGTATCTGCCTGAAGCGGGAGGCCCCGTCTATGGCGGCCGCTTCATACAGGTCAAGGTCTATGGATGTCAGGGCTGCCAGATAGATGATCGCACCATAACCGAAGTTCTTCCAGCAGTCAGTGAGTATAATGATAGCACGAGCCCATTTACCGTCGGCCATGAACATCACAGGCTCTTCGCCGAGCATCTCGATGATCCTGTTGATCACACCGTCTATGGACAGCATTGAAAGAAAGATACCGCCCAGGATGACCCAGGACAGGAAGTAAGGCATGTATACCACTGTCTGCACTACTTGCTTGTAGCGCTTTGAAGAAACCTCGTTGAGCATGATGGCAAATATGAGGGGGACCACTATGCCGATGGACATCTTCGCTATGGCTATATAAAGGGTGTTGCCAAGCACCCTCCAGCTGTCGGGCAAGGAGAATATCAATATGAAATTATCGAGTCCCACCCATTCAGACCCTGCTATCCCCTTGGCAGGTATATAATTCTGGAAGGCTATGACCAGGCCAAATAAGGGTACGATCGAAAATATGAAGAGTAAGATCACTCCGGGCCACATGAGCAAATTGTATGTAAGCCTTTCAGAGTTAGACCGCTTTTTGGGCAGCGACCCGGAGCTCCTGTTGCTATTGGTCATCATGTTGCTTCTTCACCTGCTTATTTTATACGTTCAGCCTCTACCTCATCAGTTATCCTCTGGCCTCCGGCTCTCAGCCACTTGGACACGAAATCATCAAAGGAATCGATATCAGCTTCGCCTGTTATGATCTTGAGCATTGCCTCGTTTTCCATCTTCTTGAGTGAAGACCACATGGTGGACATCGTTCTTGTGTTGCCATAGAAGCATGTCGGTATCAGTTCAACATTGCCGGCACTGGCTGCCCGGGCACCAACTATCCTGGCCATTTCCTCAAGATAAGCGGCATAGCTCTCCTTGGGCTTCTGCCTGTTGAGCAGCACCATCTCATATGATGCTTCAAAGCCCTTGATACGCATGACCGAAGGGTCTTCGGCCTTTATCGCATTCTCGATATCCTCCATGGTGATCCTGACGCAATCCTCATAGTTGATCTCGATAGGTATGGGCATAGCCTTCCAGGCATTAGGAGTGGTGTCCATGAAGTACCTATAGGCTTCCGCAGCCTGCTCTGCATAGGGATTGGTTTCAGACGTGTTGCACCGCAGCACGTCATACCCTGCGTTCAATGCCTTTATCGCGGCTTCGGGATGCTTGAACTTCTTGCTTACGACCATGATATGCTGTACCGGATCGTTCTGAGGGACCTTCAGCTTGCCGTTTGCATCAGCAGGTGCGCTTACAGCGATCCACTCGGCATTCTTGTCATTTATGGTCGAATCCGGTACACCGTTGGACGGCCACCAAACGGAGAAGTACATGCCCAGCCGGCCTGAGCCGAGCAGCTGCTGGCGGTCCGCTTCATTGCGTATTGCAAACTCCCTGTCCAGGATGCCTTCAGCATAAAGGTCACGGAGCTTGGCAAGAGCTGTTTTCACTTCCGGCAAAATGGACCCATAAACGGCTTTGCCGTCCCGTTCGAGCCAGACGCCGGGGTAAGCCCCGTAGTAGGAGAATATGGTATCCAGGCCCCACCAGGAGTTATAGCCGCCGTATATGTCACTGGTCGTCGTCAGTCCGACCGTATTGTTCTGACCGTTGTAGTTGAGCTTCTTGAAGGCCCGGGCGGTATCGATCACCTCATCCAGGGTGGTGGGTGCATCCATGCCCAGCTTGTCAAGCCAGTCCTTACGGATCCACAAGACATTATGGCAGTTTCCCAGGCTCGTACCAGGTATGCCCATGAGCTTTCCGTCGACTTCGACTTCCTTGAACAGCCTTTCGCCATATGAGTCATACTGTTCCTTTAGGAATGGTGATATGCACTTTTCATATGCTTCCGTCATATCCCATATGAGGTCATTGTCCAGGAGCTGCTTGTATATGATGCGGTCTACCACCATGATGTCGGGTATTTCCTGTATAGCGATAGACAAGGCGATCTTCTGATCATAAAGGGCAGCATCCACTTCCCACAAGACCTTGGTCTCGATGTTCATGGTGTTCTTCAAATAGCGGGTGAACACATTGTTTTCAAAGTTCTCCCCCTCTTTGAAGCTTCCCTGGGCAGCCACGGTCACGCCCTTTGTCATGACGATGTTTTCATTGTAGGGTGAGTAGGGATCCCATTTATCCGTCTCCACTATTGGATCGTCGGTATCCTCCGGTTGGCCGCCGCAGGCCGCCAATGCGGTCATCATCAGCGCAACGAGTAATGTAGCTATGATCCGTTGATATATCTTGCCCATGTATATTCCCCTTTTTCCTTTATAATGTGATGCGCAATGTCTGGATCTTGTGCGGTCCCAGCTCGATATATACTCTGTTGTCTACATGCTGGCAATGCTCATAAGGTACTTCAAGCAGGTCGCATTTTTTTGCCTCCTTGACAAGCTGCCCAAACTCCAGTCTTGCGATGTCCGGCGCTGCTGCATAGTTCACCAGCCTGATAATCAGGTCATTTGCCTGTCCGTCCTCCGGAGGCTTGATCGCAGATACCACTACGTTTTTGCTGTCTAGCCTCACAAAGGAGCCTTTATCTGCCGAATGCCCTTCAGGCAGCCAGACGGTATACTGATACACACCGGTTTGCAGGGCGTCCCGGCAGCGGACCAGATCGGCATCGGTGAAAGCCTCGTCTATCAATAGCAGGCGATAATGGAAATCCAGCTTGCCAAGCAGCTGTCCGTCCGGCTGGCCATTGGTGTTGATCGTTTTATCAAAGCTTCTGAACAGGGTCACGACCATCGTACTGTCGTCATCGTCCATCACACCTGCTTCATGGAGCCCGTATGCGGACAGGAAGGCCAGGCCTTCACCGGTCGCGGCCCTTTTGTACAGCAGGCCGTCAAAGTTCTTGACCAGGGTGTCCGGCTCCTTCCAGTCATTGGTGCTGCGATCAAAGCCTGTCGGGCGCTCTATGACCGTAAAGGCTTGTCCGGCCCTGTATCTGTTCCCTGCTATGCCTGTGGGCAAAAGCAGCTGCAGCCTATGGTTTTGGGCCGTATTATCGACCGTTGTGTGTATATCAAGATACCTGTTGCCAACACCCAGCCTTACGACTGTTGTGATGGGCATGATGACGCTATCCTCGCTCCTGCGGATATTGTCCGCAGCATATACCATGCCGGCCGGGACCTCCATGTATGTGCAGATCCGGAATGCGCATTCGGCAGGGCCGTCATACAGCTTTTCAACAGTGACCCTTGAGCCTGCGCTGAATACCTGCCTGTTGCTTACAGGATCGATATGCATCCATCCATCCCCTATTTCTCCATCATCCATATAGGACAGGAGCCTGCGGTATTGCCGTCCGGTCATTTTATCGGTGATATCTATGGTGCCGTCGTTGTTTACATGAAAGCGCAGGTACTCACTCTCTACACTTCGCAGATCCCTTGAAAGGCCGTCTATGTAGCGCATCCGCCTGTCATGCACAGGCTTGACGATGTAGTGAGCATAGCCTGAAGCAGGCATATCGACCGGCAGGCATATGGTATATTCGTCGACTATATACTGTGACGGGCTCTGGCATACCTGGTTCCTGCGGATATCGCACAGGGTATAGGGGATCACATTGCCCAGCTCATCCTCAATGATGAATGAATTTTTGGTCTCATATTGCCTCTCGCCCTCTGAATATGTAGCAGGGAAGCCCGGGTCGAAGCGCAGATCGATCTTGACCGTCTCATGCCTCGGGAATGGAAGCGGGTTGAAGATCCTGACCACCATGTCCTTCTGGCCTGAGCCCTCCGCCTGCAGCTGATGAACATCATATCTGAAGCAGTCAAGTATGATCTCGTTGGCGATCGTTTCCGCCTGCCGGTAACGGTAATGCATATCCTTGTGGACATCGCCCACGGAGCAACCGCATATGGAGTCATGGGCGTGATTTCGGATCATCTCCAGCATCGCTACCCTGCGGAACCCCGGTTTGATGTGCTTGCCCTTGAAGGCATAGTACACTGTCATAAGATCCGCCCATTTCTCCCACAGGGTCTGGACCCGGTCATTGGCTTTCTTTACGTCATATCTGCTGGACAGTACATATGTGAGGAGCATATTGGTTCCAGGCTTGAGCTTGCTTGTCTCATTGAGCTCACCATATTTGACCGTCCTGTGGCCTTGCCAGAGGGATATCTCTTCAACAAGCTTGTCAGGCGTGTCAAAAACCACAGGGCAGCCATAGTGCTCTGAAAGCTTCTGTGCCAGCCATGGCGCGGCTTTATTGACACGCTGGTGATCCAGGGCATCCATGAGGATAAGATAAGGTGCATTGAGCTGAGAGAGCTCCTTGTCTATCTGCTTGATAGCCCGTTCCAGGAGATTGTTCTTGTCCTTGTCCCATCCCTGTATATATGTCTCGGTGGCATAATGATAAAAGGCGCCGTACCCAAAATCCTCAGGGACACGATATGCAGCGCATTCAGTGCCGTCCGGAGATATCCACCTGAAGTGTACGGTGCAGGTCTCCTGGTTTGCCCCCCGCTGAAGAAGGGCTCCGTGGATATGAAATCCTGCCAGGATCTGGGGCAATTGGGCGATATGGCCGAATATGTCGCAAATATAGCCATACTTCATCGCATCGGCCGCTCCATATTCACGAGCCTTCCTGTGACCCAGCAGGAGATTGTTTATCAAGCCTTCTCCGGATATGAGGAATTCATCGGGCATCGTATACCATGGGCCTACGGCTATGCGGCCGCTCTCTATCAGCTTCCGCAGCCGGACGCCATTTTCCGGATCTATCTCACAAAAGTCATCCAATACGGCAGTCTGGCCATCCAGGACATACTTCATGTCCGGTTCGGACTCCAGGGTGTCTATCACATCCATGATCGTGTCAATAAGCATGTAGCGGAAGCCCTGGAACGGCTTGTACCATTCCCTGTCCCAATGGGTACCCGCCAGATAGTAGATTTTAGCAAGTTTCACAGACCCACGCCCCCATAGTTGGATAGTTGCACTAATATACTAACAAACCGATTTTTCGTCAACAATAATAAAAACCTGACATATATATCACATTTTTGCTATTTGCATAAAATCAAAAAAGCATATACAAGGCTCATGTATATGCTCTCTTTAGTGATATCAAGTTTCAACCCTGATGACCCTGGGTTCATTCTATTTTAGGTATCGTTATCACCACGGTAGTCCCGCCTCCGGGGGTCTCCTCAAAGGCCAGGCCATACCGGTCATCAAAAAACAGCTTGAGCCGCTTATCGACATTATACAGCCCATAGCCCTTCCTTTTCCGACCCAGTATGGATGCGACAGTGTCCTTGTCCATGCCGGGGCCGTTGTCGGCTATCTTGATGATGATATTCTCGTCCTGCTCGGCAAGGGTTATGGTTATCCTGCCATTCTCATAGCCTATTGGCATTATGCCGTGTTCAATTGCGTTTTCTACTATGGGCTGCAGTATGATCGCCGGTATCGTATAGCTTACCAGCCTGGTATCGATGTCGTAATCGACAGTAAAGCCCTTTTCGAATATCGCATTCTGGATCTTCAGGTATGCCTTGACATGCTGCAGCTCTTCGCCGATCGTGGATATTTTCATGCCATCATTGAGCGACAGCCTGTAAAACCTTGATAAAGAGGTCAGGATATCGCTCAGCTCCGTGTCCCCGTTCCTGATCGCACGCCAGTTGAGATTAGACAGGGTATTGTACAAAAAATGGGGATTTATCTGGGACTGCAGGGCGATGATCTGGGCGTCCCGCTGCGCGAGCCGGCTTTTATAAACCTCCTCGATCAGCTGCCTGGTCTCCCTGACCATGCTGCCGACGCTGTTTGTGATCTCGCCGATCTCATCGGTATATTCGGACCTGATATCAATAGTGAATTCACTGGGTACGACCTGCCCCAGCTGCTGATTCAATACTTCGATCCGTTTCACAAATGTACGGGAAAATATGTATCCAATGGCCAGGAGGATGGCAAAGGATAAAGCGATCAGCAGGGAGGTGTTTATGATCGAGCCGGACAGGCTGAACATCAGGGGACGGACATCCATCAAAAGCTCAATGTTCCAGCCAACGTCAGGCATCGTATGCTTGCTGTAAAGGATACCGGAAGATCCATTGCCGAGCTCACGGATGTCTGACGTATCCTGCTTGGCCAGCAAAAGGTCATAAATGACCTGGGCCTCCATATCGGTAACGATCATTCTGAAATCAACGTTCTGGTCCGGAAAGTTGTCTGAAAACAAGTAGTCCTTGTTCACCTTGATCGTGATAGTGGCAGAATGCATCGGGTCAGGGATATATATTATCTTGTCCGATACGGTCAAGGTCTCCCCGTCATACAGCCACAGGGGGTCGATCCCGCTTTTGAGCTGTCTCAGGACGTGTTCATCCGTCACCTGCTCTATGTCCAAAAAGCTTTCGCGGGCGCCCTTTATGTTTCCATAGGTATATATCTTAAACTCTTCCAGCTCCGGATTGTTGGCGTACATGTTGTTTATCAGTGAATCGAAATAGTAGCGGATATTATACAGCTTCTCGTATTCACTGGTAAAATTCTGATTGACTATCTGCGAAACCGTTTCATCGCGGCTTATTTGCTGCAGGGCCCGGTTTATTTTGTCTATCTTGTTTTGTATCCTGTTGATTATGTAAGCGCATGTATTGTTGAAATCGTCCTGGAGCCTTTCTCTCATAATAGCGTTGTTGATGATATATGAGGATGTGCTCCATATCACAAGCGGGATCAGGATGACGATCAGATATGACAGCATCAGCTTGCGCATGAAGGGCAGGTTCATATACGAGGATTTGAGCTTACTGAACCACGGTCCTTTAAACATTTTTATCATTTGTGCCCTCTCGCATCTGGTTTGGTGTGATGCCATAATACTTTTTGAACAGCATGCAGAAATAGGATGCATTGTAGTATCCGACCTGCTGCCCTACATCTACGATCTTCATGTTGGTCCTGGTCAATAATTGCTTTGCCTTGTACATGCGAAGCATGGTTATGAACTGAGTTATATTCTGGCCGGTCGCCTTCTTGAAAAGACGGCTGAGGTGGCTGGAGGACAAATAGACCTGGCCGGCGATCCACTCCAGGCCGACGTCCTTTGTATAGTTGGCTTCTATCAAGCGGATGACATCCTTGATCACCCGCAGGTTGCATCCCTGCAGGTCAGCCTCGCTTAAGTTGTTTTCGACATCAGCAATAGCTTTTTTGATGAAATCTGAAATGCTCAGATCTGATCCACTGTCATAGGGAGATGTGGTGAGCTCAACCATTCTGCGCTCGATCTCATCCATGGCATCGCTCATGGCCCGGTGGAACTCATCTATCTCCACCGGCTTCAGCAGATAATCATCGACCTTTATTTTGATAGCCTTTTGCGTGTATTCGAAGTCACCATACGCGCTCAGGATGATGATGATCGTTTCAGGATGGTCGGGGCGTATTTTCTCGCACAGCTCCAACCCATCCATAAAGGGCATCCTGATATCGGTTATGAGTATATCATAGGTATTGCTCTTGAAAAGCTCCAGGGCTTCCCGCCCATTGCCCGCCATGCTGACCTGAAAGGGAAAATTATATTTCTCTATCAGAAAAGCTATGCCTTCACGCTCTTTCTGCTCATCATCAACTATAAGTAAGGATATCACAGTATATAACCGCCTTCGCAAGAGTTTGGACTTACCTTGATATCGTACTTATAGATTATTACAACTACGTTGAAAAATCAAATCTAATCCGGCATTTGGGGTATTTTTATAGCTGCATTAACATTATTGCAAATTTATCTACAAACAGATGATGATAGCTTTTACTTATCATCAGTTGATACTTTGCTTTTGATCTCTTTTACTAACATAAAAATTGTGGTTACCGGACACATATCGGAAGGTTTCTCATATATATCACTCAACTCTTTATATTTTTTCTCAGCAATTCTTATCGCTTCATCTTCATTGCCGTACTTACACAGTTTTTCATATATCTCAGAATCTGATTTGCTATATTCGGTGCCGGTATTTCTTCTAAATAACTCACTGAAATTCCTGCAGCAGGCTACTGAGTCATTGCTTGATGGCATTTCTGAAAAATAAGCGGAAAACCATATTTCTATACATGGATTGGACCATCCAGCATTTATTCCTTTTTCACTTGCATTGCTAATAATTTTATCAAAGTCATTCACTTCATCCCTGTCAAATACAATCCACGGAATCCTGTACTGGGGCTCTCTTGAATACATTTCATAACATTTGTCAACCATGTCGCTAGTGTTGGCCTTTACTACTTTTATTACAATTCTGTCTTGCATAGCAGCAGGAATTGATTTTCGTAAGCCAGTAAAATAGTTTTTCTCCGTTTCTTCGGTATCAGTTATTATCAGATAATACCCCAGCACAGGAACTCTTGTAGACCTTGTGTTTCTGTCTTTTCTTGCACCTCTGCGTTCATCTCTTCCCATAGTCCTTATCACTTCCATAGATTTTTAATGGCTTAAGTGAAGGAATAGCTCCATACTTACCGGTCATGTAATTTTTTACGAAGTTTTCATCTTTTCTGATTTTCAAACCTTCTTCATCTTTAAAGTCTGCAAGCGAATATAGTGTAGAAACACCATTTTTGTCCTTCTCTACAAACCATATCTCATCTCTACGCAACAAGTCATTTGACAACTGCCAGATATCATGCGTAGTGAAGATAAGCTGAGCATTATTGGTGTTTATTTCAGGGTTAAGAAAAGTCAGGATTATGTTTCTAACAAGCAATGGATGCAGTTTAGCGTTAAGCTCATCAACAAACAAAACACTACCATATCTCATTGCCCGTTGAATCGGCGGATATAGGGAAAACATTTTTATTGTCCCACCAGATTCATGTTCTAAAGGTATACGAGCCTTCTCCTCCGAATCGATCATTTTATGCAAAGCACCTATTCGATAATATCTCTCTTCATTCTTATCATTCTTCTTTATTTCTTCAACTTCGAATCCCAGGATAGCTTCATCAAATGAAGAGAAATATTCAACAACGTTTTTCTGTACATTCTCATTGCCAACAAAACCCATTGGCAAAGAGCTTGACCTGAATAAATCTTCTACAGGATTGCCGAAATTTACCACTTCATTACTTAAGAACCAATCACGGACCCTCTTAAGAGTGTTGATTTTGAGTTTGGCACCCAGTGAAACAACCAGCACTTCTTTTTCCAATGCGGTCTTTACAATTTCTTTTTTTGATTTTATACCACCCTCGAAATCTAATTCCTGTCCCTTGCGATAAAATATAGTCTTATAATTTTTTGAGCTTTTCGTCTTATAATATAACCATTCTTCTACGACTTCCTGTCCCAAGAGAGCAAACCCATACTGATAAATCTTCTGTTTTGCATCTTCCTTATCCACAAAGAATACTTCAAAGGTAGACTCTTTACTACGATTTGAACTGTCAAGTAAAAAGGGTGTCACTTTTCTGAACCTGCTACCACCTGCATGTTTATCATCGCTTTCTCCGCCAAAATTAAACGACTCCATTACATAATAAGTCATAAACTCAAATGCTTCGTAGACATTGGTCTTTCCGCTTGCATTTGCTCCATATATGGCAGCTACCTTAAGCAACTTATCATTAGCTATTTCAACAACATTACCCATATGTTCGGTAATTTTCGTAGCAGTTAAATCTAATGAAACCTCATCCCTAAAAGACTTAAAATTACTGAAATTAAACTGTATCAGCATATTTATCACACTCCTGGTTATATTATACCCAATAAGTGTGAATAATCAACTTCTAATTGAGAGTTTACTTCATTTAGGTACACATTTTTGCATCTCAAACTACTCTACCCCAAGCGCTTTATATACGGCATCCTCCGGACTCTGGTAGAATGAAATCTGGAACTTCGAAAACAACTCTGGCGGAACAGTCGGAATGTCTACCGCAGACGCCATTGGAAGGAGAACTCTCTTGGCACCTGCATCAAAGCATACCTGCAGTACATTCGCCAGTTCCTCGACTTTCATTATCGTACCACCTATGCTCAGGGATCCCAACACGACCAGTTGGCTCAGCGGTGCTTTGCTCAATGCCCCTGAGCATAAAGCCACAAAGGCTGCCAGTGCCAGTTCAGAAGTCATTTCAACCCCATGAATGTCCTGTACATGCATCAGATAATCCTTTGTGGTTATACTTATACTCCTGCTTACATTCTTGCTGTTTGCCCTGAAATACCTGAAAGCTGTGTCTATGCTTTCTTTTGCTTCCCTGTCATAGCCAAGACCTGTTTTTTCAAATTTGCCGGTACCCGAGACAACCTGGGTTTCAATCTTATACACGCCTATCATGCCCGACCTCCCTCTGGCTACGGTATAAAGGTGGCCAGGCTTGCCCATACCATCAGGTATTATTTTGCCGCCTCCTTGTTCGGGGACTGAAACAAATTCTTCATTCAGTGTTTCATTATCTATGTAAGAGAAATGGACGTCATAAAACTCCATGCCTCCTATTTTCTTATGCACCTCAAACAAACTTCTTTCCTTTTTCAAATAAACTCCTTTCACAAATCCCCCTCAAACCCTTGAAAACACTGGCTTGTTATTCTCTTCCAATTTCCTATTTAATTCCTTTTTCCTTATTCCTTACTTCCTAAAGTCCTTTCATTCCTCAATTTTTAGGGCAAAAAATGAAAATAAAGTGCTTGTAGGATTGAGGGTTTAGGGGGAAGGGTTAAGGAGAGATTTTACCCATTTTTCATT
>JAKPIB010000035.1 GCA_029549985.1 Bacillota bacterium
TCATTCTATAACTGCGAGTATATCGCTCTGACGTACTATGATGAACTCTTCCTCATCCAGCTTGACTTCAGTGCCGGCATACTTTGAATATATCACTCTTTCACCGACTTTGACCTCCATTTTAACTTCCTTGCCATCAACCAGTCCGCCAGGTCCGACAGCAACTACTTCAGCCATTTGAGGTTTTTCTTTGGCTGATCCCGGAAGTACTATGCCGCTTTTGGTGGTCTCCTGGCTTTCCATCATTTTAATGACGACTCTGTCACCTAAAGGCTTGATTCTCATAATGTACCCTCCTTATGTAAGTTTTGGTTGTTAGCACTCAGCTGTGATGAGTGCTAATTACATGATATAGTTTAGTAAAAAGCAAAAATGTTGGCAAATACTACAAAATTTCATAAACTCTCAAAATCAGCCGTAATCGCGCATAAAATCAATTTAGATTCCTAATGCTTCTTTAATCTCTTTAATTGTCTTGAACGCTCCGCTTAATATCTCTGTTGCATTTATTCCATGTACTTGCCTGTCAGCTTCTGCAGAACTCTTTGCACCGCATCCCTTGAATTACCCCAGGGTTTATCCTGATTCCGGTAATCAAACTTCAGGGTGAACCATTTCAACTCCTGTTCAAGCCTTTCGAGGTTTTGAAGTTCTACAGGAATTATATCTGAAAAAAAGTCATCGAGACGGCTGGTGCTCAGGTTATCTGCTGCTGATTCCAGTATCATAGCCAGGTGGGGCAGGCAAAAGCCCTTGGATGCAGCCAAGGCACTGCGGAATTCCTTTTCGTGTTCCCACAGATATATGATAGTGTAGATGTAGCGATTCATCGAGTTGGCCAACCTGTCACATATGATGCAATCGGTGACATGTTTCCTGATCCAGTCTGCCAGGTCCCTGGCTGACTTTTTGCTGTTTCTGTCCCTGGATACCAACCTATCCAGCAACTTTGAAGACGGATCTGATGCGGCTTTGCCTGAGAGCTTTTTAAGCTTTTTTATGGTTTCAACTGTGTGGGTATGGGTCATCAGGGCGAGGCCAAGCCTGTTTTTTGCATCAAACAGCATTTTGTTATGATGAGGGCAAAATCCTTTATCATTCACCTCTATACGGGTAGCAGGCTCCATTACTGATCCGCCCAGGAAGGACTCCACATATGCCCGTTCAGCCTTGGCCTCGAGAATACAGACCAGGCATTCGCTGTTTTCCTTGCAGGCATCCCATACCGGTATCGTATCCAGATGATATCTCATTCCAAGCCTCCCAATATATAAACTTAATCAGTATTTTATCATATATAGGATAAACTAGCCATAAACATATATACATACCAGGACAAATCCAGACTAGGGGGGTTGGATATGAGATATTCACGGCTCAGAAGAAGCGCCACCAGGAAGAGATATGCCTTTTTCATCCTGGTGGCAGTACTGTCTTGCAGCTTGCTGTATATTTTCTTCGCCGGGACCATAGGCAAGTATGTAAGTGATGTGATTGCGCCTATCCTTGGCTCCAGAGGGAGTACAAATGACCCAACCGACGACCCGAAGCTGACAGTGCCGGATGAAGAGGATACGGTCAAGGTGACGGAGAACATTACTGCCAATGCGCTAAAGCTGTACACTATACAGATGGGGGCCTTTATAGAGGAAAGGAATGCCGAAGACTATGCGCTCACATTGAGGACACAAGGCGGTGCGGGCTATACGGTCAATGACACCTACTATCGCGTGCTTGCCGTTGGTTTCCAGTTGGAAAGCGATGCGGCAAAGGTCAGGGAACAACTTAAGGCTGACGATATCGACTCACAGGTTTATAAAATCGCTTCACCTGGGGTCAACATGCAGATAACTGCGACCAAATCCAATGTAGAAACGATAAAATCGGCATTTTCCATTTGGGAGGATGAGTACTACAAGCTGGAGGATATTCTGAAGCAGCTTGATAGAAATGAAATTTCGACAACGGAGGCACAATCTGCCATAAGCGAATGCAAGCAGCCTATTGACGAAATGTCAGACAAGCTTGAAGGGCTGAATGCGACCCAGGAAAACAACCCGATTTTGAATGGGTTGATGCAGTTGTACAAGGATACAGCCAAATCCTTGGATGACATTATTACACAAAACCCATCAAATAAAGTAGCAATTTCTTCAAAATTAAAGTATACTTATATTGAGCTGATGATGAAATACAAGCAATACTTGGAGCAAATCACAGGATAGAGGTGAAACATGTCACTTGCCCTATATGAAGTAAAGGACATACTAAAGGCGGAAGTACTAGTTGGCAGCGACCTATTGGACAGAAGGGTAGATGCAGCCTGCGGCTCGGACCTTATGAGCGATGTACTGTCCTTCGTCAAAAGCCATACTCTTTTACTGACAGGTCTGACAAACCAGCATGTGATACGTACGGCTGAGGTATTGGATGTCAGCGCCATAGTGTTTGTAAGAGGTAAGGTCCCGGGTCAGGATATCATAGATATGGCTGTTGAAAGATCGATAGTCCTGTTGTCTACATCCTATACATTATTTGAAGCATGTGGGAAGCTATATATGGCAGGTTTGCCTGGAAAGAGCGGACAAGCATAAATGTTGACAGATGATCGTGAAAACATAATCGAGCTTTCTTATCCGGTATCGCCTAACGATTTCTCTGCAGCAGGCGATGTATCATCAAAAGTCAAAATGCTGCTCAAGCACCTGGGTATAGACGCTGCTATAGTAAGGAGAGCGGCAATAGCGTGCTATGAAGCCGAGCTGAATCTTGTGATCCACAGTTATGGCGGTAGCATCACCCTGATAGTGAGCCCGAAAGAGATCATAATCAAGGCTGAAGATACTGGGCCAGGGATACCTGATATCGAGCTGGCAATGACGGCCGGCTATTCTACAGCTCCCGAAGCAGCCAGGGAGCTTGGCTTCGGAGCCGGCATGGGCCTGCCGAATATCAAGCGCTGTGCCGATATGTTCGACATACAATCCCAGGTTGGACAAGGCACCCTTCTCACGATCATCATCCACCACGACTGAGTATAATAACAAAGAAGTGATACAAGTGGAGCAATATTATCATTCTGTAACGTTGGACAAGGATAAGTGCATGGGGTGTACCAACTGTATTAAGAGGTGCCCCACCGAAGCAATACGTGTAAGAGACGGCAAGGCTGTCATAATCAAAGAACGCTGTATCGACTGCGGTGAATGCATACTCGTATGTCCATACCATGCGAAGACTGCTGTCACAGATCCTTTGTCAGCAATCAATAATTACAGGTATAAAATCGCACTTCCGGCGCCATCTTTATACGGACAGTTTAAAAACATAGATGACATTGACAAGGTCCTCAGTGCTTTGATCGAGTTGGGCTTTGACGATGTTTACGAAGTGGCCAGGGCAGCTGAGTATGTCAGCTATCTTGTCAGGGAGACACTGAAAAAGCCTGGCTGCAAAAAGCCCTTGATCTCTTCGGCATGCCCGGCTGTGGTAAGACTGATCCAGGTTAGGTTCCCCGAGCTTATCGGTAATATAGTCAGGATAGCCTCGCCAATGGAAATCGGAGCCCAGCTGGCCAGGGACAGATTCTGCCGAGACCATGGGGTGTCTCCGGATGAGGTGGGAGTCTTCTTTATCACACCATGCGCAGCAAAAATGACAAGCATAAGAAATCCGATCGGCAATGAAAAATCCTATGTGAACGGCGCCATATCAATGTTGGAGATATACAGGCATATACTGGAGAGGGCAGATAAGGGCGAGGCCAAAAAGCTGCAGCGTGCAGGCAGTTCTGGTGTAAGGTGGGCGATCACAAATGGAGAGAGCAGGTCCTTAGGGGTAGAAAACTACCTGGCTGTGGATGGCATACATAATGTGATCTCCGTATTGGAGGAAATAGAAAACAACAAGCTGGCCGATCTGGATTATTTCGAGGGATTGAACTGTGTGGGCGGCTGCGTTGGAGGCCCGCTCACCTTTGAAAACAGCTATGTGGCCAACAGCCGGATAAGGCGACTTGTCAAGGGGATCGAGAGCAAAGCTCTGGATGAGGCCGAAGCTGAATATGTTAAGAGTAATACCAGGTGGAAGCTTGAGAAAAACATAATGGAAAAGACAGTGCTGAAGCTCGATACTGATATAGAAGCGGCTATCAAAAAAATGAAGGAGCTGGAGGTCATAAATGCTTCTCTGCCCGGATTGGATTGCGGTTCATGCGGTTCACCAAGCTGCAGGGCCTTGGCTGAGGACATAGTCAGGGGCGATGCTTCTGAGCTTGATTGCATCTTCAAGCTTAGGGAAAAAGTAAAGAAACTGGCAAGAGAGATGATCGAGCTATCGGAAAAACAGATCCATACAAGGAAGGAGCCCGATTAAAGTGACACCAAGAGAAATAGCTGAAAAGCTTGATATGCAGGTTTTGTCGTCAGGAGCCTGCATGGATAATGAAATCACGTCAGGAATATGCAGTGACCTTCTTAGCTGGGTCATGGCCCACGGAAAAAAGGACGGCATGTGGATCACAATACAGACTCATATCAATACAATTGCGGTTGCTTCTCTTTTGGAGCTGTCCTGTATCATAATATCGGGAGGAGCGCAGGCAGATCCCAAGACTATAGACAAGGCCAGAGAAGAAGGTATAACCCTGCTGGCTTCCGGCCTTACATCATATGAGCTGGCTGGCAGGCTGTATGCACTGGGTGTTGGTTTAAATGACAAAGAGCAATAGACAGGCGGCTGTAGATCTGCATATTCATTCTTCACTTTCGCCTTGCTGCGACGATGACATGACTCCGAACAACATAGTCAACATGGCTCTGCTGAACGGCCTGGATGCAATAGCCGTTACCGACCACAACAGCTGCGACAACGTAGAAGCCGTTATAAAGGCAGCCAGAGGAAGGCTTGTAGTCGTACCCGGCATGGAGCTACAAACCTCAGAGGAAGTGCACATATTATGCTATTTTCCGGACCTTGATTCCTTGATGTCGTTTCAGGACCGTATAAGCGCCTTCTATGACGGTGTTGAAAACAAGCCGGACCTATTCGGCAATCAGTTCATCATGAATGAAAGGGATGAGGTCGTAGGCTTTAGAAAGCAACTCCTTCTGGCATCATTGAACATCTCCATAGATGAAGCCCTGCAATATGCCCGCAGCCTTGGCGGCATTGTCGTGCCAGCTCATGTTGACAGGCCGTCTTATAGTATCATTTCGCAATTGGGATTTATACCCGAATATATGGGGTTTACATTGTTAGAATATTCACAAAAATCAAGCGTGGAAAATTATATTAGCCGTAAATACAAGCTTATCACTTCCTCGGATGCCCATTCTTTAGGCAGCATACTGGAAAGAAAAATGATAATTCCTGTCGAAGAGATCACCTTAGAAGGCATTTTTAATTATTTGTCTAGCTAATCACTCTCCTTTCCAAGCCAAACCGAATATTAATTTAATATAGCCTAATCAATATTTGTTTAATTTTTAACAAAAGGTATTGAAGAATGGAATCCTTTATGAGATAATAGTTTATATTTTAACAGCTATATAATACTCAGGGAGGGGACATAAATGTCACGTTTCATTCTTGCGGAGCATGCAGAAAAACTCGCAGAGCTTAACAGGATCATAGATGAGTACAAGGGCAAGGAAGGTCCTTTGATGCCTATACTGACAAAGGCACAGGAAATATTCGGCTATCTGCCTTATGAGGTCCAGGCCCATATAGCAGAAGCACTTGATATACCGATAAGTGACATCTACGGAGTAGCTACGTTTTACTCCCAGTTTTCCGTTAAGCCAAAGGGAAGGTACAAAATCGGAGTTTGTATGGGTACGGCATGCTATGTAAAGGGCTCCCAGCTGATACTGAACGAGCTCATAAAGGAGCTGGGAGTACAGCCAGGTGATACTACGGAGGACGGCAGGTTCACCCTGGAGGCTACCAGGTGTCTTGGAGCCTGCGGACTTGCGCCGGTCATGATGATCAACGATGATGTATACGGCAGGCTAAAGCCCGAGGATATCAAGGGGATACTGGACAAGTACAGAGATAAATAAAGGCTATGGAAGATATATCACTGCATGTCCTGGACATTATTCAGAATTCCATATCAGCAGGCGCATCCTGCGTAGACATTGCAATAAAGGAAATACCGGCAGATCATAGCCTGTATGTGATGATTAGTGACAACGGCACAGGCATGGACAGCAGCGAAGCCGAACGCTCGCTGGATCCCTTCTATACGACCCGGACCACCAGGCGGGTGGGCTTGGGATTGCCTTTGTTCAAGGCTCAGGCTGAAGCGAGTGGAGGCAGTCTAGAGATCGATACCGAAAAAGGCAGGGGCACTACGGTGATGGCTCGCTTCGATACCAGAAGCATTGACTGTCTGCCCCTTGGCAGGATGGAAGATACGATGGCTACGCTGATATTATGCCATCCGGATATAGAATTCAGGTACACCCATTCATACTATGACAAATGCTTCGAATTTAGTACACAGGACATCAAAGGCAAGCTCGGAGACTTGCTGATCTCTGACCTTTCTGTTATAGGGTGGATCAGAAAATATATTTCAGAAAACATTGAAAAACTGTACGGAGGTGTTGCAAGTGAAGTCGATTCAGGAACTTGAGCAGATAAAGCAAAGGACTTTGCAGGAAGTCAATCTGAGAAAGGATAGAAAAGGAACCAGAGTCGTTGTTGGCATGGCGACCTGTGGTATTGCTGCCGGAGCCAGGCCTGTGCTGTTGGCTTTTGTTGAGGAGGTCCAGAAAAGAAACCTGCAGGACATTACCGTGACCCAGACAGGCTGTGTAGGCGTATGCCGTCTTGAGCCGATCGTGGAAGTATATAAGCCCGGCGAGGAAAAAGTGACCTATGTCAAGCTAACACCTGAAAAAGCCAAACGGATAGTAGCAGAGCACATCGTGAACGGCCAGGTTGTAACGGAGTATACGATCGGGGCTGCCGAAAAATAACGTAGGAGGTCATAGACAATGAAATTGTATCGTTCACATGTCCTGGTCTGCGGAGGCACAGGCTGCCATTCCTCGGGGTCAGCCGGCATTATTGATGCATTCCAGGCTGAACTTAAAAAACATAATCTTGAAGATGAAATCAAGCTTGTCAGTACAGGCTGTTTCGGCCTGTGCGCTGTCGGTCCTGTTGTCGTTGTTTATCCCGAAGGCGCGTTTTACAGCGGGATAAAGGCTGAGGACGTGCCCAGGATCGTCGAGGAGCATCTTCTGAAAGGCAGGATCGTAAATGATCTGCTGTATCACGACCATGCCAAGGCTGAAGATGTCGTAAGCACGTTGGACGAGGTCGAGTTTTATAAAAAGCAAAAACGAATGGCCTTAAGGAACTGCGGTGTCATCAACCCGGAGAAGATAGAGGAATATATAGCTTTTGACGGATATAAGGCTTTAGCCAGGGTCCTCACTGAAATGACACCTATGGATGTGATCAATGAAATAAAGGCTTCAGGTCTGAGAGGCAGAGGGGGTGCCGGTTTCCCCACCGGCCTGAAATGGGAGTTTGCCCGCAAGGCTCCGGGAGACAAGAAATATGTATGCTGCAACGCAGATGAAGGCGACCCGGGTGCATTTATGGACAGGAGCCTGTTGGAAGGAGACCCCCACAGCATACTTGAAGCAATGGCGATAGCAGGATACGCCATAGGATCCGATCAGGGATATATATATGTCAGAGCTGAATACCCAATCGCGGTCAAACGCCTGACGATAGCGATAGAGCAGGCAAAGGAGCTGGGGCTACTTGGTAAGAACATTTTTGGTACCGATTTCAGCTTCGATATAGAGCTAAGGCTCGGAGCAGGCGCTTTTGTCTGCGGCGAGGAAACAGCCCTGATGCGGTCTATAGAAGGCAAGCGCGGTGAGCCGACTCCAAGGCCGCCCTTCCCTGCAGTCAAGGGTGTCTTTGCCAAACCTACTCTGCTGAACAACGTTGAAACCTATGCCAATATACCCCAGATCATCTTGAACGGTGCCGAATGGTTCTCCCAGGTGGGCACTGAGAAAAGCAAAGGTACAAAGGTTTTTGCCCTCGGAGGCAAGATAAACAATACAGGGCTTGTCGAAGTGCCTATGGGGACTACCTTGAGGGAGATAATATATGACATAGGCGGTGGCATACCCAATGGCAAGAAGTTCAAAGCTGCTCAGACGGGAGGACCTTCAGGCGGATGCATACCTGCTGAGCATCTTGATACACCTATAGACTATGATTCTCTGGCAAAAATCGGATCCATGATGGGCTCAGGCGGCCTTATAGTCATGGATGAGGACAATTGCATGGTTGATATCGCAAGATTCTTCCTTGATTTCACGGTCGACGAGTCATGCGGAAAGTGCCCTCCCTGCAGGATAGGTACAAAGCGTATGCTTGAACTGCTTGACAAGATCACCAGTGGTAACGGCGAAGAAGGAGACATAGAAAAGCTGGAGGAACTGGGCAACAATATAAAGGCATCAGCCTTGTGCGGACTGGGCCAGACTGCTCCCAACCCTGTTCTAAGTACGATAATGTATTTCAGGGATGAATACGAAGCCCATATCAAAGAAAAGAGATGTCCGGCCGGGGTATGCAGGAATCTGTTGAGGTATGTGATCAGCAGTGACTTGTGCAGAGGTTGCGGGCTATGCACCAAGGTATGTCCGGTAAGCGCGATTTCGGGAGAGCGAAAAGCGCCTCACATCATTGATCCGGATAAGTGCATAAAATGTGGTGCCTGCGCTGAAAAATGCCCCTTCCATGCTATCACAAAAGGTTAAGGGAGTGACTCAATATGGATATGATTAAGGTTACTATAGACGGGATCCAGGTCGAAGTCCCCAAGGGGACCACGGCATTGGAAGCTGCACGGGTTGCAGGTATAAACATACCAACCTTGTGCTATTTGAAAGGCATCAACGAGATCGGTGCATGCCGCATGTGTCTGATTGAAGTCAAGGGCGCCAGAAACCTGCAGGCAGCTTGTGTTTATCCAGTCGAAGATGGTATGGTGATATATACCAATACACCAAAGGTCAAGGCTGCCCGCAAGGCAAATCTGGAGCTGATTTTATCCAACCATGATCGGAACTGCCTGACCTGTGTAAGAAATCAGAAATGTGAACTGCAAGAGCTTTCTGCCCAACTCGGGGTCACCGATATACCCTATGAAGGTCAAAGGATCAACTACACAATTGACGAATCCTCGCCTTCCATAGTCAGGGATCCCAACAAATGCATACTTTGCCGCAGATGCGTTTCGGTATGCAGGAGCGTACAGGGCATCGGAGCGATAGGCGTAGTGGAACGGGGATTCAAAACCGTAGTCGAGCCTGTTTTTGATAAGAAGCTGGATGAAGTGAACTGCATCTACTGCGGTCAATGCATCACTGTATGCCCTGTAGGTGCTCTAAGAGAAAAGAGTGACGTTGAGAGAGTGTGGGATGCTATCAACGATCCTGACCGGCATGTAGTGGTTCAGACAGCACCTGCAGTAAGAGTAGCCCTGGGTGAGGAGTTCGGCTTGCCTATCGGTACCAGGGTGACAGGGAAAATGGTAGCAGCCCTTCGCAGGCTGGGCTTTGACAAGGTATTCGATACCGACTTTGCTGCTGACCTGACGATCATGGAGGAGGGGACAGAGCTCCTTGACCGTCTGAACAACGGCGGCACCCTGCCTATGATCACGTCCTGCAGTCCGGGCTGGATCAAATACTGTGAGCACAATTATCCGGAGTTCATCAAAAACCTGTCCACCTGCAAGTCTCCCCATGAGATGATGGGAGCTCTGATCAAGTCCTACTATGCTGAAAAGAACAATATAGATCCCGCATCCATCTATGTTGTATCTATAATGCCATGCACTTCAAAGAAGTTTGAAGCAAGAAGGCCGGAGCTTGCAGCCACGGGGCATCCGGATGTCGATGCTGTGCTTACCACCAGGGAGCTGGCAGGGATGATAAAGGAAGCCGGCATAGAGTTCAACAAGCTGCCTGATGAAGCCTTTGACCCCATATTCGGGGATTCAACAGGCGCAGGAGTCATATTCGGGGCAACAGGCGGAGTTATGGAAGCAGCCTTGAGAACAGTATATGAAATAGTTACAGGCAAGCCACTTAAGGCCGTGGACATCAAAGCCGTACGAGGTATAGAAGGAGTAAAAGAATATGAGGTCGACCTGGGCAGCGTTACCGTAAGAACTGCAGTGGCCCATGGCACAAGCAACGCCAAGAAACTCCTGGAGATGGTGAAACGGGGTGAAAAGGAGTATCATTTCATAGAGATCATGGGCTGCCCCGGTGGCTGCGTAACAGGCGGAGGTCAGCCGATAGTACCTGCCAGGGAGCGTATGGACAAGGATATAAAGGCATTGCGCGCCGCTGCGATATATGATGAGGACAAGAACATGCCTGTGCGCAAGTCCCATGAGAATCCGTCAGTCAAGAAGCTGTATGAGGAGTTTCTGGGCTCGCCCAACAGCCACTTGGCTCATAAGCTGCTTCATACTCATTACACCCCAAGAAGCAAATACTGATAAGCAAAGGCGCAGATAAGGAGCTGATAGGTTTGGAGCATTCAGCTCCTTTTTTTCTTTTAAGCCTATCCGGATTTAACTCAGTGTGGCCTTCACCTGACCATACCTTTTGCAGGCATACCAGTCCAATACTGTTACAGCTAAATATCGGATCCTCCGGGTGAAGCGCAAAAGGTTTTTGACCTGCCTTCGTGGCAATCATCCGGATTCTATCCCTGTTGTATAGCCGTACCTGCGTAAGACTGCAATACAAAAGCTTAATACAGATATGCTATAATTAAATGAACTTAGTTTACTAAAAGGATTGAGCCATATATGCAAAGCATAAAGACCAAGCTGCTAGATAGGGCGTCACAGCTTGGATTTGAGAAACTGGCTTTTCTGCCGGTCCGGCAGCTTAAGCTGTGGGATGAGGAGATCGTCATTCGAAGACAGCTGGATCCGGACACTGCCCAATACTGGGACGAAAGACGGCTGACTGCCTCGTTCGGGTCGGTTATGGCAGACGCCAGGACCTTCATAACTGCCTCCTATCCATATTCACCATACAAGTATGATGCGTCATCCGTGAAAGGGTATTTCAATGCTCACTATGCCGCATATCCTAAAGGCAGGAAGGCAATGCAGGAGCTTTCAGATATCCTGAGCGAAAGCGGTTTCGCTGCCCTTGTGGATCCGCCCCTGCCCATAAAGCAAATTGCATATCTCAGCGGGATAGGCTGCTTTGGTAGGAACGGGCTTATACACAGTAAGGAAAGCGGATCACTTATGACCCTGCATCTGATACTAACAAACGCCTTGCTGCCTGCGGATGTCCCAGACAACCTCAGCCTTACAGACTGCGGCAACTGCACGAGGTGCATCGATTCATGCCCCACAGGGGCTATTACTGATTGTGGCAGGGTGATCCTGAGTAAATGCCTGAGGTATCATATGTTGTCCGCTGGTATCATTCCAGGAGAAATCAGGGAAAAAATGGGTACTAGAATGCTCGGATGCGAGGACTGCCAGTCATGCTGCCCCAAGAACAGATCCAGGTACAAGGAAATGGTTGAACCGGAGGAAGAGATATTCGACATAATGGAGATCCTGACAAACCATAGCAGCCTTAGATACCAGATGGAACGTATAGGAAGGCTTGTAGGCAAGAACTATGCCAGGGCTCAGCGAATCCTTTCCATGGCTGCGATTGCTGCAGGCAACTTAAAGGACCAAGCCTATATAGAACCGCTGTCCAGGCTAATAAACCATCCTTATCCTCCTGTCAGGGCCCATAGCGCCTGGGCGATCGGGAAAATCGGAGGAGCTGATGCCAGGGCGATATTGGAAGCTGCTTTGGAAAAGGAACAAGATCCAAGGGTCAGGGAAGAGCTCAAATCGGCCATAGCAAGGCTTGAATTGTAGATATATGCTTTTTTATACCGGTAAACAATGATATAATGTAAATTGAATATCAGACAGAACATTTGTTCTTATTGGAGGGGGACGAAGTATATTTATGGCCAAGTCTTATGAGGCAAATGATATTCAGGTGCTGGAAGGCCTTAAGGCGGTCAGGCTCAGACCGGGCATGTACATAGGCACTACGGGGTCCAGAGGATTACACCATCTGCTCTGGGAGATCATCGACAATGCAGTTGATGAAGCGGTAAACGGATATGCATCCAATATAGACGTTATACTGCATGCTGACAACAGTGCTACTGTGATCGATGACGGCAGAGGGATACCCGTCGGCAACCACGATGTACTGAAGAAACCAGGTGTGGAGGTTGTGTTCACCCAGCTGCATGCCGGAGGGAAGTTTAATACCAACAATTACAGCTATTCCGGAGGTTTACACGGAGTAGGCGCAGCAGCAGTCAATGCTCTGTCTGAATGGCTGGAGGTGGAGGTGGCAGTTGATGGCCAGCTCTACTATCAGAGATATGAAACATTCACTGAAAACGGAGACCTCCAGGTAGGCAAGCCGGTCACTCCGCTTTTGATCAAGGGAAAGACGGACAGAAAGGGGACCAGAGTCAGATTTCTGCCTGACAAACGAGTATTCCCTGATATACATCTGAATTTCGATATCGTAGCTAAAAGGCTGAAGGAGCTTGCCTTTCTCAATAAGGGCATAAAATTTACCCTGACAGATGAAAGGATGGATGATAACAACAAGCGCGTCTACTGCTTTGACGGCGGCCTGGTCGATTTTGTCAGGTACCTGAATGAAGACAAGACACCCCTGCATAACGATGTCATATACATCGAAGGTGAAAAAGACGGCATATATGCCCAGATAGCCATCCAATACACGGATGCGTATACGGAAAGCATATTTTCATATGTGAACAATATCCCCACAACTGAGGGCGGCTCCCACGAAACGGGCTTCAAGACTGCCCTCACACGGGTACTGAACGATTACATAAAAACCAACAGCTTGTATAAAGGTAAAAACAGCGGGCTGAACGGGGAGGATTTCCGCGAAGGCCTCACGGCAGTGATTTCAGTAAAAATGAACAACATCCAATTTGAGGGTCAGACCAAGACCAAGCTGGGCAACCCCGAAGCCAGGACCGCCCTGGAGACGATCCTTTCGGATAAACTCCTTTACTACATAGAAGATATAGACAACCAGGAGTCAGTCAGGGCTATCATCGAAAAGGCTATAAACGCAGCCAAGGTAAGGGAAGCTGCCAGAAAAGCCAAGGAGATAACACGGAGGAAGAACAGCCTGGAGGCTGCTCCTTTGGTAGGCAAGCTGGCAAGCTGCACCGGACGTGATGCAAAGCTCAATGAGCTTTTCATAGTAGAGGGTGATTCAGCCGGAGGCTCTGCCAAGCAGGGGAGGGACAGGCGATTCCAGGCTATACTGCCCTTGAGGGGCAAGCCGCTGAATGTAGAGAAGAAGCGTCTGGATCAAGTGCTTGCCAATGAGGAGTTCAGGACCATAATCTCAGCTCTTGGCACCGGCATTGACGAAGATTTCAATATCGACAGCCTAAAGTATCACAAGATCATAATACTGTCCGACGCAGACCAGGATGGTGCCCATATCAGGGCCATACTCCTAACCTTTTTCTTCCGCTATATGAAGGAGCTTATAAAAAGAGGGCATGTATATATCGGTATGGCACCGCTTTATAAAATTACCAGCGGCAGCAAGGTCGAATATGCTTACAACGATGAGGAACTGACCATGAAAGTAAAAAGTGCGGGCAAAAGCTATACGGTCCAAAGATACAAAGGACTGGGCGAGATGAATCCTGAACAGTTGTGGGAGACGACGATGAACCCGGCCAACCGCTTTATCGTCCAGGTTACCTTGGAGGATGCAGCAGAAGCAGAAAGGCTTATCACCATTCTGATGGGGGACAAGGTAGAGCCCCGGCGTGATTATATAGCAGCCAATGCCAACTTCAACAAGAAAGACATCTTTCAGGAAATGGGGGTATAATGCATGGCACGGAACAGGGACAAGGATATAATGCAGCAAAATGACAATACAGTCATAGTCAAGACTCTGGAAAATGTTATCCATGAGTCAATAATGCCATATGCTGAGTATGTAATATTGGAGAGGGCTCTTCCCAGGGTCGAGGACGGACTGAAACCAGTGCAGAGACGCATACTGTATACCATGCATGAGCTCGGTCTTACACCGGACAAGCCATACAAAAAGTCTGCCAGGATAGTTGGTGACACTCTGGGTAAGTATCATCCACACGGTGACGTATCCATATATGATGCCATGGTCAGGATGGCCCAGGACTTCAATATACGCAATCCCCTGGTAGACGGGCATGGCAACTTCGGATCCATAGACGGGGATTCCGCCGCAGCCATGCGGTATACCGAGGCCCGCATGACCCCTTTGGCTTTGGAGCTTCTGCGCGATATAGACAAGGAAACCGTGAACTACAGTCTGAACTTTGATGATTCGCTGAAAGAGCCGGATGTCCTGCCCGGACGCTTCCCGAACCTGCTGGTCAACGGGTCCACGGGAATAGCAGTCGGTGTAGCTACCAATATACCACCGCACAACCTTGGGGAAGTGATAGACGGCGCTATCGAAGTGATGACTAAAAAGAATGTCACGACAGACAGGCTGCTCGAGATCATAAAAGGTCCGGATTTTCCAACCGGTGCCTATATAATCGGCAAGGATGAAATACGAAAGGCCTATGAAACCGGCAAGGGCAAAATCACTATCAGGGCAAAGGTAGATATAGAATATGCAGCCGGTGGCAAAAAGCAGCTTGTGATCAAGGAACTGCCATATCAGGTCAACAAGGCGGCACTCCTGGAAAAGATACTCAGGCTGAGCGAAGAGAAAAAGGGGATACTGACGGGGATTTCCGATATCAGGGATGAATCGGACAGGCAGGGTATCCGCGCTGTCATAGAGCTTAAAAAGGATGCGGATGCTGAAAAGATACTTAATTATTTGTACAAGTACTCAGACCTGCAGATCACCTTTGGGGTCAACATGGTAGCTATAGCTGACGGCAAGCCGCAGCAGCTTGATCTGAAATCCATGCTTGAATACTTCATAAAGCATCAGAAGGATGTCGTGACCCGTAGGACCAGGTATGATCTGGAAAAGGCCAGGGCAAGGGAGCATATACTGGAAGGCCTGATCCTGGCTGTGTCCAATATAGATAGGGTCATTGCTATAATCAGGGCATCAAAAAATCCCAGGGAAGCCAGGAACAATCTTGTCAAGGAATTCGGCCTTACCGAAATTCAGGCCCAGGCTATTCTGGACATGCGCTTGCAGAAGCTTACCAATCTTGAGATAGTAAACCTCAAAAATGAATATGCCCAGGTAAAAAAGCTGATCGAGGAGCTCAACGCTATACTGAGCTCTGAAGCTCTCCTCATAAAGGTGATCAGGAATGAACTTCTTGAGATTAAGAAAAAGCATGCCGATGAACGCCGGACGGTAATAATCGAGGACAGCGCTGAAGCGGAAATAAGGACAGATGACCTTATCTATGTTGAGGATTGCATAGTGACCCTGACCCGCAATCAGGATATCAAAAGGATACCGAAAAGATCCTTCAACAGGTCCAGCCGGGATGTAGAGGCTGTAGAGACCAGAGATATGGATTTTGTTGAGTTTCTCGTGGATTCAGCCACCAATCACAGACTCCTGTTTTTCACAGATGCCGGCAACTGCTATTGGGTCATGGGCAGTGAGGTGCCGGAGGGCAAGTGGAAGGACAAGGGCATGCAGCTTAGCGTGCTTATAAAGGGATTCGACAGAAGTGAACGGGTAATAGCCATGATTTCTGTACCCGGCTTTGATGAAGACCTATATGTACAGTTTTATACCCAGTATGGGATGGTAAAGCGAACCCAGCTCAAGGAGTATGATTCCCGCATCACGAAAATAATAGCCTGCGGCCTGAAAGAAGGCGACAAGGTCGTGGCTGCCGAACTGACAGATGGCAGCAGCGACATGATAATAATCACCGAGAAGGGCATGAGCATCCGCTTCAGCGGCAGTGAAGTCAGCCCAATGGGCAGGGCGGCCAAAGGTGTCAAGGCAATACAGCTTAAAAAGTCGGATAAGGTGATTTTTGGCCAGCAGATAAAGGAAGATGAAGGGGAGCTGGTAGTAGTGACAGACAGGGGATTTGCAAAGCGTACTCTTATATCGGATTATGAACGCCAGGGGCGGGGAGGTGTCGGCTTCAGGACGATAAGCTTTGACCGCAAGAATACCAACGGCACCGCCCTGATCAAGGCCTTCTATATAAAAGAACCCTATGAGATCATTTTGCTGCAGAAGGACGGTACTACGACAAGGCTAAACATGGACAGCCTGCCCATAGAGGAAAGGGATGGGAAAGGTCAGGCAGCTGTCCTGGTCCTCCTGGATAATGATCTGCTGACAGCTTACAGAAACTACAATTGATATCAAAGTAACAAAACGGCCCTCATGAGAGCTTCTCTGATGAGGGCTTTTTTACATCCAAAAGGCAAGTTCCATATCAAAGTCATAAGACCTTCCGGCCTGTAATAGACTTATACTGAGGTGTTGTACATGAAGGTCATATACATATCCAAAAGCAAGGCAGTGAGCATCATGCTCTGTTTATACCTAGTCCTGCTGTCCTTTGGATTCATGGAGAATATGGGCGGGAAAGTCATTGGTGTTTTCCTCAACATAAAGAAAGAGCTTCCTATCTACTCAGTCGAAACGGAAGAAAAAAAAATCGCCATCTCCTTCGACGCAGCCTGGGGAGCTGAATATACCAGCGAAATCATGGATATCGTGGAAGCGCGTGACATCAAGACGACTTTTTTTCTGGTCCGTTTTTGGATTGACAAATATCCAGACAAGGTCAGAGAGATAGCAGAAAGGGGGCATGAAGTGGCCAACCATTCAGCCACTCACCCGCATATGGCATCCCTTTCCAAGGAGCAGATGATATCGGAGATCGTATCAACGCAGAAGAGACTGGAGGAACTGGCGGGTGACCGTGCAGTGAGGTTGTTCAGACCGCCCTTCGGGGAATACAATGACCTGTTGATCAGAACATGCAGGGAACTGGACATTCATCCTGTACAATGGGATGTCGACTCCCTGGACTGGCAGGAAAAGGGCGTAGACCACATGTACAACAGGGTAGTGAAAAATGTAAGAAATGGCTCAATAGTGTTGTTCCATAACAATGCCAAATATATAACTCAGGCCCTGCCGCTCATTCTCGACAAGCTGCTGGCGGAAGGATATAAAATCGTACCGGTCTCGGAGCTGATACATAAGGGAGAATACCGGTTGGACCATACAGGCAGGCAGATAAAAATTGACAGCTGATCACCAGTGGTGTGGTATGGAATATCAGAATGGCATTCTGAATATGTATAGTTCCAGGCAACATGTCTACATGTACAAACAGAAGGGGGAGAAACAAATGGCAGAATACACGACTGATAACAACTGGGTCCAGATAGCAGGGACGGTCGACTCGGATCTGACTTTCAGCCATGAGATGTATGGTGAGGGATTCTATAATTTTTTCATTGCGGTGCCAAGGTTAAGCGACTATATCGACAGGCTGCCGGTCACGGTGTCTGAGAGGCTTATAGGAGACATTGACCTGAGCCTGGGAACCAAAGTATATATCGGCGGGCAGCTCAGGTCATACAACAAGCTCATCGATGGTGCAAACAGGCTTGTGCTTACCATTTTTGTAAGGGAAATCACCAACAATGTAGAAGGTATAAAAAATCCCAACCAGATCTACTTGAACGGTTTTGTGTGCAAAACGCCGGTATACAGGATTACTCCGTTCAAACGAGAGATAGCCGACCTGCTGATAGCCGTCAACAGATCCTACAACAAGTCGGATTACATACCCAATATAGCCTGGGGCAGGAATGCCAGGTACTGCCAGAACATTTCGGTGGGTGACAATATAAAGATCTGGGGCAGGATCCAGAGCAGGCAGTATCAGAAAAAGCTTCCATCCGGTGAAATAGAGGAAAGGACCGCATATGAGGTATCCATATCTAAAATGGAAGTCGTAAAGGCAGATCAAAATAAAGAAAAATAAGTGCTTGAACGCACTTTTTTGTTTGATTTTATGTTCACATCTTTTCTTTAGTGGTTTAATGTGTTAATATATAGAATGAAAGAGAAGGGTCAAATACCCAAGGGAGCAGCTTGCTCATTTTTGGCAGACGGATGCTGTTTTCCCGGGACAAGGATCGTTTGTCCGGGGTAGATTATATACGGTGCTTTTATATTGTTGGATCTGATCAGGTCCCGAGCCCTTACGCCATGCTTTTTAGCTGCCATGTCCAGGTTTTCTCCGGGTTGTACGATATATTCAGATCCGTTTCCATGCATAATAGCAGCTACAGGGATATTAATGACCTGTCCGGGATAAGTGAGCGCCGGATCTGTTATGCCGTTTGCAGCCATTATGTCTTCGACAGTGGTATGGAATTTCAAGGCTATTAAGTACAAGGAATCGCCGGGCTGTACTATATAAGTCACTTTATACACCCCCTTAGTTTGCTTTTATAATCTATGCCGGCATTCCATAATAAGTTACAAATCAAAGAATGCTTACAGCCAGTATAGGAGGAATGAGTTTGGAATACAAATCCAAAATAAAAGATGATCTGACAGATCAGCTTTTTCAGGCCATACTGTCGCTCAAGGACATTGAAGAGTGCTACCGTTTCTTTGAAGACATCTGTACGATAAATGAAATCAAGTCTTTGGCACAGCGCCTTCAGGTGGCCATAATGTTAAAGGACAAGAAGACATATCAGGAAATAGTCGAGGAGACGGGTGCGAGTACAGCTACAATCAGCCGGGTGAACAGATCACTTATATATGGGGCAGATGGCTACAAAATAGTGTTTGAAAGGATATGCAGATAATCCGCAAACCTACCCTTAAAGCATAGACTAAATTGGCTTTGAGGGTTTTTTATTGTCCGCGCCGGATTCCGTTGGTATAATAAAATCAAATACATACCGGGTTGTGATCGAAGTGACTAAAGATAAAATAGAAAGCAAGTACTATGAACTAAGGGATAAAATAATAGAATCAGAATACCGTAGACTCAACAACATGCAGAGAGAGGCCGTGCTGACGACTCAAGGTCCGGTGCTCGTATTGGCAGGCGCCGGATCGGGCAAGACAACAGTATTGACCAACAGGGTCGCCCACCTGGTGAAATACGGTGATATATATAAAAGCGGATATTTGCCGGCATCAGGGATCACGGCTGATGATATCTCATTGATGGAGCAGCATCTTGAAAGCCTTGAAAGGCCCGGTGCTGTTTCCTTGCCCGGGGCAAAGGAACGTATGTATGAGCTGCTTTGCTTCAGAAGTGTGTCCCCTTCATCCATACTGGCGATCACATTCACCAACAAGGCCGCAAGGGAGATGAAAGAACGCATACACAAGCTGGTAGGCAGCGATGCGAAGGATATATGGATAAGCACATTCCATTCCCTGTGTGTGAGGATATTGCGCAGGGATATAGAGAAAATCGGCTATGGCGGCAACTTTGTGATATATGATGACAGCGATCAGTTGAGCGTTATAAATGAATGCCTGAAGCAGCTAAACTTAAATGAGAAATATTATAATGCCAAAGAGATCAGGGCGTTGATAGGTTCTCTGAAGGATGATCTTAAAAGCCCTCTTGATTATGCAAAGGAAGTGAGCGGCCAATTCAGACAGGAAAAGCTGGCCGAGATCTATAAGCTATATGAATCCATGCTCCGGAAGCACAATGCACTGGACTTCAACGACCTGCTTGTCAAGACCCTTGAGCTTTTTTACCTGCGCAAGGACATATTGGACTATTACAGGTACAAATTCCGCTATATCCTGGTGGATGAATACCAGGACACCAACTATGCCCAGTATATGATAGTGAAGCTGCTGTCGGATTTCCACGGGAATATATGTGTAGTGGGCGATGATGACCAGTCAATATACAGGTGGAGAGGGGCGGATATCAGGAATATCCTGGATTTTGAGAAGGATTTTCCTGATGCAAAGGTTATCAAGCTGGAGGAGAATTACAGGTCCTATCAGAACATCCTTGATGCAGCCAACAATGTCATAAGGCATAACATAGGCCGTAAAGACAAAAAGCTATGGACCCGCAAGGACAAGGGAGACAGGATAAAGCTGTTCAAGGCTGATAGTGAAAAGGCAGAAGCGGAGTTTATATGCAATGAAATTAGAAAGCTTGTACGCCAGGGCAGCAGGTATGGTGACATAGCCATACTATACAGGATGAACGCCCAGTCCCGTGCCCTGGAAGAGGCCATGATGAAATATGCCATTCCCTACAATATCTATGGAGGACTGCGCTTCTATGACCGAATGGAAGTAAAGGATATAATCGCATATTTGAGAGTTATTGACAATCCAGCTGATGATGTCAGCCTTATAAGGATTATCAACAGTCCCAGAAGGGGTATAGGGGACGTCACCGTCTCTAAGCTGCAAGAAGCCGCTTTGGTCAACAATACCAGCATGTTTGAAATTATGCTCGAGTCGGGTGAAAGCATTGCAGGCAAAGCAGCAGGCAGCAGGATAAAAGAATTTACGCAGTTGCTTACCAGGCTTATTGCGAAAAAGGAAGTGCTGCCACTGACAGATTTCATCCAGGAGGTCCTGATAGAAACCGGTTATCTCCCTGCTCTCGAGAGGGAAAACTCAGAGGAATCGATAGGAAGAATAGAAAACCTAAAGGAATTTGTTTCTGCTGCAAAGGAATTCGAGGACAACAATCCGGACAGCAGCCTTACCGAATTTTTAAGCAACATCGCCTTGATTTCAGATATTGACAAAATGGAAGCCGAAGATGATGCTGACCGGACCGCGGTATCACTGATGACCCTGCACAGTGCCAAGGGCCTTGAATTTCCGGTCGTGTTCCTGACCGGTCTTGAAGAAGGGCTGTTTCCTCATTCCAGATCGATGGAATCGGATGAGGAACTGGAAGAGGAAAGAAGGCTGTGCTATGTAGGTATTACACGGGCGAAGACAAACCTCTACATAACATATGCGGACAGGAGGACCATGTTCGGCAGTTCTGTGCTGAGTATGCCGTCCAGATTTATCAAGGAAATACCGGAAGATCTTGTAGATGATCTGAATTCGCTGGTTTCCTGCAGCTTTTCTCATGCAGCCGGGCTTATGCGGAAAGACAATTTTACTTCCTTTGGGCCAAGGGGCGTCAGCTTCACGGCACAAGAAGAAAATACGGAAGGAAAGGCAAGATTCTGCCTTGGCGACAAAGTAATGCACACCAAGTTCGGGACGGGGACAGTAATCGCCATGGAAGGGAAAGGCAGCGATCTTGTATTGAAGGTAGCCTTTGTTCAGGGGGGTATAAAGAGCTTTCTTGCAGAGCTTGCTCCGCTTAAAAAAGTATGACAGGGGATGTTGGTCATGAACATTGAACAGGCAAAGAAAAGAATGGATGAACTGATAACCGAGATCGACAAGCACAATTACAACTACTATGTTTTAGACATGCCTACCGTCTCAGATGCTGAGTTCGATATGCTCATGGGTGAACTGATCCGTCTGGAGAACGAGTTTCCGCAGCTAAAGCGTGCTGATTCGCCAACGCAGCGGGTAGGTGGCAAAGCATCGAAGGTTTTTGCTCCTGTAGTGCACGATGTGCCCATGCTGAGCCTCAACAATGCGTTCAATGAGACTGATCTACTGGAATTTGACCGAAGGGTCCGCGAGACAGCGGGCAATGATGTAGAGTACATACTGGAGTATAAAATAGATGGTCTGTCTGTTTCGCTCGAGTACAGGCAGGGCGTATTCGTGCGCGGCGCTACCCGTGGTGACGGTATTACCGGCGAAGATGTGACCAACAATTTAAGGACAATAAAGACCCTGCCATACAGGCTCAAACAACCGATTGACCTGCTGGTAAGAGGAGAGGTCTTTATTTCTAAGGATGCATTTGCATCACTGAACGAACAGCGTGAAGCAGAGGGCCTGCCGCTCTTTGCCAATTCCCGCAATGCGGCAGCCGGTTCTTTGCGGCAGTTGGATCCAAAAATAACGGCATCGCGACCCCTGGATATTTTCATATTCAACCTGCAGGATGCAAAGGCTCCTATACCAGAGACCCACTCCGACTGCCTGCATTTTTTAGAGGAGCTGGGCTTGAAGGTCAGCCCTCTTTTGCTTAAAACAAGGTCGATTGAGGACATCATCAGGACATGCGAGGAATGGATACCAAAGCGGTATGATCTGAGCTTTGACATCGACGGTCTTGTGATAAAGGTCAACTCCTTAAGACAAAGGGAGATACTCGGCAACACTGCGAAGAGCCCGCGATGGGCAATAGCTTACAAGTTTCCTGCAGAACGGAAAACGACCATAATAGAGGATATAGTCATCCAGGTCGGCAGGACCGGGATACTGACTCCGACCGCTGTTTTTCAGCCCACCCTGGTTGCAGGGTCGATAATTTCCAGGGCAGTACTTCACAATGAGGACTTTATTAAAGAGAAGGACATTCGCATTGGCGATACAGTAGTCATTCACAAGGCAGGCGATGTCATACCCGAGGTTGTGGAGGTACTTAAAGAGAAAAGGACAGGGAAGGAGAAGCCCTTCGTGTTCCCGGACAGGTGTCCTGCCTGCGGATCAAAGGTTCTGAGGATCGAGGGCGAAGCAGCAATCCGCTGCACTGACAACAGCTGTCCTGCCCAAAGGAAGCGGCTCCTGGAGCATTACGTTTCCAGGGATGCAATGGACATAGACTGGCTTGGCCCTGCGATAATAGCTCAGCTGCTTGATAGCGGGCTTATCAATGATGCCGCAGATCTATATCATCTTACACTCGAACAGCTTCTGACTCTGGAAAGGATGGGGCCCAAGCTGGCTGAAAATATCCTGAACGCAATTAACGAAAGCAAAGACAGAGGTCTTGACAGAGTATTGTTCGCCCTGGGCATTAGACTCGTAGGCTCAAAGGCTGCCAGGACTCTTGCGGAGCACTTCCATGATATAGACAATATAATAAACGCAAGCAAAGCCGAGCTTACTGCCATATACGAAATCGGAGACAAAATGGCTGAGAGTATAACTGCATTCTTTAAGGACGAGCAAAACCTGGCTTTAATCGAGAAGCTTAAAAAGGCAGGTGTCAAATTTGCATACGCTTCTAAGAATACAACCGTATCTGAAGCCTTCAGAGGCAAGACCTTCGTTCTGACCGGCACACTGGACAAATATACGAGGGACGAAGCCAAGGCGATCATTGAAGAAAGAGGAGGCCGGGTTTCAGGCAGCGTGAGCAAAAAGACCGACTATGTGCTGGCGGGGGAAAATGCGGGCAGCAAGCTGGCGAAGGCAAAGGAACTGGGCATTACGATCATCTCGGAAGAGGATTTTGAAAATATGCTCGCATAGTTGCTTGTTTACAACTAATACAACAGATGAAAGGCAGATGCATTTTGAAGCTTGCTAAAACCGATATAGAAGCCATAGCTGAAAGATCCCGTTTTCTACTGACAGAAGAAGAAAAAGATGAGCTTACGGAGTTTTTAAGCGGCATCCTCGAATACTTTGATAAAATAAATGCAATTGACACCGGAAACACGGAGCCTGCCGCCATCATGAACCATGCCGGCAACAGAATGAGAGATGATGTGGCAATGCCTTCATTGCAGCAGGATGCCATCCTGGGCAATGCAGCAGATATCAAGGATGGTTTCTTTTATGTACCTTATGCTTTGAAGACCGGATTGTAATGCGGAGGACATGACAGTTGGAACTATACAAGCTTACGATACATGAAGCGGCCAGATTGCTGGATAGAAGAGAAATCTCTTATACAGAGCTGACCGAGTCGATAATAGGCAGGATAACAGACGTAGAAGATAGAATAGGGGCATTCATAACGCTGGACGTTGACAGGGCGCTTGACCACGCAAGGTCTTTGGACAAGCTTGGCCTTGCGAGAAATGAAAAGACAGCATTGACAGGTATCCCATACGGGCTCAAGGACAATATCTGCACCTCAGGTATGAAAACCACCTGCGCTTCCAAAATGCTGGCAAATTTCGTACCTTGCTATGATGCCACTGTTTTTGAGAAACTGAAAGCAATGAACAGCATCCTCTTGGGCAAGCTCAATCTTGACAGTTTTGCCATTGGTTCTTCAGGTGAGACGTCATATTATATGCGTACCGCCAATCCGTGGGATGCTGAAAAGGTGCCGGGAGGCTCCAGCAGCGGTTCGGCAGCGGCTGTTGCTGCCGATGAGGTGTTATTTTCACTGGGCACTGATACGGGAGGGTCCATCAGGCAGCCCGCAGCATTTTGCGGCATAGTGGGTATGAAACCAACCTACGGGCTGGTATCAAGATATGGGCTGATAGCCTTTGCTTCTTCACTGGATCAGATCGGGCCTTTGACAAAGGATGTTTCAGATTGTGCCTTGGTACTAAGCGCTATAGCCGGCCATGATGAAAAGGACTCGACCTCTGTGAACAAGCCCAGCACTGATTACAGCACTTATCTTGTCGATGATATAAAAGGGCTCAGGATAGCACTGCCACAAGAGTATTTCGACAGCTGTCAAAGCCCTGAAGTGCGCATGCAGGTGATCAAAGCGGCTCGAATCTTTGAGAGCATGGGAGCAGTCGTGGAGGAAGTATCCCTGCCTCTGAGCGAATACTCAGTACCGGTGTATTTTCTGCTTTCCTCAGCTGAAGGCGCATCGAATCTGGCCAGATTTGACGGGATCAGGTATGGATACAGAGCAGATGACGCTGACGGTCCGGAGGGATTATACTGCAGATCCCGGACAGAAGGCTTTGGCGAAAACGTGAAAAGGAGGATAATGCTTGGGAATCTGGCCCTTGAACCGGGAAGATTCAAAAACTATTATCTTAAGGCAGCAAGATTGAGAACCTTGATAAAGCAGGAGCTGGACAATGTCCTGGAAAAATATGATGTCATTTTATCTCCCACCACTACTGAGACAGCTTTTAAATTTGGTGTGATACGCGACAATACCCTGGACAAATACAAGCAGGACATCTGCATAGTTCCTGCCAACCTTGCCGGACTGCCTGCCATATCGATACCCTGTGGCTTCGACAGTTCCGGTATGCCGATTGGCATGCAGCTTATGGGTAAAGCCTTCAGTGAAGGGCTCCTGCTTCGTGCAGCATATACCTTTGAGCAAAATACGGACTATCATACCAAGCGGCCAACACTCCTCAGAGGTGATACCAATGGATCTTGAAACGGTTATAGGTCTGGAAGTGCATATCGAGCTGTCAACGAGCACAAAGCTTTTCTGCGGCTGCAGTACGGCTTACGGCGCACCGCCAAATACCCAATGCTGCCCTGTATGCACTGGGATGCCTGGATCGCTTCCTCTTTTGAACAAAAAGGCAGTGGAGTTAGCCATTAAAATGGGGCTTGCCACCAATTGCAGAATTGAGGAGTTCAGCACATTTGACAGGAAGAATTATTTCTATCCGGACCTGCCCAAGGGTTACCAGATCACCCAGCATTACAGGCCGATATGTGCAGACGGATACCTGCACATAGAAATCAAGGGGCGCACGAGAAAAATAGGCATAAGCCGAATACAATTGGAGGAGGATGCCGGCAAGCTCATCCACAATGAGTCAGAAAAGGTTTCCCTTATAGATTACAATAGGGCGGGCATACCTTTGATCGAGATCGTAACAAGACCTGATATCAGGTCAGCCCAGGAAGCGGTTGAGTGTCTGGATAATTTAAGGCTTATCGCTCTATATATGGGTATATCCGACTGCAAGATGCAGGAGGGCTCTTTAAGGTGTGATGTGAACATTTCAGTAAAACCTGCATACGGGCCTGGGTACGGCACCAGGGTCGAAATCAAGAACCTGAACTCATTCAAAGCTGTACGCAATGCTATCGAGTATGAATCAGAAAGGCTCAAGACTCTGATGTCTGGCGGCAGCCGCATTGTTGCTGAGACACGCAGATGGGATGACAGCAAAAATGTAAGTGAGCCGATAAGACTCAAGGAGGATGCACAGGATTACCAATACTTTCCTGATCCTGATCTGCCAGGCATTAGAATCGACCGTGTATGGATCGAGCAAATCCATTCAACACTGCCGGAGCTGCCACAGAGAAAGCGGCAGCGATATATTCAGGAGCTGGGGCTTTCTGAGCAGGACGCCAGGCTGTTGACATCGGAGCCTGACATAGCTGCCTTTTTTGAAGCCTGCGTTGAACAGTGTGGCAGACCCAAAGAGGTATGCAACTGGGTCACCGGCCCTCTCGCCGGTCTGCTCAAGGACAAAAGAAGTTCCCCTGGTACGGGCATAAGTCCGGTAAAGCTGGTAGGGCTTGTCGAGCTGGTGGAGAAAGGCATAATAAGCAATACCATAGCTGTAAAGGTCTTGGCTGAGATGTTGGAAACCGGACTTGATGCCGTATCGATCGTCGATAAGTACGATCTGAGACAGATAACTGACGAAAGGATACTTGCCGATATAGTAGATCATGTACTCGGTGAAAACCAGGATACTGTCAGGGACTATAAATCCGGGAAGACGAAAGCCTTCACCTTTCTTATGGGACAGGCTATGAAAGCATCTAGGGGAAAAGCTAAGCCCGAAATGCTGAGAGATATTTTGAGAAAGAGGCTTGAAATCTAGCGCTTATGCATGTTGCAGCATTCAGACCGCAGCAAGCTGGCGCTAAGGTACATAAGGTCAGATGTCCGGACCATTCTCCTACAGCTAAGCTCAAGCCGGCAATCGTGGCCGACTGAAAACCTTTTCGGGAAAACCGGACAGAGAGCTTTCCGGTAGTATATACGTGAATCGTATGAGTTTCGCATGATGCTATACCATTTGATCCCTTTCAGTATGCTGGTTCTGTACCTGTTCACATAAGGCTTGATAAGCAAATCGACAGCAGTATGCCTGAACCTTGATATAACTTCTTTATTGTCTGGATCATCTATATATCCGGATATCCGGTCAAGGCAGGAGAAAAAAGCTCCTGCATCGAATGCGGACAGCGAAGCCTCCTTTCTCCAAAAAGCAAACATTCCGGGGGTCTCCCTGTATGCAATATTCACCAAACGCCCGAAGATCTCCGTTATCCTGTTTTTTACGACCTCAAGCCTGACGAAGGGGTAGGCTGCTGTGATTGCATCTAGAATAAAAAACTGCTGTCCCAACGGAGCTGACGCTGTATTTGATGAATGCCTGCTGAACAGACCGGATATACTTTTCCTGCTGATGATTTCCAGGACTATTTCTGACAAGACAAGGTCATTATCTGATCTCTGTTTATACAGGTCCCACGCTGCGATACCCCTGGAGATCCAGGCAAGCTCCATGGTGGACCTGCTCTGAATGCTGCAATCAGAGATGATCCTTTCATACAAAGCATCAAGGCTTGGCTTAGGATTTTTTGCAATGTCCGCAGGTCCATTACCGCAAACCATCAGGAACCCGGAACCAGCCTCCAGCACTGCGGCTATGTCGCTTATTTCGCATATGCCTCCCGGCATGAAGTCCAGGCAATACTGAAGCTGCAAGGCTGCTATCGCTTTCAGTTCATCTGCAAAAGCTACTGGTGAGAGCTTGAAGCCTGATACCTTCAAGCATTCAGCAAGGCTGATCAAAGCTCTGATACTAGCGGACGTGGCTTTCCATGGCAGTCCTGATCTGGAGAGCTTTTTTAATCCCTTGTTTGTGTAGACCGCTTTATCGTATAGAGCTGCCGGTGGTGGTATTTTCATGGCCGATATGCGCGGATCGTCAGAGGATCGCCACTTGACGAGCCTAACAGGTACATCGGACAGGTACAGTATACTGAGTACCTGCGTGAGAGCAAAGGCTACAGACGGGTCAGTTATCTTTACCAATCCGGTCATTGAAAAACCCTCCATATGATCTCTATTATCTAGGTTATGCAAGCGTCTGGGCTGGTAGAAGACAGCCTGGAGATATAATTTAATTAGTGCTTGCAAACATTGTCTAAACTAGGCTATAATACTATGAAGGTTTGATCTAACCAATTTAGCTCATGAAAGGATGCGACCAATGGTACTCAGCATGACGGGCTTTGGACGGGGCAAGGCAGAAGAAGCGAACCGGGAAGTCAGTATAGAAATCAAAACAGTAAATCATCGTTATTTGGATGTAAACCTCCGTCTGCCGAGAGCCATGTCTTTTCTTGAGGAGATAATAAGAAAAACCATACAGGAAAAACTGACAAGGGGACGTGTAGAGGTTTACGCAAGCTATGTGAACAATGCTCCCAACCGGATAACGGTCACATTGAACGAGGCACTGGCTGAATCATACATAACAGGACTGAAATCACTTGCAGAAAAGCATAATTTAAATCCCAGCTTTGATATATCTGCTATTGCTGGCATAGAGGATATCTTCACCATAACTGAGGCAGAGGAGGATTCCGGTCTTCTGCAAGAGCTTACGGAGAAAGCCCTCGCAGAAGCCCTGGATACACTTAGCCAGATGAGGGAAAAGGAAGGGAGCTACCTGGCTGAAGATATTATAAGCAGAGCCGATCTTATAGACAGCATGGTGACTGGGATAGAGAAGCGGTCACCCTTAGTCGTTGAGGAATACAGGAAAAAGCTTGAGGCTCGTATAAAGGAGCTGCTGAAATCAACAGATCTGGATGAAATAAGGTTCAACACAGAAGTTGCATATTTTGCAGAAAGATCAAATATAACCGAAGAAATTATCAGGCTGAAGAGCCACTTGAACCAGTTGAAGCAGACCATGGAAAAGGGCGGTGTTGTTGGACGCAAGCTGGATTTTATAGTACAGGAAATGAACAGGGAGATCAATACCATCGGATCAAAATCAAACGATATTGAAATCACCGGTATGGTAGTTGATATAAAGAGCGAAATAGAGAAAATAAGGGAACAGATACAAAACATCGAATAAGAAGTCAGAAAGCAGGGAAAGCCATATGAGCATAAAACTTATTAACATTGGCTTTGGAAACATAGTATCAGCTAACCGGATAATAGCGATTGTGAGCCCGGAATCCGCCCCGATAAAGCGGATCATACAGGATGCACGGGACAGGGGCATGCTGATCGATGCAACATATGGCCGCAGGACTCGTGCGGTCATTATTACCGACAGCGACCATGTGATACTCTCCGCCGTACAGCCGGAGACCGTCGCACACAGGCTGGATTCAAAGGATAGCAGCGCAGAACCAAACGAAGACTAGCTTGAAAGGATCTTATCATGTCATGGGCAAGAATGGTTTGTTGATTGTTATATCCGGGCCTTCAGGAGCAGGAAAAGGCACTATTTGCAAAAGCTGGCTTGAGAAGCATCCAGAGGCTGTATTATCAATATCGGTCACCACCAGGCCTCCAAGACCCAACGAGAGGGATGGCGTCAACTATTTTTTCAAAAGCCGCGAAGAGTTTGAAAGAATGATAGCGGAAAATGATTTTTTGGAGTATGCAGAGGTATATGGCAACTATTATGGCACTCCTAGAAGGTTTGTCCAAAGTCAGCTGTTGTCAGGCAAGGATGTCATACTTGAAATAGACATACAGGGTGCCTTGAAGGTCAAAGAGCGATTTGAAGAAGGCGTATTCATATTCATTATCCCTCCCACCATGGAAGAACTCAGGCGGCGTATAGTCAAACGAGGCACTGAAGATCCCGAGACCATACTTAAAAGATTTAGAAGCGCATACGAGGAATTGAATTTCATCAAAAGATACAATTATGTCGTTGTAAACGACAAGGTAGAAGAGGCTGTTAAAAAGATCGAAGCTATCATTATTGCTGAGAAATGCCGGGTCGACCGCAATAAAGAACTACATTTAATATTACAGGGAGGTGCACAACATGATCTATCCAACATTGAATTCACTGATGAAAAGAGTGGACAGTAGATATACTTTGGTTGTTGAAGTGGCAAAACGGGCAAGACAGATAGTCAGTGGTGATAAGCCACTTGTAGATGGAGATATATCCAAGCCTGTATCGTTAGCTATCAGGGAGATCGATGAAGGCCTGGTGACCTACAAACGCACCAAGGAAGGCTTCAAGTAAATCATGCTATGATATAAAGGGTACAAGGTACCCCTTTTTTCTTATTATGATTTCCAACAGGGGGTGATATGGCGTGGTTGACGGGTTCTATGCGGGGGTTGTGATAGATCGCAGCTCATCAGCGCTTGACAGGGTATTCCATTATGAGGTACCGGATGAATTCAAGGATAGAGTAAAGCTAGGTATGAGAGTGCTGGTCCCGTTTGGTCAAAGCATGGTCCAGGGATATATCATCAGCCTGGATGAGGCTACTGACATACCTGAACATAAGCTTAAGGCCATAAAAAAGCTTATGGATCCCTATCCCTTGATCTCTGAGAAGTTTATACCGCTGATCATGTGGGTAAAAAAAGAATACCACTGCCCGCTGATAGAAGCCATCCATTGCTTTGTACCTCCAGGCATCAGGGTAAATATAAAGGAGAAAAAGCAAAAGGTCGCATACCTTTCTCCGGAATATGCCGAGAAGGCAGAGACAGCAGGCAAGCTGTCAGCCAACATGAAGGCGATCCTTCAGGCCCTTGAACAGGAGGATGGCCTACCTGTCAAGGAACTGCTTATCAATACAGGAGCATCACAATCCAGTATCAACTCCCTGGTCAGTAAAGGTCTGATTACGGTTGAGACGGAAGAAACCTACAGAAACCCCTGGCAGTATGAAATAGATGCGACTCAACCACCTGTCTACAATGACGAGCAGAATAAAGCCATAAGTCTTATATGCAGCATGATGAGCAAGGGCGGCGGAACTGTGTTACTGCATGGAGTAACCGGGAGCGGCAAGACAGAAGTATATATGAAAACTTCAGCCGAGGCCCTGGCAATGGACAAGCAGGTGATAGTCCTTGTGCCCGAAATTTCCCTGACACCGCAAACCGTAGGAAGGTTCAAGTCAAGATTCGGCGACAGGGTAGCAGTCCTTCACAGCAGGCTGTCAATCGGAGAACGCTATGACGAATGGCGCAGGATCTACAACAACAAGGTGGATATAGTTGTAGGGGCAAGATCAGCCATATTTGCACCCCTTAACCGGTTAGGCCTTGTTATAATCGACGAATCCCATGAGGATTCATACAAGTCGGAAAAGCGGCCGCGCTATCACGCCAGGGAAATAGCCCAGATGCGATGCCGGTTGGAGAATGCTGTCCTTGTGCTCGGAAGCGCGACCCCTTCACTGGAGGATTATCACAAGGCCAGGCAGGGAGAATATCATCTGGTGGAAATGAAGCACAGGGTGGACAAACAGATCCTGCCCGAAGTGAAGATAATCGATATGCGGCAGGAGCTGGCTAAAGGCAACCGCAACATTTTCAGCCTGAGCCTTTATTCAGCCTTGAAAAAAACACTCGAAAGCCAAGAACAGGCAATACTGCTGATGAACAGGAGAGGTTATGCCCAGTTTGTTTCCTGCAGGAGCTGCGGAGAAGCGATCAAATGCGACAAGTGTGATATCACACTTACATATCACAAGAGAGGTAACAAACTGGTCTGCCACTACTGCGGACTCGAAAGGGAGTATCCGAAGGTATGTCCCAACTGTAAAAGCAGCTATATCAAGCATTTTGGTCTGGGAACACAAAGGGTGGAGGAGGAGCTGTTAAAACTGTTCCCATCAGTCCGCTTGCTCAGGATGGATCTTGACACGACATCGAGGAAGGGTGCGCACCATGATATCATAGAGGCCTTCGGCAGCGGCCGGTATGATATACTTATAGGCACACAGATGGTAGCAAAGGGACTGGATTTTCCAAATGTGACTCTAGTAGGCGTGATAGCAGCAGACACGGCGTTGAGCCTTCCCGACTACCGGAGCAGTGAAAAGACATTTCAGCTGATTACCCAGGTGGCCGGCAGGGCCGGTAGGGGCTCTAAACCTGGTCTGGTACTGGTACAGACCTATCAGCCTGATCATTACTCGATCAGGCTGGCTTCAAAGCATGACTACAAGGAGTTTTACAATAGAGAGATAGAGGTGAGGCGGCAATTCATATATCCGCCATACTCGCATATAATCAGGGTGTTGATCAGCGCTGCTGATGAAAAAGGGCTTATAAACTATGCAAATGATATGTTAGAATGGACCAGGGGATATATCAACAGGGATCCTGTGCTAAGAAAGGGTCTGGTCGATATCGGTGCATATCCTGCACCGATAGAGCGGATCAACAATAAATACAGGTGGCATATAATAATAAAAATCGATACCTCCGAAGAAACCATAAGCGGTTATCATAGGCTTGCAGAAACATTGACGGAAAGGTTCCGGAGCGAAGATTTCAGCACCGCCCTGGACTTCAACCCTTTGAGCTTATTATAGAGAGTAAGGAGAATATGAGCATGGCAATAAGAGATGTAAAGCTATATAAAAAAGACGAGGTCCTAAGAATGAAATCCAAGCCTGTCGATAAATTCGACAATAGGCTGGAAACCCTTATATCAGACATGATCGAAACCATGTACAAGGAAAACGGTGTAGGGCTGGCTGCGCCTCAGGTGGGTGTCTTGAAGCGGGTCGTGGTGATAGACACAGGTGAAGGCATACATGTACTTGTCAATCCGGAAATAGTCAGCCAGGAAGGCGAACAGACCGACTATGAGGGATGTCTGAGCATACCAGGATACAGGGGCAAGGTCACACGGCCGGCACAAGTGGTCGTAAAGGCCCAGGACAAGGAAGGCAAAAGCATAGAAATCAAGGGCGAGGGCCTTCTCGCAAGGGCCCTGTGCCATGAAATAGACCATCTCGACGGTATATTATATATAGACAAGGTTATACCCGGTACTTTGGAGGAATTGGATTGATCAGGATAGTTTTTATGGGTACACCAGAGTTCGCCATCCCCTGCCTTGAAGCCATCAAGCAAAGCGGCAACAGCCTGGTAGCTATCGTTACACAACCGGACAAGCCAAGGGGCAGGGGCAATATAATGACCCCGTCCCCTGTAAAGGAATGGGGCATCAGAGAAGGCATACCTGTATTCCAACCGGTCAAGGTCAGGAATGACTATGATTTCATGAGCAGTATAAGGCTATTGGAGCCAGATCTCGTTGTAACGGCTGCTTTTGGCCAGATCCTGCCCCAGGAGTTCCTTGATATACCTTCCCTGGGATGCATAAATGTACATGCTTCTCTGCTACCGAAATACAGAGGCGCGTCACCGATTCAGCATGCGCTGATCAATGGTGAAAAAGTGACCGGGATAACAATCATCTATATGGATGCGGGTATGGATACCGGGGACATCATAGCTGCCAGGGAAATCAGCATCGGTGATGATGAGAATGCCGGTGAGCTCCACGACAGGCTTGCTTGCCTGGGGGGTGAGCTGCTTCTGGAAGTGATAAAGCGGTTTGAGAAAGGCAAACCTGAAGGGGTTCCACAAGACCATGAGAAAGCAACCTATTGCGGTAAGATCGACAAGTCAATGGGTGAAATAGACTGGGACAAGAAAGCCTATGACATAAGGAACATGATTCGGGGCCTGACACCGTGGCCAGGAGCCTTCACCTATTATAGCGGTAAGCGGCTCAAGGTATGGAAGGCAGCGGAGCGGGAATACTTAACACTAAACCAATACGAGCCAGGAACGGTGATCCTGGCCAATGAACGCGATGGGCTGGTTGTCAGGTGCAGGGATGGTGTCCTTCAGCTTCTGGAGCTTCAGGGAGAGGGAGGACGCAGGATGACAGCAGAGGAATATCTTCGTGGCAATCCAATACTGGAAGGAACACGGCTCGGGCAGCCGAATAGAGAGGACAGTTGATGGAATCAAGCGGAACCATAACAAGACAGATAGCTCTAAAGGTACTGATCGAGGTCAACAGAGACGGCAAATATGCCAATATAAGCCTGAAGGATAATCTGCGGGCATTCAACCTAACAGACAGAGATGCTGCCTTTGTAGCCCAGCTGGTTTACGGTACTCTGGAGAGGCAGCTGACCCTGGATCACTTTCTGAACAAGTTCACCTCAATGAAGAAGGCAAACCCTTGGATCATAAATATATTAAGGCTGGGAGCATACCAGATCCTGTATTTGGACCGGGTACCTGACTCAGCCGCAGTGAATGAGGCCGTCAATCTGTGCAAGAAACACGGCCTGTTTGCGCTTAGCGGGTTTGTCAACGGAGTTTTGAGAAATATCGTACGCAGCAAGGAAAGCCTCAGGCTGCCGGACAAAAGCCTTACCAGGGTTGAGAACATGTCGCTTGTTTACAGCTTTCCGATATGGCTGACAGAAAAATGGATAAAGGAGTATGGAGAGCTGACGGCCGAGCATATCATGCGACCGCCGCAGGCAGAGGATGTCCTGTCGATAAGGGCCAACACTTTGAAAATCGAACCGGAGACGCTGGCTGAGAAGCTCAGCATGCGTGGAGTACAAGCTGAAAAGGGACTGTATATAAGAGAAGCACTTCGATTGAAATACCCAGGTGATATAGAGGAAGATCCATTATATAAAAACGGATATTTTACCATTCAAGGCGAAAGCTCCATGCTTGTAGCCTATACTGTAGCACCCAGGCCATGGCAGACGGTCCTGGATGCATGCAGCTCACCAGGAGGCAAGGCCATCCACATGGCTGAACTGATGGGAAACAAGGGCAAGGTATATGCATGGGATGTACATGAACACCGGGTTGACCTGGTTCGGGCCAATGCAAAGCGTATGGGAGCTGACTCAGTGATCCCGGAAGTCATGGATGCATCCCGTCACTCACCGGAGCTGGATGAATACTTCGACTGTGTACTGATAGATGCTCCCTGCTCAGGATTGGGAGTTGCCCATAAGAAGCCCGATATCAAGCTAAAAGTCACTCCGCACGGGCTTGAAGAGCTGGTCAGGCTCCAGGAAAGGATATTAGATTCATGCAGCAGATATGTGAAGCCAAATGGTGTTCTGGTATACAGCACATGTACCATCAACAAGGATGAAAATCAAAATATGATAAGCAATTTTCTGGCAGAACACAAAGAGTTCTATAGAGAGGATATAGCCCCTTATTTGCCCGCATCGCTAATGAGCGCTGCAGCAGATGGCATGATACAGCTCATACCTTACCTTCATGGTATAGACGGTTTTTTTATAGCTAGACTGAGAAAGAGGGTTTGATCATGGCTGAAAAACCTGATTTGCTTGATATGACGCTCGAGGAGCTGGAGCGGATCTTTGTATCATTGGATGAAAAGCCTTTCCGTGCAAGGCAGTTGTTCAAATGGCTTCATAAAGGCACGACAAGCTTTGAACAGATGACAGACCTTCCTGCTACATTGATAGAAAAGTTAAACAGCGGCTACAGAATCGAACGCCTGGTCACCCTCGAACGTTTGGCTTCATCAGATAAGCGCACTGTAAAGTATTTGTATTTATTGAGTGATAATAATATAATAGAATGTGTTTCTATGCAATATCCATATGGCACGACCCTATGTCTTTCGACACAGGTAGGCTGCAGGATGGGGTGCAGTTTTTGTGCATCCACTACGGGCGGACTGGTAAGAAATCTGACTGCAGGGGAGATGCTTGCGCAGGTATTGGCGGCAGACGATGATCTTGCCGAGCACAACAAGCCGAGTATCAACGGCCTTGTGCTCATGGGCTGCGGTGAGCCTCTGGACAACTATGACAATGTGTTGAAATTCATCAAGCTGGTACACAACCCTCTTGGCTTGAATATAGGGTATAGAAATATCACCTTGTCTACCTGCGGCTTGGTGCCTAAAATGTATACACTGGCAGATGAAGGCTTGAATATAAATTTGGCTGTCTCCTTGCATGCGCCTTATGACAGTATTCGAAGAGAGATAATGAAAATAGCTCATGCTTACAGTGTAGCTGAAGTCATAAGCGCTGCCAGATACTATTTTGACAAGACAGGCAGAAGGGTGACCTTTGAATACGCCCTGATCAGCGGTACCAATGACAAACCGGAGCATGCGGAAGAGCTGTGCAGGCTTCTTCGTGGATTCCCATGCCATGTAAACGTGATACCGCTTAATGAGGTAAAGCACTTAAGCCGCAAAAGGAGCAGCGAGGATAGAATCAAAACGTTTATTTCGATCCTTCAGTCAAAAGGCATAAATGTAACCAGAAGGCGTGAGATGGGACTGGACATAAACGGTGCTTGTGGTCAGCTAAAAGCAGCATATCTTGAGAAAGAACGGGGGTAGGGCATATATGGAATACGGAGCATTCACGTGTAGGGGCTCTCAGAGAAAATCCAACGAGGACTACTACTACATCCCGGGGCCTGAAGGGTCCGGCTGTGAGTTCATCATTATTGCAGACGGCATGGGCGGTCACAATGCAGGCGACCTGGCAAGCCGTACAGCCGTTGAGCTTATCAGTGCCTATTTCTGTGAAAATGTAAAGGACCACAAGGACAAAAAGCATTTGGTGGAAAGCTTGTATCAGGCTATAACAGAGGCTAATAAGAAGATATATGACATGTCGAAGACCGAAGAACGCCTGCTGGGCATGGGGACAACTCTGACCATGGCAGTATTTGCCCATGGACTCGTGTATATAGCACATATCGGAGACAGCAGGTGCTATATTATAAAGGGAAATGAGGTAAGGCAGATAACAAGAGACCATTCACTGGTACAGGAGCTATTGGATAATGGCAGCATTACGGCTGATGAAATGTCAGTGCATCCCAATCGTAATATAATTACCAGAGCACTTGGTACTGAGGAAACATTGAAGATCGACTTATTTGAGGAGACCATTTCTGAAGGTGATATCGTTATTTTGTGCTCTGACGGACTCAGCAACTATGTAAAGCTGGATGAGGAACTTAGCAATATTTCCGGTGACCTGCCGGTATGTGAACTTGTGAAGGAATTGGGCGCTAAAGCACTTGCAGCAGGTAGCACTGATGATATCACTATAGTCGCTGCCAGATATACCGGTTGTGAAAAAGAGAGGTGACAAGGTTGCTGGGCAAATTACTTGGCGGTAGATATGAACTCATAGAGAAAGTAGGAGGAGGAGGCATGGCTGTTGTTTATAAGGCCAGATGCCATCTCCTCAAAAGATATGTGGCAGTTAAGATACTAAGGCCGGAGCTTGTTGAAAATGAGGAATTCGTTCTACGCTTCAAAAGGGAATCCCAGTCCGTAGCCAGCCTGTCTCATCCTAATATTGTGAATATATATGATGTAGGCCAGGAGGGCGACATCCATTATATAGTAATGGAATACATCGATGGCAAGACCTTGAAGGAGTACATACGAGAGAAAGGCAGGCTGGAGCCGGAAGAAGCTGTCAGGATCTGTATACAGATTTGCCAGGCCCTCAGTCATGCGCACAAAAACGGTATAGTACACAGGGACATCAAGCCCCAGAATATACTGATCAGCAATGACGGAGATGTCAAGGTGGCCGATTTTGGCATAGCCCGGGCTGCTACTACAGCAACGGTAACGATGGCGGGATCGAATGTGATCGGTTCTGTTCATTATTTTTCGCCTGAGCAGGCCAGAGGAGGCATTGTAGGACACCAATCCGATATTTACTCACTGGGCATAGTCTTATATGAGATGGTTACTGGCGTGGTGCCCTTTGAGGGCGACAGTGCTATTACCGTAGCACTCAAGCATATACAGGAGAAAATAACCCCGGTAGGGGATATAAATCCTGAAATCCCAAAGAGCCTTCAATACATCATAGAGAAAGCTACCGAAAAGGATATAAGCCTGAGATACAGGGATACCGCTGAGATGTTAAGAGACCTGAGGCGAGCACTTAAAGAACCCGACGACAATTTTGTCAGCAAGGATATGGAAAAGGCTGCATATGATGAGCAAAACACACAGGTAATGCCTCCGATAGTTCTGCATGAAGACAGACTTGAGCGGAAGAAGAAAAAGAACGATGAGACCAAACGAAAAAAACGTACTGCTTTGATCACCATTTTATCAGTTTTGTTTATATCAGGACTGATATTGACCCTGGCCCTGGTCGGAACCAGCATTTTCAGGCAGCATTTCGGTGCAGGCGAGTCAGAGGTCCCGAAGGTAGAAGGCTATGACCTGAAGTTTGCGGAGACGATCGCAAAATCAAGCAACCTCAAGCTCCAGGTAATCGGGCGCCAGCACAGCAATGAGGTGCCTAAAAACTATATCATATCACAAAAACCCAGGCCGGGCATGAGGGTAAAAACCAACAGCATAATAGAAGTGATAGTCAGCGATGGTGTAAAGATGGTCAAAGTGCCTGATGTCCGCAACAAGCTTTTGCGGACTGCGGAGATCGAGCTGGAAAATGCGGGGTTGACCGTTGGTGAGCCCATATATGTATACAGTGACAAACCCAGCGGCTATGTGGTCGACCAAAGCATCAAGGGGAACACGGAGGTAGAAGAAGGTACGGAGATCATACTAACTATAAGCAAGGGACCCGAGCTTGTAGGAAATTACGTTGGCTTTACAGAAGAGGCAGCAAAGCAGATGATCATAAATGATGGATTTGAAGTAGGTGAAGTAAAAGGCGAGCATAGCAGCGAATACGCCAAAGGTATCGTTATAAGGCAGGATCCTGCTCAGGGGGAACAGATAAGAGAAGACAGAAGGATTAACCTCTGGATAAGCCTCGGACCCGAACCGGACCGAAGACTGCGCCTTAAAATAGATATACCAGGCATACAGGGCTTTGCCCGCATAAAGGTGGTCCGTATCTCTGACGATACTGTCATATACAACAATTATCATGATTTTTCCCAGGGTCCTGCATATATTGATGTTGAAGGCAAAGGCAAGGTTGACTATGATATTTATATCGATGATATCTGGTTCAGCCGGGAGACGATAGATTTCAGCAAAGAGGAGCCAGCAACAGAATGATGACAGGAATTATACTAAAGGCTGTAGGTGGTTTTTATGACGTATTTTCAGATGGCAGAGTGATACGTTGCAGAGCCAGAGGCAAGTTCCGAAAGGACGGAGTAATCCCTGTTGTAGGCGATCATGTTGAAATAAACCCGGGCAGCAATGTCCAGGAAGGGACTATCGAAAATATCCTGGACCGCAGGAACTTCCTGGGTCGGCCTGCTGTCGCCAATGTAGACAATTTGATTGTTATACTAGCAGCAGCAAGCCCTGAACCCGATCTACTGCTCACCGATAAGCTCCTGATATCAGCCGAGTACAAGGGAATTCAGCCAATAATAGTCATCAATAAGACCGACCTGGCAGACAGCGCTCGCATCGAGGCGCTTGTTGGTGAATTCCGCAATACAGGGTACCCCTGCCATGCCATTTCCGCCAAGCATAATTTAGGTCTGGAGGCCCTGGTCAAAAGCATCAAGGGTATTACTGCCCTGGCAGGGCAGTCGGGTGTCGGCAAGTCCTCTGTCATAAACAGGCTATGCCCGAAGCTGCAGCTTGAGACCGGTGATCTAAGCGTGAAGATCCAAAGAGGCAGGCACACCACAAGGCATGTTGAGCTTATAATCCTGGACGAAGGCGGCATGATTATAGACACTCCGGGTTTCAGCCAATTGGACCTGAATGAACTGCAGCCGGAGCAGTTGCAGGAATTTTATCCGGATTTCAAACCCTTCAGAGACAAATGCAGGTTTACAGGCTGTATGCATCTTAATGAACCGGACTGCGCTGTTAAAGAAGCTTTTGCTGAAGGAGAGATCTCGGAGGGCAGATACAGCCGCTATGCCAGGCTTGCTAAAGATATAATTGCCAACAGGAGGTACGATTAGTGATTAAAATAGCACCGTCAATACTATCAGCGGATTTTTCCAGGCTGGGTGAGGAAATAGAAATGCTCGACAGATCAGGCGCTGATATGATCCATATCGATGTCATGGACGGACATTATGTTCCTAACCTGACTATAGGGCCTCTTGTTGTGAAAAGCATCAGGAAGTATACAGACCTGCCCTTTGACGTGCATCTTATGATGGACAATCCTATGGAGTATCTGGATGATTTCATAGCGGCCGGAGCAGACAGCATCACAGTGCATGCAGAAGTCCTCCATCACCTTCAGGGATGTCTTGCCACCATAAGAAAAAAGGGTGTAAGGGCAGCAGTAGCCCTGAATCCCTCAACTTCCCTTAGTGTACTGGATTATGTTCTGGATGATCTGGATATGGTGCTTCTGATGACAGTCAACCCGGGCTTCGGCGGCCAGGCGTTCATTCCGCAGATGCTAAGTAAAATAAAAAGTCTGCGGGATAAAGCGAATAGCATCGGAAAGCAGCTTGACATACAGGTGGACGGGGGCATAAACTCTGAAAATGTAAAGGCTGTGATCGAGGCCGGAGCCAATGTGATAGTGTCCGGCTCTTCAATATTCAGCTCCGGCGAACCGGCACTGGTGATAAAGAATATGCGCTCAAACCTTTGATCAGGACCGGTTGAGTCATAGATCTCAAATATTGCGGTCACTTTAACTTTGCGGCTGAATATAATATTAGTAAATCAGGCCGTCAAAGGAGGGATCAGCATGCGGGGCAAATATCGGATAAGAAAAGGACTGTGGTATTTTGTAAATGTGATACTGCCGATTTTACTGATATTTGTTGGAGTTATCCTGATCCTTGCAGCTACACCTCCCTGGTTCTGGTTTTTTATATTGGGTATAAGCCTGATAGCAGTCGGAATAATTATATTGAAGAAGTGAGATAAATAAAAAAACGTGCTCATGCGCACGTTTTTTATGTTCCGCTTAAAGTGAATTTTTGATCTTACCAGTACGGATGCAGCGGGTGCATACATTCAATGTCTTGTGACTACCGTTGTCAACTACTCTGACTTTTTTAAGGTTGGGTATCCAGACCCGTCTTGCTTTTCTATTGGAGTGACTGACAGCATTGCCCGACATTCTGCCTTTATTGCATATATCGCATACTTTTGCCATTACCGAACACCTCCTTTAAAACGAGAAAACTGCAGGCAAAGAATTTGAATAAAACAAGTACTATTTTAACACTACATTATAGTTTTGGCAAGATAAAGAAAATAATAACCAATGTTGCATATTCATATCTTATAAGATAAAATAGTTATATCGTCTAGGCGGCTTATTTTTGCTGCAACGCGTTAAGAAAGCACATCCGACAGTAGGTTTTAAGACCAGAGCCTGATAGGAGGTATATTGATGGGAGCCAAGAAAACCAATTCCCTGGGTGAGATAATTATATCAGATGATGTATTGGCTGTCTTAGCCGGAATAACTGCCATAGGATGCTATGGCATAGTTGGTATGGCATCCAAGAGGGCAACCGATGGGATCGTAGAGCTTCTAGGCCTTGACAATCTGTCCAGGGGAGTTAAGGTTTACACCCAGGACAATGAAGTAATCATAGATTTATTCATAATCGTAGAGTATGGGATTTCCATTGCCGCTGTCGCTAAGAATGTGATCGATACAGTGAAGTACAATGTAGAAAACCTTACAGGTACTACAGTCAAGAAAGTCAACATTACAGTCGAAGGTGTTAGGGTCTAGCTTTCACCGGGGCAAAAGAGGAGGTACTCAAAGTTGAACCAGAATTTGATTGATGGTGCAAAGCTGAAGCAGATGTTCCTATATGCTGCACAGTTTTTAGAAAAAAACAAGCAGGCAGTCAATTCATTGAATGTTTTTCCGGTACCCGATGGAGATACTGGAACCAATATGTCGCTTACAATGCTGTCAGCCGCCAGGGAAATCAGTGCACTAAATAATGATGATCTTACCCAGGTGGCTGATGCTCTGTCCCGTGGCTCATTAAAGGGAGCACGGGGCAATTCAGGTGTTATACTTTCGCAGCTTTTCCGAGGCTTTGCCAAAGCATTGAAGGGCGAGGAAAGCATAAATACGGTAAAATATGCAGATGCGATGATAGCTGGTTCCGAAACAGCCTACAAGGCTGTAATGAAGCCGGTGGAAGGTACGATACTTACAGTTGCCCGAGTGACTGCAGAGGAAGGCAGAAAGATCGCCCAGAATACTCCTGATTTTTCAGAGTTTTTTTCTAAGATCATCATGGTTGCAAAGGAGACCCTTGACAACACGCCAAATCTGTTGCCCGTGCTGAAGCAGGCAGGTGTAGTAGATTCAGGCGGCATGGGTTATCTATATATACTCCTGGGCTGCGCCCATGCACTAGATGAGGACTTTGACCTGGATCTGTCATTGCTTGATCTGGACGCCCCATATCAGGTTCCCCAGTTCGAACCGATGGAGGAAGAATCGATCGAGTTCGGATATTGCACGGAGTTCTTTATAAAGAATCTCCATCCAAATGTAACAGAGCAGGACATAGACAAGCTCAAAGAAAAGCTGGAAAAGCTCGGGGACTCTATTGTGGTCGTCGGCGATGAGAACCTGATAAAGGTGCATTTCCATACCAATATGCCCGGCAAAGGCCTTCAACTTGGCTTAAGATTCGGAGAGCTTACCAACATAAAAATCGACAACATGCGCGAGCAGCACCGCCATATCAACGATTTTGATATACCTGCCAAGGATGATACACCCGAAAAGGAATACGGTATATTGTCAGTATCGATGGGCAACGGGATCGCAAGCATCTTCAAGGATCTTAACACGGATTACATCATAGAGGGCGGCCAGACTATGAACCCGAGCATCGAGGACATCCTCAAAGGCGTTGCCCGCGTAAAAGCGAAAAATCTGTTTATTTTGCCAAACAACAGCAATATAGTGCTGTCTGCCAGTCAGGCGGCCAAGGTCAGTGACAAGCCCCTGCATGTGATCCCGACCAAGTCTATCCCCCAGGGCCTAGCTGCTTTGATTGCATTCAATCCAGATGCTTCGCTTGAAGAAAATCTGGAGGCTATGACCGAAGCCATCTCGAACGTAAAAACGGGGCAGGTCACTTATGCTGTCAGAAGTACCAATATCAACAACACAGCTATAGAAGAAGGGGATATAATAGGTATCTCAGACGGCAAGATCGGAGCTGTAGGAAAAAACATCGCCGAGGTAACAATGAGGCTGATCGACAGCATGGTGGACGAGGACTCGGAGATTGTAACGATCTTCTACGGCAAAGAAGCATCGACCGGGGACACAGAGCAGATATCCTCCCACATTAGGGAAAAATATCCGGACCTGGATCTGGAAGTTCTCGACGGTGGGCAGCCCCTGTATTATTATATAATTTCAGTAGAATAAGCCGGAGCTAATCCGGCTTTTGCTTTAACAGAGGACAGCATATGAAAAGGTTGTCTGACAGTATATCATCCTTGAAGGGCGTAGGGCCCAAGAAAGCATCTTTACTGCATAGATTGGGGATCCTTACGCTGGAGGATGCCCTGAATCATTTTCCCCGGGACTATGAAGAGATCAAGGCAGCAAAACCTATTGAAGCTGTTGTTGACGGCGAGATATCGTCTGTTTGTGCAATATTTGAGGGTTCATCAAGGACAAAGCGGGCAAAAGGCCTGACCGTTACCTATGTAAAAGCCTACGACGATACCGGGCTGCTAGAATGCGTCTGGTTCAATCAGCCATACAGGGCAACGCTATACAAGCCAGATATACCCTATTTTATAAGGGGCAAAGCCACACGTAAGGGTAAAATTCTGCAAATGCAAAACCCGACTGTTGAATCATATGACCCCAGGATTCACTCTGTGGACAGGCTCCTGCCGATATATCCTTTGACCCGGGGGCTTACACAGAATGACTTGCGCAATGTGATACATACAATACTCGATTCAATCGAAAGGGAGTATATCGACGCCTTTGACAGGCTGGCCACTGAAGAATATGGCCTTATCTCCAAAGCGAGCGCATATAAGCTCATACATTTTCCTGACAACCTTGAATCGCTTCGATTGGCCAGAAAACGCCTGAAATTTGATGAGTTTTTTACAATGCTGGTTTCAGCCGGCTATCAAAGGAAAGCCTTACGGTCCGGTATCACAGGCAAACGGATTTCAGTTGATAATATCAGAGTCGCTGAATTTTTAGACAATCTGCCCTTCAAGCTTACCGAATCCCAGCAAAAAGTATTGACCGATATATATGCAGACCTTTCCGGCGAAAAGGTTATGAATCGGCTGATCCAGGGAGATGTGGGGTCCGGTAAAACAGTCATAGCTGCAGCTGCAATGTGCGCCTCTGCCGCATCAGGTCATCAGAGCGCCATGATGGTCCCAACAGAGATATTAGCAAGGCAGCATATGGAAACCATGAGCCGGATGTTTGAGAAAACCAACATCAGACTGTCATTACTGACAGGCAGAATGAGCAATGCTGAAAAGTCCTTGGTCAAAAGATCCATTGCGGAGGGCACAACGGATATAGTTATAGGTACCCATGCTGTATTACAGCAGGACGTCTTATTTAAAGACCTGGCGCTGGTAATAACGGATGAGCAGCATAGGTTTGGGGTCAGGCAGCGGATGCTGCTCCGCAGCAAGGGTGAGGGTACGATGCCCCATTTTCTGGTTATGTCAGCTACGCCTATACCAAGAACACTTGCACAGGCCCTGTATGGAGACCTTGATGTATCCATATTAGAGGGTAAACCGCCCGGCCGGATGCCTGTGAAGACCCATCTCATACCATCCAGCCTTAGAGACAGGCTTTACAACTTTATCAGAAACAGAGCATTGGGAGGCGAACAAGCCTACATCGTATGTCCGCAAATAGAAAACGCAAGTGATGGCATGAAATCAGCAGAGGAGCTATATGCTGAGCTGACCAAAACCCATTTGAAGGGCATAACAACAGGGCTGATCCATGGCAGGCTGGACCCGGATGAAAAAGAAAAGATCATGGAAAGATTCGCGAAAGGACAGATCAAGGTACTTGTGTCAACCACAGTGATCGAGGTTGGAATCAATGTCCCCAATGCCACTGTCATTGCTATAGAAAACGCAGAACGGTTCGGCTTGGCCCAGCTGCACCAGCTCCGGGGCAGAGTGGGGAGAGGGGACAAGCCTTCATACTGCATACTGATCTCCGATGCGAAAGACGAAACTACCAAAGCCCGGTTGATGGCTCTGGTCAGAACCAATGACGGCTTCGACCTGGCAGAAAAAGACTTGCAACTCAGAGGGCCAGGCGACCTATACGGCATCAGGCAGCATGGGCTTCCGCAATTTACAATTGCCAATCCGCTTATGAATATGGATATTTTCACCTTCGCCCAGAAAGCAGCTAAAGAGGTCCTGGAAAAGGCGGACCAGGCCGGCTGCAGGAAAATAATCGAGATTTGCCTGGAAAAGCATAATAAACTGGCAGCAATGTCAGATTAAACACCTCCGATATCACGAGTAATTTTTTCTACCCGGGTTAAATTAACATTACTAAAGTTATCGGAGGTGAAACCATGGCTGGCAGGAAGAGCAAACCAAAAGCTGTACCTGAAGCTGAAAATGCTCTCAACAAAATGAAGTTTGAAGTGGCGGATCAGCTTGGCGTTGATCTCAAGGAAGGTTATAATGGTGATCTAACCTCCAAAGAGGCTGGCTCAATCGGCGGTCAGATGGTGAAGAAGATGATAGAACAGGCTGAGAAGCAGATGAGCAGAAAGCAGCCCAAATAACTTTAGAGCGTGGGAGCAGGTTTGATGCCTGTTCCCTTTATGTATAAAAAAGCTGGTGACTGCCAGTCACCAGGATTGGGAGAGGAGAAATTGAAGGAAGAGCTATGTTGGATGTTGGAAACATCTCAACTAAGGCTTATTGTTTGCAGTTATATGCAAAATATACTTCTATCCGGGCTTTCTTGTTCTGCTGGTTTAATTGTGCTAAAATACCAATAGGAACATGAGTAATCAGGTATTAATGATCTTAATGCGAAGGGTCATGGACGATATGCTACGCATAATATCAGGCAGTCTGAAAGGAAGAAGCCTTAAGACGTTGAACGGCAACAATACACGACCGACTGCCGATAGAGTAAAAGAATCGTTGTTCAACATCATACACAGCAGGCTGCCCGGAAGCACAGTGCTGGACCTTTTCGCAGGCACAGGCAATCTAGGTCTTGAAGCTATAAGCCGGGGCAGCAATATAGCTGTTTTCGTTGAAAAGGATCGCAAGGCATTGGCTGTACTCCGGGACAACTGTAAAGCTCTGGGCTGTACTGAGAATACCGTCGTTATGCCCATGGATGTGCTGAGAGCCATCAAATGCTTACAGGATAAAGGCTTCGTCTTCGATATAGTCTTCATGGATCCGCCTTACGACAGGGATTTTGAATTACCGGTCATCATGGCTCTTTCAGAATCAAGGATAGTAAGGGATGACGGCATTATAATCGTAGAGCATATGACTACTGATGACCAGCCTGACACCGCAGGGGATTTCACCAGGTTCGACACCCGACGTTACGGTAATACGAGCATAAGCTTTTACAGAAAGGAACAGTCAAATGAGAGCAGCAGTGTACCCGGGGAGCTTTGACCCCATAACAAACGGCCATCTGGATGTGATAAAGCGCTCGGCCGGATTGTTTGACCTGCTTATAGTAGCCGTAGCGAAAAACAGCGGCAAGAAGCCGACGTTTTCAGTTGAAGAACGTATCGATATGATCAGAAGGGTTACGCATCATATTCCCAATGTTGTTGTAGACAATTTTGAAGGTCTGTTGGTCGAATATGCAGCAAGCAAAAATACAAGCGTGATAATCAAGGGATTGAGGGCAGTTTCTGATTTTGAGTATGAATTTCAAATGGCTTTGATGAACAAAAAGCTGAAGCCGGGCATTGAAACTGTGTTTATAATGACAGACCACAAATATTCTTATTTAAGCTCAAGTATGGTAAGAGAGGTGGCTAGCCTGGGCGGTTCCATTGAAGGCCTTGTACCGGATGAGATCATAGCTGACATTGAAAATAAATACAAATGAAAGAGTATGAGGGGGCTAAGATGAACATTTTCTCACTACTGGACAATTTGGAAGACGAGCTTGAAAAAGGCATGAACCTTCCCTTTACCTCCAAATCCTTGATCGACAAAGAAAAGTGTCTTGAAATCATCAAAGATATCAGGCTCAGCATACCTGATGAAATCAAGCAGGCGGAGTGGATCAAGAAGGAAAGACAGCGGATATTGCTAGAGGCACAGAAAGAGGCAGAAGCAATCACCAAGGAAGCAGAGCAAAAAATCAGAGCGCTGATCGACGAAAATGAAATAACCCAAAGGGCATACAAGCAATCAAGAGAGATCATTGAAAATGCCCAGAACAATGCAAAAGAGATAAGGCTTGGCGCCAAGGAATATGCGGATTCCGTACTGGGAGACGTTATCGAATACCTGACACAGCAGCTTAATGTCCTGCAGGAAAACAGGCAGGAGTTGAACAGCAAAAAAAGATGAGACCAATACCTCAGACTGCCTTGCTTCTGATCCTGTATATCGCATAGACTGATGCCGACAACCCAAATACGATCATCAGGCTAAGCAAGGACATATAAAGGGAATAAACCAAACTCGCCCTCCAGCCGGGCAAAGCGGGCACCACTGGATTGAATGCCTGTGCGGCCTCAGGGTATAACCAAAGGGTCATTGGATATGAAATTAGGGCTGCCAACAGACCATGCAGTAGTTTTGTCAGCATGTAAAGGCCGATCTTTATGCCGCTGCCTGCAAGCAGAGCAGCAGCCTGGGCGTTGATCGACATGCCGCTCCAGCCAATGATGAACGATACTGCAACGATTTTTAGCTGCATCGATACTGCTGCCTGGCTTATTATCTTGCTTCCCGTTGTTATTTCCAACATACCGCCCAGAATGCCGCTCAAAAGGACAGGATCGACATCAATGCCTTTTAGAATAGTAGATGCGAACGAAGATATATGGCCTATCAAGCCTGTATTGAGCATGAGCTTTATAACCACTGAAAACAGCATTATATATCCGCCTACCACAAGCAGAACACTGACCGAGTTATTAACAGCCTTGCCCATCAGCTCTCCAAAGGGCTTTTTCTGTTTTGACACGGCTTTGCGAAAGACATCCAGTGCCTTCCGCAGGCTGACCTTGTCCGTTCTCCTCGACAACCTATTACTCCTGTAAAACCTGAATATGATTCCCAGCACAATTGCAGCCAGATAATGACTTATGAGAATCACCCTGCCTCCCTCCACGGTGCCCAGCATGCCGACCGCAACTGCACCTACCATAAAAAGCGGGCCGGATGTCGAACAAAAGGAGAGGATACGCTGGCCTTCATCGACATCAAGCTTGTTTTCCCTGATTAAAGACCCCACCATCCTGGCTCCTGACGGGTATCCCGATGCAGCACTCATTATCCATATGAACGAGCTTTTTCCGGAGCAGCGAAAGAGCGGACGCATCAGAGGATTAAGCAATTCAGCAGCAAAATCGATGATCCCAAGGTCGATCATCAGATCGGAGACTATAAAAAAGGGCAGCAGAGCGGGGAAGACAGATTTAAGGAATATTTCAAGCCCGGATAAGGCAGCGTGATATGTATCCTGAGGATACTTCAGTATACAGAAAAGAAGCAGCGAGACAAAAATAACAGGGAGCAGGGCATGAGTCTTTTTTAATTTTGAAAAAAAGCTTTTCATCATTCCACCGCCAAAACACTAAAATTGGTGTTTCATCTGCAGAACTAAACCAATAATATATGTATTAAAAAGGGAGTGGTTCTATGAAGGGAAAACCCAAAATAGGTTTGGCGCTAGGAGCGGGAGCGACCAGGGGGTTTGCTCATATAGGAGTTTTGCAGGTGATGGAAGAGCTTGGCATAAGACCGGATTTCATAGCTGGCAGCAGCATCGGCGCAATAATAGGTGCATTGTATGCTGCCGGAGTATCGCCAAAAATGATGGAAGGCATAGCTTATAATCTTGAACCCGGGTTGTGCTATGACTTGTGTGTGCCCCGAAAAGGGTTCATACAGGGCAATAAGCTGGAAAACCTGATCAGAATGCTTACACGAAACAAGGATTTCGAGGAACTGGACATACCCCTGGCAGTTACGGCAGTAGATCTGATAACTTCTGAAAGGGTCATTCTCAGGACTGGCAATGTAGCAAGGGCAGTGAGGGCCAGTATCTCTATCCCGGGCGTGTTCAAACCGGTATATGACGGTGATAGAGTATTGGTGGACGGAGGTATATTGGAGCGGGTACCGGTCAATGTGGTCCGGGAAATGGGAAGCGACATAGTGATAGGAGTAGATGTGGGCTTTAGAGGAAAGCATCGCACTACTTCCAACATCCTTGAGATCATACTGCAGTCCTTCGAAGTAATGGAGCTTGAGATAATCAGACATACAGTCCCTGACAATGCCATTATGATATACCCTAATATAAATGTCCAGAATCCCCTCGGCTTTGATCATGTGGAGGAAACTATAAAAGCCGGCAGGAAAGCTGCTTTGGATGTGCTACAAAGCAGCAGGAAGCTGCCTAGAGCATTACAGGTCCCTGTGTAAGGTCCCGCCCTCCTTTGCGCAGGTCATCCCTGTCAAGGGTAAGTGCATATATATCGGTCGCAAGTATGTCATATTCAAACATCCCACGAAGGTCTCTGTCATACTTCTTATAGTGAGCTGCCTTCGTTAGAACAGGGACCCTGGAGCTGTTTTTCAGTTCCTTTAGAAGGGGCAGGGCTTTTGATGAAAATCCAAGTATGCGGATATACTTCGGCCCAATACCGGAGTTGAGCTCTCTGAACCTATCTTTGGTAAGGTTTAGAAGGCCGTGGATGATAATGCGGTTCAGGCGGGTCCGTACATAACGCTTGGTTTTGAGTGATGCGATCAGGTCCTCAGTACCTGATGCATTCAGGGCTGATTCCTTTATCCTGTTTTCCAGCCCTTCTTCTACATTCATCCATTGGGAGATCTCCTCCCTGCTGGAACGCCTGATCAGACCAAGTACCAGGCTATCAAGTTTGCAGGGTATTGACGGGCCCCTGCCGCTCTCGACTGCGCCGGCAAGCACGTCATATGAAGCCTTGGGCATTGACTCCATCAGGCCTGTTGTAAGACCATTTTTATAGAACTCCTTCCGTATGGAAGCAGCGCTGGTTATGCCCTTTCTCAAAACAGTTGAGTTGTATGCTGAAGCGATTCGCTTGATTATAACAGGGACAATGTGACTGTCCGTTTTCTTCAATGCCTTGAGGTATTCTACAGCGAGGATAGTATTGGAACCGATGATGAGGCTGCTGATCTTCTGGCTTTCGGAATGCAGCCTTCCCGTCTGCTGCAGGTACTCCCTTATCGCATGCTGCCTGGCTGCGGGAAACGACATACCTTGCAGGAGGAAGCCTTTTAAATTCAGCTTGAAGCCGGCATCCTCAGTTGTCAGTATCTCTGCCAGATGCCAGAGAGTGTCAAGATCAGTCGTTTCACTGCCAAAGCTCATATGGGTGACAAGGCCGGTTTGATTCAGGATCTGTACTGCGCCATATGCAAAAAACTCAGCACTCTGCGTTGAATATACCACAGGCAGTTCCAGGACAAGATCTATACCACAGCGCAAGGCGGCTTCCGTCCGCAGCCATTTATCAATGATCGCAGGTTCGCCTCGCTGAGTGAAGTTGCCGGACATTACCGCTATGGTATAATCCGGCTTTATTACTTTCAAGGATTCTTTCAGGTGGTATAAATGACCAAGATGAAAGGGATTGTATTCTGATACTATGCCAAGTACTTTCATAAACTCTCCTTGTTTTTCCTGAAGGATAGTATTTGTGCCATATCAAATACTATGTATGGTATAATGCCTCCATTAGTTGATTTTATATATAACCAGACCAATAAACAAGGGGAAAAGTCATAAAATAATATAGGTTGTGATTTATTAAAGGATTTTAGCGTTTCTTGTAGAATAAAACTAGGTTGTACTATTATATGTTCACATTTTGAAAGGAGTTTTTCTATGAGTGTTTTGCAGGAAATCAGAGAAAGGGCATCAAAGCTGGGGAAGACGATCGTACTGCCGGAAGGTACTGAGCCACGCATAATAAAGGCTGCTTCCATGGCAACACAGGCCGGCGTAGCCAAAATAATACTGCTGGGTGATCCCCAAGAGATCGAAAGCAAATCAGATGGAGCAGATCTCACGGGTGTTACTATTATAGATCACTTAAAATCAGATAAAATAGATCATTATGCCAATGAGCTGTATGAGCTGAGAAAGAACAAGGGCATGACTCTGGACAAGGCATATGAGACTCTTAAAGACCCTCTGTATTTCGGTACTATGATGGTAAAGCAGGACGATGCCGACGGCATGGCGGCCGGTTCGATCAATGCAACGGCAGATGTTCTCAGGCCTGCTCTCCAGATCATAAAAACCGCGCCTGGCATAAAGGTTGTATCCAGCGTATTTGTTATAGAGCTGCCTGATAGCAGGTTCGGCAAAAATGGCACTTTAATTTACGGAGACTGCGGAGTCAATCCCGACCCGGATGCAGAAGAGCTTGCAGCTATTGCAGTTTCAACTGCTATAACTGCCAAGCAGGTAGCAGGCATGGAGCCTGTAGTGGCGCTTTTATCATTCTCAACAAAGGGAAGCGCTACACATCCAAGGGTAGATAAGGTCATAAAGGCAACCAAGCTCGCACAGCAAATGGCACCCCAATTCTTATTTGACGGGGAGCTTCAGGGAGATGCGGCATTAGTTGAAAGCGTAGGCAAGCTCAAATGTCCTGACAGCCCGGTGGCTGGCAGAGCCAACGTGCTCATCTTCCCGGATCTGGATTCGGGCAATATCGCATACAAACTGACCCAGCGGTTAGCAGGCGCTCAGGCTGTAGGCCCGATATGCCAGGGACTCGCCAAGCCCGTCAATGACCTGTCGAGGGGCTGCAGTTCTGAAGATGTAGTGAATGCTGTCGCTATAACCGCTGTTCAGGCTGAAATATAAACTAGGAGATGATTTGATTGAAAATATTGGTAATCAACGCCGGGAGTTCATCACTCAAGTATCAGCTGATCGATATGGACAACGAGAGTGTGTTGGCCAAGGGAAATGCAGAACGGATCGGCATAGCCAATTCACAGCTGATACATGCGTCATCCGGCAAAGACAAGGTAGTGTTCAAGGCAGAGTTTAAAAACCATGAAGATGCCATCAAAATGGTCATTGAAACCCTGACTTCAACAGAGCATGGTGTCATCAGGGATATGAGTGAGATTGGTGCTGTAGGGCACAGGGTAGTGCATGGTGGAGAACGCTTTTCACAGTCAGTGATCATCGATGATGAGGTAATGAAGGCAATAAAGGCCAATATCGACCTGGCGCCGCTGCACAATCCGGCCAACATCATGGGTATAGAGGCATGCAGGCGAATTATGCCGCAAACACCCATGGTAGCAGTGTTTGACACTGCATTCCATCAAACGATGCCAAAGGAAGCTTACCTTTATGCTATCCCATATGAGTACTATGAAAGATATAAAATCAGGCGTTACGGGTTCCATGGCACATCGCACAAGTATGTTTCTTTGAAAGCAGCCAAGCTGCTTGGCAGGCCTATAGAAGAGCTCAGGATAGTGACCTGCCATTTGGGCAACGGTTCAAGCATAGCAGCTGTAAAGTATGGTAAATCGATAGATACCAGCATGGGCTTTACCCCCCTGGACGGGCTTCCGATGGGCACGAGGTCAGGTAGCATAGATCCCGCTATAGTCAGCTTCTTGGCTGATAAGGAAGATTTGACAAGCGAAGAAATCAACGAATGCCTGAATAAAAGATCAGGTGTTCTGGGTATATCCGGGGTTAGCAGCGACTTCAGGGATCTGGCGGAGGCTGCAGCCAATAATGTCGAGCGAGCCCGGCTGGCACTTGATGTGTTCAACTATCAGGTGAAGAAATATATAGGCCAGTATGCCGCTGCGATGGGTGGACTGGATTGTGTAGTATTTACCGCCGGAGTAGGAGAGAATACACCCAGAGTACGAAGCGAAGCATGCAAGGGTCTGGAGTTCCTGGGGATAAAGCTCGATCCTGAACGAAATGAGCAGATCCTGGGCCGCGTGAACATGGAAGGCATGATATCGACGGATGATTCACCGGTAAAAGTGCTTGTGATCCCGACAAATGAAGAGCTGATGATAGCCAGAGAAACACTGGAGCTGACATGCTGAATTTCAGATAGGCTGCAGTTATACTTGACAGCTTGTATCCGGATTGTATATAATTAGAACTCGGAGGTTTCGGCTGGAATATTTTAATTTTCCACTTGACCTCCGCTTTGAATGAGGTGATTGGCCTTTGAAGATCGATATTACCGAAGTTCAAAGGGACACGGGAGCCAGCCTGGAATTTGAAGGTGAGCTTACACTAAAGGATGTCCAGTGGCAGGGAGAGCCGATCAGCTTTCCAGGCCCCTTGCATGTAGATGGCAGGATAACCAATGTCGGTGAGATGCTGGTTATGAATGCATCGGTAAAGGGTACTGCCATACTTATGTGCAGACTGTGCATGGGAGATTTCGAATACGACCTGGATTTTGGATTTGAAGCAAAGCTGAAGGACATCCCCGAGCAGGAGGACCCTGACTATTTTGCTTACCAGGGATATCAAATCGATCTGACCGATATAGTCATGGAGTTTCTGATACTGGAGATACCCTCTGTCAGACAATGTCGTGAAGATTGCAAAGGGCTGTGTCCAATGTGTGGTGTCAACCTGAACGAGAAGTCATGCAAGTGCACTGATGCAAAAAGCTCTGATCATACGATCGATGAGCGTTTGGAAGCACTGAAGGAGTATTATAACGGACAAGGTAAGGAGGTGTAAAAATGGGAGTACCAAAAAAGAAGACATCCCAGGCAAGACGGGACAAAAGAAGAGCAAACTGGAAGCTGACTCCTCCGGGTACAGTGGAATGTCCGCAGTGCGGAGAAATGAAGCTTACTCACCGTATCTGCAAAAATTGCGGTTTCTACAATAAAAAACAGGTTTTGAAGGTAGGCGAGTAATTAAAAAAGCTACCCCTAGGCAGGGTAGTTTTTTTATATATTATTGCAAAAAAAACAAGCTTCCATTATACTATTTTTAATACTTGGTACTAGTATTAGATATGAATACATAAACTGAGGTGACGTATATGGCCAGGAAATCGGTTCCCAAGAAGGAAAGGCAGAACCTGTTGATGGAACGGCTCATAGCAGATCCCTTTATTACGGACGAGGAATTAAGTGAGGAGTTTAACGTCAGCATACAAACCATACGTCTGGACAGGCTGGAGCTGGGCATACCGGAGTTGAGAGAACGGATCCGTAATGTGGCTTCTGAAAACTACAGCAAGATAAAAACAATAGAAGCCAAAGAGGTGATAGGTGAGATCGTGGACCTGGAGCTCGGTGTCAGCGGCATCTCCATCCTGCAGACAACAAATGATATGGTATTCGAAAAGACCAAGATAGTCAGAGGCCACTATATCTTCGCCCAGGCTGAGTCTTTGGCTATCGCTGTAATAGATGCCAAGGTAGCCCTGACAGGTGTGGCGAACATAAAGTACAAAACGCCTATCTATGCGGGGGACAAGCTGGTGGCCAAGGCGCAGGTAAACAGAGTCAGAGGCAACAAGTATTTTGTCTGGGTAATCATAAAGGTGAAGCAGCAAGAAGCTTTCAGAGGTAAGTTTATCCTGGTATCGGTCGATTCCAAAGAAAGGGGTAATTGATGTGAGAATCATAGTAGACGGCATGGGCGGAGACAACGCTCCCTTAGAAATCGTCAAGGGCAGTGTGGAAGCGGTCCTGGAGTATGGCATTAGTATTACTCTGACAGGAGATTCAGACCAGCTCAAGGCACAGCTCAAGAGCCTAAACGCTCCAATGGATCACTTTGAAATAGTGCATGCATCCGAGGTCATCACCATGGAGGACAGTCCTGTGGCAGCTATCAGAAAAAAGAAGGACAGTTCGATGGTCAGAGGCTTTGAGCTTGTGAAGGAGGATCCTGACAGCGTATTCATATCTGCCGGCAATACGGGGGCTCTCATGGCAGGAAGCCTTCTGAAGGTAGGCAGGATCAAGGGGATCGATCGTCCGGCCCTGGCACCGGTATTGACCAACAGAGGAAACGGTACGCTGCTTATAGATGCCGGCGCCAACACCGAGGTCAAGCCTGAAAACCTGGTCCAGTTTGCCATAATGGGTTCCGTGTATATGGAAAAGGTCCTGGGCAGAAAGCAGCCTTCTGTCGGCCTGTTGAACATAGGCACAGAGGAAAGCAAGGGCACAGAGGTGTACAAGTCTGCATATCATATCCTGAAGGACCTGAAGCGCATCAATTTTGTCGGCAATATAGAAGCAAGGGATGTGCCTGCAGGTGTGGTCGATGTGCTTGTTTGTGACGGGTTTACCGGTAATATCGTGCTGAAGTACACAGAAGGGCTGGCAGTGAACCTTTTTGGCATGATAAAGGAAGAGCTGATGAAGACCACGATCAGAAAGATCGGGGCTATGCTAATAAAACCCGGTTTATCAGGTTTCAAGCAAAAAATGGATTACGCAGAAACAGGCGGAGCCCCCTTGCTTGGGATAAATGGCGGCATTATCAAAGCCCATGGCAGTTCAAACGCAAAGGCCATCAAAAACGCTATTCGTCAGGGCAAGCTCTTTCTTGACAATAAGGTACTCAGCAGCATAAGCAGCATCATACCTCAGCTTAGCGTGGATCAGGCTTAGTAATATGAATCATCCTGTCATCAGGAACCTTTTTGACATTGCAGACAAAAAGACCGGGCATACCCAATCTGGCATCTGTATATCGAATGATGGGTATTAAAATGCCATTCCGGTGCATATACACCTTGGAAGATACGGCGAACCGGGAGATGCAGCCCATCTGGGCAGGCTTTCTCGTATCCCGATGAAAACAGGTATATTACCGGGCAGGTAATACATGTTGACGGGGGCATGTTTATGTAATAATATCTAAGCATAATAATAGATATTATTATAAAATATCTTTGATCTTTGAAGGGAGGTGACACAGGATGTTTGAGAAGATAAGGGATATCGTTTGTGAGCAGCTTGGTGTCGAGCCCGAAGCAGTTACGATGGAATCTTCTTTTATAGATGATCTTGGCGCTGATTCGCTGGATATCGTTGAGCTTATCATGGCCCTGGAAGAAGAATTCAATATGGAGATACCAGACGAAGAAGCTGAAAAGATTAATACCATCGGCGATGTAGTTGAATACATTAAAAAGAATTCTTAATCCGCAATTATTCTCCAATGGGTTCCCATCCATCGATGGGAACCCGCTCTTGAACCGCAATTATCTTATATTTCCATACCTCTATTTTTTATATACCAAAGGTTTCTGAATGTGACATTGATTATGTGCCCGATACAGACAGAAAGGCACAAGTACATGCCGCAATGTCCAGTTCCTTTGACGGGCTGAATGCATTCATCATAGTCAAAAATGAGAGTAAATAGAATCAAGTAAAGAGCCAAATGGCTCTTTTTCTTTCTGCAGCCTCAATTTTATTGATAAAAGCTCCCATTAAGTTTATAATCATACTGTACGACCCCGGACAAGGATGTGATATCTTATTGATGAACGAACATATGCATCATAGTTCTGGATTATATGAAAGGCTTTGTTCAAAGCTTGGATATGAGTTCAAGGATACAACGCTTTTAAAGACTGCGCTGACGCACAGTTCCTATTCAAATGAGTCCAAAACCAAAGCGGACTGCAACGAAAGGTTGGAGTTCCTGGGTGACTCAGTGCTCGGTCTTTCAGTCAGCGAGTATGTCTATAAAACTTTTCCCCATCTGCCCGAGGGGAGCCTTACCAAGCTAAGGGCAGGTGTTGTCTCTGAAACCACATTGGCAAATGCGGCCAGAGATTTGGGCCTGGGTGAGTTTTTGCTGCTTGGCAGGGGAGAGCAGATATCCGGTGGCAGGGACAGGGATTCCATCCTGGCCGATGCCATGGAAGCGGTCATAGGCGCTATATATCTTGACGGAGGTTTTGAAAGGGCAAGGGATTTCGTCCTGAAGCAGCTTAGACCTGCTATTGAGCGACATTCAACCAACAACGGCCAATGGGACAGCAAAACCCAGCTTCAGGAGCTGCTTCAAAGCAAATCAGCCACAGATATAACATATGAGATTATCGATGAGAGAGGTCCTGACCATAATAAACAATTTACAGCCCAGGTCAGCAGCAACGGCAAGGTAATTGGCGTCGGAACGGGAAAAAGCAAGAAGGAAGCTGAACAGAATGCAGCACATGAAGCACTTAGAAAACTCACAACATAAGTGCACGAAAATTGTACCTGTTTTCATTCCGATGCTCGGATGCAAGCATCAATGCGTATTCTGCAACCAGCATGTGGTTACAGGCATGCACGAAAAATCACAATTAGCTGATGTTGCTGCCCAGCTTGACACTGGGATGTCAACAGTCACCAGGGATAACCCTTGCCGTGAAATCGCCTTCTATGGAGGCAGCTTTACTTGTCTGCCAAAGGAGCTCCAGCAGGAGATCTTGTCAATGGCCAGGCCGTACATAGAAGAGCAGTTGGCCTTTGGAATACGAATATCTACAAGGCCTGACTATATAAGCAATGATATACTATCGATGCTAAAGGAACTCAGTGTGACGACCATAGAGCTGGGCATACAGTCTACCGACGATGACGTTCTTATTGCCAGCGGCAGGGGGCATAAGGCAGCTGACATTTTTGACTCCGCTAAGCTTATCAAAAAGCAGGGTTTTGCCCTCGGCCTGCAGATGATGACGGGTTTACCGGAGGATACATTCGGGAGATCAGTAAAGACAGCCATTGATATGATAAGCCTGAGACCTGATCTGGTAAGGATATATCCAACCCTTGTGCTCAAGGGAGCACCTTTGGAAGAACTCCTGGATAAGGGCAGGTACCATCCTCTGACAGTAGATGAGGCTGTCGAAAGGGTCAGCATTTTAAAGATGCTTTTTGAAAACAGCAATATACCGGTCATACGAACAGGACTGCAGGCTAATGAAGAGCTTGATACCGGATCAGGCTTTAGAGAGGGACCGTATCATCCGGCTTTTGGCGAGCTGGTGGAAAGCAGGATTTATTACAAGTGGTTCTCCTACATTATCGATTCCATAATACCTCCAGCGGTCAGGTCTGTTGATTTTTCTGTCCACCCGGCGGAGCTGTCAAAGGCCATAGGGAATAAAAGGGGAAATATCGAAAAGCTTCACAGGGACAAGGGTGGAATAAAAATCAGTGTATCGAAGCAACATGATGTTCCGAGATTCTGTTTGAAAGCCAAATGGGAAAACGAAGCCCTTGTGATGTACAGGAAAGAGTTTATAACAGCATATCTCTCGCAACTTGAGCTCATATAGTTTTTTGCGGCATACTTAAATCAGTTACGGGGTGTTTGGGTTGATATTAAAAAAGCTTGAAATATACGGATTCAAATCCTTTGCAGACAAAATATATATGAACTTTGACAAGGGGATAACAGCTATTGTAGGCCCGAACGGCAGCGGAAAAAGCAATATTGCCGATGCGATCCGTTGGGTGCTTGGTGAACAAAGCGCCAAATCCCTTCGCGGCAGCAAAATGGAGGATATAATATTTTCCGGCACACAGGTCAGAAAACCGCTGGGTTTTGCCGAAGTATCCATAACCATAGACAACAGCGACCTGGTCCTCCCTATAGAATATACGGAAGTGACCATATCACGCCGGGTGTTCCGCTCAGGTGAAAGTGAATACTATATCAACCGAAGCGCCTGCCGGCTTAAGGACATAATCGAGCTTTTGATGGATACCGGAATAGGCAAGGAGGGCTATTCTATCATAGGCCAGGGCAGGATCGATGAGATCCTGAGCAACCGTTCTGAAGAACGGCGATACATATTTGAGGAAGCAGTAGGTATAGTAAAGTATAAAACCCGACGGGAGGAAGCCGAAAGAAAGCTAGAAAAAACTTATGAAAACCTCACCCGGGTAGAAGATATAATAGCAGAGCTTGAACTGCAGCTGGAGCCATTACAGGAACAGGCAGCGATAGCGAAGGTTTACCTTAAGTACAAGGACAGGCTGAAGCTGCTGGAGATAAACCAGTTTTTGCACCAATACAACCGCCATTCGGATAGGATAGGCCTGCTCAAGACCCAGTCAGAGCAGCTGCATGCTGAGATTTTGAAAAGAAAAGACGAGCTGGAGCTGAAAGAGCAGGAGAAGATCAAAGTATCTGATGAGCTTAACCGGCTCAAAGACGAGACTGACAGGCTCAAAAAGCAGCATTTTGATCTTATCAACACCGCAGAACGGTTAAGAGGTGAGCTCAACCTTTATCATGAAAAGCTGAAACAGCTTGAAAAGGATAACCAGCGCCTGGTAGATGAAATAGCGGGTGATAAGCAAGCTGCAGAAGCAAAGGACAAAGAGTTGGCTGAACTGACTGCGATATTGGATGGGAAAAAGAAAGAATTGGCCGATAATGAAACCAGGCTCAAACAGCTGGTATCCGATATAACACTGCTGGATACGAAACTGGCAGAAAAGCAGAAAGCGATCGAAGAATCGAAAGGGAGCATTATCGAGGTATTAAATAAAATATCTGAATGCAGAGAAAAGCTGACGCGGTTTCGTACGATGGAAGACCACCTGGTCAACAGGCAACAGCAGATAGTGAGCCTGTACAGGGAAAAAGAGCAGAGCAAGGCTGAACTGATGGACAAGCTTGCTAGTATACATAATAATATTATGTTAACCAGCCAGCGTATATGTGATAAGCAACTCCATAAGCAAAGCCTTGAACAGCTGATTCGTGATACAAAACATACCCTTGCAGCTATGGACTCGACCATCCAGCAAACTAAACAGCAGCTTGAAGGCCAAAAATCCAGGTATAAGCTTCTGGATGATATGGTAAAGGGTTATGAAGGCTTCAACAAGAGCGTAAGGGAGATCCTACTGGCTTGCAGCAAAAACCATGAGCTTGCCGGAAGGGTGTGCGGGGCAGTAGCTTCAATAATAAGTGTACCCAGGCAATATGAGACAGCGATCGAAACCGTGCTTGGCCCGAGCCTTCAGCATATAGTGACTGAAAATGAAGAAGATGCAAAAGCCCTGATAGAATTCCTTAAAGTCAACAATTATGGCCGCGCAACATTCTTGCCTATATCAACTGTGCGCGGCAGGTACCTGAATGCTGATGAAAGAAGCGTAATCAGCATGAAGGGATGTATCGGGATAGCTTCAGAGCTTGTAACCTGCGAGAAAAAATACAGTGAGATAATAGGGTACCTGCTTGGCCGTGTGGTCATAGCAGAAGATCTGGATGCAGCCATAAGGATAGCCAGAAGATTTTCTCACACCTTTAGGATCGTGACCCTGGACGGAGATATAATCAATGCGGGAGGGTCCATGACAGGAGGAAGCAACGGGTCCAAAGGTTCAAGCATCCTTGGACGAAATCGTGAGCTGATTGAGCTGGCGGATACTATCCAGGCCCTTGAAGCCTTACTTGAGAAACAGCAGGCAGAGCAGGCAGAGCTTTATTATTCCCACAAGGCCAATAAAGAAGCCCTGGATATCCTGGAAAACGACCTTAAGCAGGAAACGATGCAGAAGGCCAAGGAAGAGGAGGCCCGTAATACTAGCTTATCACTGATCGCCCATGCTGACAGGGAAATGGCAGCTCTTGAGGCGGAAAACAACACTATCGCCCAGAACAAAAAAGAAGTCAACGAACTGATCAAAAATGCAGAATCTGAGCTTAAGGTGCTTGAAAGTAAAAATGCCGATATAAGCGAGGCTGCAAGGCTATCCGAAGATTTCACCAAAATACTTGCCGGCCAGAAGGAAGAGCTAAACAGAGAAGCATCGGATATACGTGTGAAAATTGCTTCACTAAGCCAGGAGATCCAGTCACTATGCGACCGGATGAAGCGGGCTGAAGATGAAAGGGCCGGGTATAAGCGGGATATCCTCCTGAAAGAGCAGCAACGCACCTTGAACTCTGATGAGGAGAAGAGGATAAGGCTGGATTCATCCAAAACACAGGAAAGCCTCAGGCAGGCTGAAGAGGATGCCATAGGGCTTTCAGCACTGATAAAAAATAATGAAGAAGCTTACAGTGCAAATGAGAAGCAGCTTTCTGAGCTTGAAAAGGATATTAAGGCATGGAGTCTGTCGATTGAAGAGCTGACCATTAAAAAACATCAGTTTGAAGTACAGACTTCCAGGCTTGAAGCAGAGCTTGAGAACTTTCAGGCCAACATATGGAACGAGTATGAGATCACTTATAGCAATGCTCTGAAATTCAAGGATGAGAGCCTGACTCTGACTGCAATAAACCAGGAGATCCTAAAAATCAAAAACGACATAGCGGCACTTGGTGAAGTCAATGTCAATGCCATTGGTGAATACCAGCGGATCAGCGACAGATATACATTCCTGACCAGTCAGAGGGAGGATCTTCTGGCAGCGATCGAAGACCTGAAAAAGGTAATTAAAGACATAACTATAACCATGGACAAGAAGTTCAGAGAGGAGTTTGCCATAATCAACAAGTACTTCGATGAAACCTTCAGGGAGCTCTTCGGAGGTGGCCACGCGGAGCTTGTGCTCGAGGATGAGAATGATGTTCTCTCATGTGGCATAGATATCATTGCTCAGCCACCGGGGAAAAAGCTGCAAAGCCTGTCCTTGCTTTCAGGCGGTGAAAAAGCCCTGACGGCTATTGCGATCCTTTTTGCAATATTGAAGCATAAACCTACGCCTTTTTGTGTACTGGATGAGATAGATGCAGCTCTGGATGACACCAACGTCTATCAATTCAGCCGCTTCATTAAGGAGCTTAAGGGCACACAGTTCATCATTATTACACACCGGAAGGGAACAATGGAAGTAAGTGATATTATGTATGGCATTGCCATGGAGGAAAAGGGTGTGTCCAGGCTGATATCGGTCAGGTTTGATGAAATGGTGAGCTGATATAGACCAAAGGTATTGATGAGGTGGAAAATGGAGAACAAAAAGAGCATATTTGCCAAAATGAAGGAAGGCCTGGCCAAAACCAGGAGCAATATCATGAGCAGGGTCGATGAGCTGATAAATTATTACAAGGAAATCGATGATGAATTCTTTGATGACCTGGAAGAGACCCTTATCATATCGGATATGGGTGTCAGGACCGCAAATGATATAATAGAAAGCTTGAAAAAGCAGGTCAGGGAAGATAAGATCGGAGACGCTGCCCGCATAAAGAACATGCTCAAGGAAAAAATCGCCCATATTTTAAGCGAAGGCAGCAAAGGGTTTGAGCTGAACAGTCCGGCGGTGATCCTTGTGGTAGGGGTAAACGGTGTAGGGAAGACCACTACCATTGGAAAGCTGGCAAGTCTGCTTAAGGCTGAAGAGAAAAGGGTCATTGTAGCGGCAGCGGATACATTCCGAGCTGCTGCGGCCGAACAGCTTGAAATCTGGTGTAACAGGGCCGGCGTGCCGTTGATTCGTCATATGGAGGGGGCAGACCCCGGTGCTGTCGTATTTGATGCGATACAGGCAGCGAAATCCAGAAAGATGGATGTGCTTATCTGTGATACGGCAGGCAGGCTCCATAATAAGAAGAATCTTATGAATGAGCTCGATAAGATAAACCGCATAATTGACAGGGAGATGCCGGAAGCTAGCAAGGAGGTCCTGCTGGTCATCGATGCTACTACAGGGCAGAATGCCATTTCTCAGGCAACAGAGTTCAATGAAGTCGTAGGCATTACAGGCATCGTCCTGACTAAGCTCGACGGAACGGCCAAGGGCGGTATCGCAGTTGCTATAAAAGCTCAACTTGATCTTCCAATCTACTTCGTAGGAGTAGGCGAGCAGATGGATGACCTGCAGCCTTTTGATCCCAAATCTTTTTCCGATGCTTTGCTTGAATAATTTCTCTTGACTAGGTCATATTGAGTGGTATATAATCTTTCCGTTAAGTATTTTTACTTGACGGCTTTTTGATCATGAGTTAGGCAGGCCAGACAAATAATTTCACAGGTGATATGTTATATGGATAAGCGCACCGAGATGGCCTTGCTGTTGGACTTGTACGGAGAGCTACTTACGGACAAGCAAAGGCTGGTATTGGATCAGTACTACAACTACGATTTGTCACTACAGGAGATCGCAGATAATGTCGGTATCAGCAAACAGGGTGTTTATGACATACTTAAGCGCTCAGAGCATACCCTAAGTGAGACCGAGGAAAAGCTGAAATTACTTGAAAAGCTCGGCAGGATCCGAGCGGCCCTGGAAAAGACGCGTGACAAGCTGGTGCTGATCCGTGACCGGACAGATAACGAAGAGGGGGACATGCTGGACACAGCCATTCTGGAAATAGGAGACCTGGTCAATAATTTAATAGGAGGTTGAACCTTTGGCCTTTGAAGGTTTGTCTGAAAAGCTCCAATCCGCGTTTAAAAAGCTTACAGGTAAGGGCAAGCTGAACGAAAAAGACGTAAAAGAGGCTATGCGCGATGTGAGGATAGCCCTGCTTGAAGCTGATGTCAACTTTATAGTTGTAAAGGATCTGGTCAAAAGAATAACTGACCGTGCAGTAGGTCATGAGATAATGGAAAGCCTGACTCCCGGACAGCAGGTAATAAAGATAGTAAAAGAAGAGCTGACAGCCCTGATGGGTGGCACTCAAAGCAAACTGGTCATCGCCTCTAAACCGCCGACGATCATAATGCTTGCCGGCCTGCAGGGTGCGGGAAAAACCACCCACGCGGGCAAGCTTGCGCTATATTTGAAAAAGCAGGGCCGCAAGCCCTTGCTTGTAGCATGTGACATATACAGGCCGGCTGCCAAAAAGCAGCTACAGGTAGTTGGAGAGAAAGTCGATACACATGTCTTTGTGATGGACCAGGCGGATCCTGTTGTTATAGCAAGTAAAGCCCTTGATTATGCCAGGGAAAACCTGCATGATGTGGTCATAATAGATACTGCGGGCAGGCTCCATATCAATGAAGAGCTGATGGATGAGCTGAAAGCGATAAAGGCTGCAGTCAAGCCCCATGAGATCCTGCTTGTAGTAGATGCTATGACCGGACAGGACGCAGTTAATGTAGCCAAGGCTTTCAATGAGCAGCTTGGCATAGACGGTATGATACTGACAAAGTTCGACGGCGACACCAGGGGTGGAGCAGCGCTGTCGGCAAAAGCTGTAACAGGCAAGCCAATCAAGTTTGCAGGTATCGGCGAAAAGCTTGATGACCTTGAGGTTTTCCATCCGGACAGGATGGCATCCCGTATACTGGGCATGGGAGATGTTCTCACAATAATAGAGAAAGCGCAGGCCAGCATTGACCTGAAAAAAGCCCAGGAGATGGAAAAGAAGCTCCGCACTCAGACCTTTACCCTGGATGACTATCTTGAGCAATTAGAGCAGCTTCAGAAAATGGGATCCATAAGCGACCTGCTTTCGATGATCCCGGGCATGAGCTCCAAGAAGCTTGGCGGACTTAAGATAGACGAAAAGCAGATCCCGCGTACCCAGGCAATTATCAGGTCTATGACCAGACAGGAGCGGCTCGATCCATCCATTATAAATGCCAGCCGGAGGAAGCGTATAGCTGCAGGGAGCGGCACGCGCATACAGGATGTGAACCAGCTATTGAAGTCCTATGAAGAGCTAAAGAAGCTCATGAAGCAGATGACCGGCGGAAAAGGAATGAAGCGTGGTAAGTTCAGATTACCCTTTATGTGAGCCGACCAACGGTTTACAACCGTTTTAGGAATAAATATAACAACAGTGGAGGTGAGAAACATGGCAGTTAAAATGAGATTGAAAAGGATGGGTGCAAAAAAATCTCCTTTTTATCGCGTAGTTGTTGCAGACTCGCGCTATCCAAGGGATGGCAGGTTTATAGAGGAAATTGGATATTACAATCCCAATACCAATCCTTCCGAGATCAAAATCGATGCCGAAAAGGCAAGGGAATGGTTGAGAAAAGGTGCACAGCCGACTGACACCGTTAGGGCTTTACTCAAGAAAAACGGTGTTCTATAGGAGGATTTTGTATGGTTGAATTGCTTGAGTTTGTTGCAAAATCACTGGTAGATCATCCCGAACAGGTCGATGTACAGAAAATAGAAGACGAAAATACCATCAGGCTTGAACTGAGGGTTGCACCTGAAGACATGGGAAAAGTCATCGGCAAGCAGGGACGTATCGCAAAGGCTGTAAGGACAGTTGTAAAAGCGGCTGCAGCTAAAGAGAAGAAAAAAGTCACAGTTGAGATTTTATAAGGGTTGGGGCAGCTCAATCCTTTTTCTTTGAGGAGAAGATTAAATGCTGACTCATTTTTCGGTAGGCATTGTATTAAAGCCTCATGGCTTAAAGGGTGAGTTGAAGGTCAAGCCCCTTACCGATGAACCTGCCAGGTTTGACAAGCTGGAGAGGGTATATGTCAAGCAAGCAGACGGCTATAAGGAGTACCACATAAAAAGCACCAGATATGACAAGGGCTTTGTGTACCTTAAGCTGTCCGGTGTGGATTCGATTGAGTCTGCGTCAGCCCTGAGGAACCAGTATTTCTGGATACCCCGCAGTGAGGCCATCGCTCTGCCTGAAGACAGCTATTTCATAGGCGACCTGATAGGCAGCAGCGTCAAAACCATACAGGGGAATACTTTAGGAACCTTGACGGATGTGATACAAACCGGCAGCAATGATGTGTATGTAGTCAAGGGCAATAAAGGAGAAGTCCTCATACCTGCCCTGAAGTCGGTTGTCAAGAATATAGACATCAGAGCAGGGCTTGTGACAGTAGATCTTACGAATATGGAGGGGCTGCTTGACAATGAAGTTTGACGTGCTGACCCTTTTCCCTGAGCTGTTCGGACCCTTTATATCGACAAGTATCATTGGAAGAGCTGTTGCCAACAATATAGTAGAGCTCAACATATATAACATCAGGGATTTTGCAGCCAACAAGCACAAACAAGTCGATGATTACCCTTATGGCGGGGGTGCTGGCATGGTCATGGCACCCCAGCCGTTATATGATGCACTGGATTTCGTTCTATCGAAATATCAGGAAGAAAAGCCCAGAGTGATATACATGTCGCCTCAGGGCAGACTGCTTGATCAGGCAATGGCTGCCGAGTTTGCGGGACTTAGCGGTGTAGTCCTGCTGTGTGGCCACTATGAAGGCATAGATCAGCGGGTCATAGACAGATATGTCGATATGGAGCTGTCGATAGGCGACTATGTTTTGACAGGCGGAGAACTGCCCGCTATGGTTTTCATTGATTGTGTGACCCGACTCCTGCCAGGGGTTCTGGGAAGCCAGGAATCAATAGCAGAAGAGTCCCATACCGGAGGATTGCTGGAATACCCTCAGTACACCCGTCCGCAGGACTATAAGGGAGATAAGGTGCCTGAGGTGCTCATATCAGGAAACCACAAGGAGATCACAAAGTGGCGCAGAAAGCAGAGCCTGCTCAATACCTTGCAAAAGCGGCCTGATCTGTTGAATAAGGCGGAGTTGAGTGATGATGACAGAAAGCTTCTGGAAGCAATAAAGCAGGAGCTTATAAAGAAGCCGGAAGTATATGAATAATTGAAATGAGCTATTGCACGCATGATTGCCATATGGTATAATCTAGCGAGTGACTAGAACAAGCGGTCCGCTTTCCTGTATATCGGGATATGAACGCTTCATGAGAAGGAGGTTGGAACCGGTGGATCTTATCAAAACCATTGAACAGGAGCAACTGAGGAAAGACATACCGGAGTTTGAAGTCGGTGACACCGTCAGGGTGTTTGTAAAGGTCGTAGAAGGCAGCCGTGAAAGGCTCCAGGCATTTGAGGGCATCGTTATAAAGCGCAGCGGTGGCGGCGTAAGTGAGACCTTTACAGTCCGCAGGGTAACCTATGGTGTAGGTGTAGAGAGGACCTTCCCTTTGCATACTCCGAGGATCAGCCATATTGAGGTTGTACGTAAGGGTAAGGCCAGAAGAGCAAGGCTGTTTTATCTGCGAGATCGAGTCGGAAAAGCAGCCAAGGTCAAAGAAAAACGAGTATAAGCAAAAGGTATGGGACTGGAGACAGTCCCATATTGATTTTGTCTCAAATCAGGCAGGTGCTTTAGTTGCAGGACTTTTTAAAATCTGATGCTATCAGGGAGCTTAAAGGCTGGGTCTTTTCACTGATGACAGCGGTTATAGCCGCCCTTCTGATCCGGGCATTCATAATTGAGACGGTTCTGGTCGAAGGCTCTTCCATGCGTCCCACACTCAACAACAATGAAAGAGTGATCTTGTATAAAACCGGATATCTGCTTGGCACACCCAGGCGAGGTGACATCATAGTGTTCAGGACACCGAAGGACCAGAGGGTAAACTATGTTAAGCGGGTTATCGGCCTTCCGGGCGAAACGGTGCGTATTACAGACGGCACAGTATATGTGAACGGCGTCCCGCTGACCGAAAACTATATCCTTGCACCTCCCATGCAGGATTATGATGAGCTTAAGATCCCTGAAGGCATGTATTTTGTGCTGGGCGATAACCGCAATAACAGCAAGGATTCCAGAGACGGCGAGGTAGGCCTTATACCTGGGAAAAACATTAAGGGCAAAGCTATTTTCAGGATATGGCCTATAAATAAGATATCAATAATCAGGTAGGCAACCTACATCACAGGGAGGTGGCGGCAATGAATATAAACTGGTATCCCGGGCATATGGCCAAGGCAAAGCAGATGATGCAGGAAAGCCTGAAACTTGTTGATATGGTGATAGAACTCTTGGATGCCAGAGCGCCTTCCAGCAGCTCAAATCCGGATTTCAACGCCCTGTATGCGGGCAAGGTCCGTTATGTAGTGTTAAATAAGAGCGACTATGCAGATAAAACCAAAACAGAAACATGGCTGAATCACTTCGAAAAGCAAAACATAAAAGCTATCGCTGCTAATGCCTTGAACAACACGGACATTAAGAGGGTCAGAGACCTTCTCTTTGATCTTGCCAAAGCAAAGCAGCTGGAAATCAAACAGCGCAAGGGTATCAACAAGACTATCCGTGCTATGGTGGTAGGTATCCCGAATGTTGGCAAGTCCACCTTTATAAACAGCATCGCAGGTGCTGCCAAGGCTAAAACCGGAGACAAGCCAGGGGTCACCAAGGCCAGGCAGTGGGTCAGGATAACCCCGTACTTTGAGCTTCTGGATACTCCCGGTATGCTGTGGCCGAGACTTGACAATGCCAGGACCGGCCTGCACCTCGCCTATATAGGTTCAATCAAGGAAGAAATAATCGATATTGAAGAAGTTGCAGCGCATTTCCTGGAAGATATGACTTGTTTGTATCCCCGGCACTTATCGGAGCGATACAAGCTTGAGGACTTGAATCAGGACGGCCATAAGCTCCTGGAAGCGATAGCTGCTAAAAGGGGTATGCTCAAGCCGGGCATGGTCCCTGACACCGAGAGATGCGCGAGAGTCATATTAAATGAATACCAGGCCGGTCTTTTGGGTGCTACGACCCTGGAACTGCCGGATAATGATCTATGATCCTCCCTTCTTTTTAACACTGAGAGGATATTCGACAAAGGCATCGAATATTTAAAGTTAAATGGAGGGGATTTTTTTGGACATATCGGGTCTTACTGTAGATAAATTAGCTCAGATCATCGAAGAAAGCACACCCTCAAAAGAACTCCTGGAAGCGCTCAAAGCCGACGAACGTAAAAGTGTCAAAAAGCTGTTTGATAAATACATTAGAACCAAGGAAGCCGAGTCACGCTCGAAAGAAAAGTCCGAACAGCTCCTGGTTTTTGAAAGAAGGCTCTGGAACGAGGGATGGACACTGGTTGGGGGGATAGACGAGGCTGGAAGGGGCCCTTTGGCAGGTCCTGTAGTAGCTGCCTGCGTGGTACTTCCAAAAGGACTCATCATTGCCGGTGTTGATGATTCCAAAAAGCTGACTCCTGCCAAACGAGAGGCCCTATATGATGAGATATTTGAAAAGGCGGTTTCCATCGGAGTAGGGATAGTAGATAATAATAGGATCGATGAAGTCAACATCTTGAATGCTACCAGGGAAGCTATGCAGCAGGCTATAGAGCGCTGCAATATCCGGCCTGATTATCTGCTTATAGACGCGGTCCGCTTGGATGACCACCCGATCCCACAGCTGTCTATCATAGGCGGTGACAGGAGATCTCAATCGATAGCCGCCGCTTCGATCATAGCCAAGGTGATAAGGGACAGGCTTATGAATGATTATTCCGCCATCTATCCGGGATATGGCTTTGAGAAGCATAAAGGCTATGGCACAGCAGAACACGAAGCAGCGATCAAAAGACTTGGCTTGTCGCCCTTGCATAGGCGTAGCTTTACCGGCAGATTCGCCTGAGAGGAGGTAAACCCGTGCTGGCCAAGGTCAAAAGCACCGGGCTTTTCGGCATCAGAGGGTACTCAATAGATATAGAGGTCGACATTTCAAACGGCCTGCCAAGCTTTGAAATCGTAGGACTGGCCGATATGGCTGTCAAAGAATCAAGGGAAAGGGTCCGGTCCGCTATAAAGAACAGCGGATTTGAGTTCCCGGTAAGACGCATAACCGTTAACATGGCTCCTGGCGATACCCGTAAGGAAGGTTCGGCTTATGACCTTCCAATAGCAGTGGGGATCCTTAAGGCGACCGGCCAGATACCTGACAATGGCTTTGATCCTGTATACCTGGGCGAGCTGTCCCTGGACGGTTCTATACGTCCCGTCAGTGGTGTGCTGCCCATGCTCCTGTCAGCATCTGACAGTGAGAGCTCCGCTGTCCTGCCTGTAGCAAATGCACCGGAAGCCAGCCATGTCAAAGGTATGGCCATTTACCCCTTTGAAACACTGGGGGAGCTTGTTGCAGCCTTGAATGGCAAAGCACCGTTGAAAGAATTTAAGCAAATCGAGGACAATGAGTTTCATGTCGACACTGACCCTGCAGAGGATTTCTTGGATGTAAAGGGACAGGAAAACGCCAAGCGTGCCTTGAAAATTGCAGCAGCCGGCGGGCACAACATAATCATGATCGGCAGTCCGGGCACTGGTAAGACGATGCTGGCCAGGCGTCTGCCCTCTATCCTTCCTGACCTGACATACTCAGAAGCTTTGGAGATAACCAATATCTACAGTGCTGCCGGAGCTTTGAACCCGGCTCTGGGGCTTATAAAGCAAAGGCCTTTCAGAGCGCCTCATCATACCATTTCCAGCATCGCTCTGGTAGGCGGGGGAAGGATTCCAATGCCCGGCGAGATCAGTCTGGCTCATCATGGTGTCCTCTTTCTCGATGAACTCCCTGAGTATAAGAGAGATGTTCTTGAAGTGCTGCGACAGCCACTTGAGGATGGGCAGATCACAGTTTCCAGGGCAAATGGTACGGCGGTTTTTCCAGCCAAGTTCATGCTGGTAGGAAGCATGAACCCATGCCCCTGCGGATATTTTGGAGATCCCGGCCATGAATGCTCCTGTACACCCGGGCAGATATCCAGATATATGAGCAAGCTGTCAGGCCCGTTACTGGACAGGTTCGATATCCATATGGAGGTAAGCCCGATCCCCTTTGAAAAACTGACCGGCGATTCCAGGGGCGAGTCATCACAGGAGATGAAACAAGATGTCGACAGAGCCCGAAACATCCAGCTCGAACGCTACAAAAGTGAGGGCATTTTCTGCAATTCCCAGCTCAGTTCCAAGCAATTGCCCAAATACTGCAAGCTGAACGATACACAGCTTTTGATGCTGAAGGAAGCCTTTAAAATGCTGTCTTTGAGCGCCAGGGCTTATGACAGGATACTCAAGGTGGCACGGACAATAGCTGATTTGGATGGAGAGGAAAGGATTCTTGACCATCATCTGGCCGAAGCTATACAGTACCGTAGCTTAGACAGGGAGCTCTGGAGCTAGCTTCAAAAAATTAACTTTATTTGTGTTTATCTATTGTTTTCATTTACAAAATGTACTATTATTATAAATACCAAAAAAGTTGATCGAATCTAGAGATTAAACTGGATTTTCGCAATATCCACACTATTCATTTAGAACTCTATCAATTTGTGTCGCATATATTTACTTTACATATACAAAGGAGATATTTAAAATGAGGCTTTTTAGATCCTTTGATTCCGATGAAAATAAGCCGAAGATTTCGTCAGAACCTGTTTCCAAACCCAAACCCAAACCCAAATATACCTTTCTGGTCGTTGACGATTCCAAATTTTCGCGGGGCATTTTGACTGATATATTGAAGAATGAAGGCTATACGATAGTCGGTGAAGCAAATGACGGTTATGAAGCTATTGATATGGTAAAAGAAAAAAGCCCGTCTTTTGTTTTTATGGATATAACCATGCCAAAAATGGACGGTCTTACAGCTGTCAAGGAGATCCTGAAGATCAATCCAAATATCAACATCATCATGTGCTCAGCTCTCAGCCAGAAGAGAGTGATCGTAGAAGCTATCAAAGCCGGTGCCAAGGATTTCGTTATAAAGCCCTATAAGAAAGAGAATATACTCAATGTAGTCAATGTACACATGGAAGCCGATAAAAAAGGCCAAGTCATACCATTCAGGAGTGAAAATCATATCAAGAAAACCAAAGACAGCCGGTACGAATCTGAAGCAGAAAGCGACGCTTTATTGTTGGATGATGAGGCTCTGTCCAGAGAGGTTGACCTGATTTTTGACAGCTATGCCAAGGAAAACGAAAAGCACCAGGGTGAACAGCCCGGACAGCCAAAATTTAAAGTAGTCAAGCCTGAAAAGGAAGAGCTCAAACCTATCAGCGAGTCGAATTCTGATGCCACTAAAGCCCGTCCGGGTGAATCGAAGAATGCTGATTCGCTTTTGGACGAGTTCGAACGTTTCCTGCAGACATTCAGTTCATACAGCTCAAGCATCGTAGACACGGACGAAGAAGCTGCACCTGAAAGCACAGATGATTCTGAATTGCTCACAGATGAAGAATATCCGGATCTTGTAATGGCGGACTTAGAAGATATTCCTGCAAATGACGGATATAAGGGATCATATCTGGATGAATATGCTGATTTTATAGATGAGGAGACAGCGAATGATGAAGCACCTGATCTTATGTCGGATGAGACAGACATAGGATCCGGCGATCAGGATGAGTTTAATGCATCTGAGCGATCACCTGCAGGTGAAGCATCTTACACCAATGAGCCTTATATCAATGATACATATGCCACTAATGACACAGATGAGACCTTCGAAGATAAGGAAGCCAATCCGGATGATACCGCATTCAGCACAGGGTCATATCAAGAGCTATCAGTAGATGACGGGCAGTATGGTGAAGCAGCTCCGACCAGGGAAGGACTTTTTACGGAAGATGTAACAGCAGATGAAGAACTTTATACGAACGAGACATGGGCTCAAGCAGAGCAATATGCTGGCAAGATGGCAACAGGAGAAGAACTGGAAGATGAAAAAGAAGCAAATCCCGCTATCTCAGCAGATGGTGATGTAGCGGATGAAAGCCAGGAGTTAACTGAGCTTGTTGCCCCAGAGCATGGCGAAGATGGGAAATCCGATGCAGATAAAGATCTGTCCATATACGAGGCAAGTGAAGCAGCTATGGTTGAAGAGGCTGCCGAAGATCAGCCTGATATGGGTTCAAACAGTATACCTGAAGCGGCAGAGTTGTCTGATTTCGGCCTGCCCAAGAAGATATTGCCGGACAGGCCTGTACACACATATGCAAGCAGGTTTGGCGGCAACAACCAACTAGTGGAGCTGAATCAGACAAGAGGTATCAAGGTCAGCCGTGTTGCTGCAACAAGGCTGATAATGAGCAATGATGAAAGCAAAAACGATCCTGATCTGGATCTTGATTTGTTGTACAGCATAGCTTGCGCATATATATCCCCCGAAAGTAAGCCTGGTAAGGATGAAACAAAATGGAACGGACATACGGTGCACAGGAGCATCAAAAATATTTCCGGTCTTGCCCTCATTAACAGGCAACAGGCCAGGTCGATCTCAATGCTGGATCTTATTAGAAATGACAGATCGGACAAAAAACATGCAAACGATGAGGAAGTCCTGTTAAAGGCCATAGCAGATCTGGTAAGGAAAAAAAGCGAACGCGTCTTAAGCAGCGAATAAACATATGCTTACAGGCGCACCTTATTTAACCACGTGATAACAGGAGGACAAGCAAATGAGCAAATTTACCGTGAACAAGACCTTGTTTGAGGGGCTGGCACAATATTTTGATGAAAAAAACAGCATATCTCCCTTTGCACTTCAACCGGATAAGAATTTGTCTTCAGAAGAGATAGATTATCTAAAGGAGACCGGCATATTGGGCAATGACGGCAGCATTGTCCGGTCTTTGCATGATATGCTGACAGTGGTAGCCAAGCCAGCCGCCGCAGTGAACCTGCTTCTGACTGGCGGAGCCGGCTTGTACAAGCATAGCTTATACTATGACGCCACATACACCAAGTGCATATATGCTACCTATATGACTGATGATATAGTAGTTACCGACGAAGAGAGCCCGGACAGCTTAATGGATACCATAGCCAAGTTTATTGGAAAAAGCAACTTGAAAAGTCTTGATTTCAACCACGACTTCGATATCGAAGAAGCGCTTGTCATAGCAGCGATAATAGACCTTGAAAGAAAGCTTTGCCTAAGAGCATTGATAGATGAAATCCCCTACGACCAAAACCTGTACGGCTACAATAAGATTTGGAGGACTATAAACAGCACGAGTTCAAGCATTCAATGGTTTGTACATATCATCAATCAAGTGATAGGAGAGTATACAAACCTAAGCTACAAGCAAGTGCAGGACGCACTGGAAAGGCTTGTGCCGTTAGGGCTGTTGAGCCAGAAGAACGGCCTGTATCAGTTATCGGATGAACTGGTTTTCCTGGCCAATAGGATGCTCATCAATGACAACATAGTTTCAGTTTCAGCATTGAAGCAATGGGGCAATGGGATCATATCCTCCGGCTTTACAAGTGTCCAGGCCGGTATCCATGATATATTGTATCTTGACTACAATGGTGACACCATAAAGTTCAAAACCATGTCCAGCGATGAGCTGTTGGAAAGCATTGACTTTTTCATTAACAATAAGGAGTATTTCAGCAAATTGACAGCATAAGGCTGTCGACTCTGCCGGATAGGGGGTGTGGGATACGTCTAGAAAAAGAAAAAAGCTGGGTGATTTTCTGCTGGAATCCGGTATCATAGACGAGGTACAGCTGGCAAAGGCCTTGCATATTCAAAAGGAACAGGGCGGACGGCTCGGTACGATCCTGGTGAAAAACAACTTCGTAGATGAGCGGCAACTATTAGAGGTATTGGAGTTCCGGCTGGGCATTCCCTTTATAGATCTTCACAATATAGAAATCAGCCCTGATATGCAGAAGCTGGTTCCATATCAGATTGCTGAAAAATATAAGGTAGTACCGGTCAAAATCGAGAATGGCATGCTGTATGTTGCAATGGAGGACCCACTTGATTTTATCGCTATCGAGGACCTCAAACTCGTGGCAAAAATGGAGATCGCTCCTGTATTATCCTATGTTGACTCTATCACTTCAGCGATCAACCAGCTGTACGGCAGCGAAGAGGCAGACAAGGCCATAAAGGAATTCCAGCAGGAATCCGGGATACAGTCTGCTGAAAGCACGGCAAGTGAGCAGCAGCTTGAGGTTGACAGCGCACCAATTGTCAGGCTGGTCCATACTATGATTGAGCAAGCGGTGCTGGAAGGAACCAGCGATATCCACATAGAGCCAATGGAGAACGAGGTGAGGGTCCGTTACAGGATCGACGGCAAGCTGCAGCTCTTTCAAACCATACCTAAGAATGCTCATTCTGCAGTGATTACTCGTATAAAGATAATGTCGGGTCTGAACATTGCAGAGAAAAGGATCCCACAGGACGGCAGGTGTGATCTGACGGTCAGGGACAAGCAGCTCAACCTTCGTGTGTCTACACTGCCTACAGTCCATGGAGAAAAAGTTGTAATCAGGATCCTGGACAAGTCCAACTTCCTGATCCCAAAGGAAAAGCTGGGCTTTACCAAGGAGAACCTTGAGAAATTCGACAGACTGCTTATGAACCCTCATGGGATAATCCTTATAACAGGCCCGACCGGAAGCGGCAAATCAACGACCCTATATACTATGCTGAGCGAGCTCAACAAGATATCAGAGAACATAGTTACAGTAGAGGACCCGGTCGAATACCTGATACCGGGCCTGAATCAGGTGCAGGTCAATGTCAAGGCAGGCCTTACCTTTGCAAGCGCGCTCAGATCATTCTTAAGGCAAGACCCTGATATTATCATGCTGGGAGAGATCAGGGATTCGGAGACCGCAGATATAGCTATGAGGGCTGCCATAACCGGCCACCTTGTATTGAGCACCTTGCATACCAATGATGCTGTCAGCTCCATATCAAGGCTGATCGATATGGGCATAGAGCCGTTCATGGTTGCCGTATCACTTGTGGGTGTCATATCCCAAAGGCTGGTGAGAAAGCTCTGCCCGAGATGTGCAGTGGATTACAAACCGCCAGCCCATGAACTCAAACTGCTGGGAGTGGACAAGGAGGACCAGGTGTACAAAAAGCCGGTGGGCTGCAGCTACTGCAATAACACAGGCTATAAGGGCAGATTGGCTGTCCACGAGGTCCTGGTCATAAACAATGGCCACAGGGAAATGATAGCCAAAAATGCCTCAGTAAGCGATCTTACTGAGTATTCAATTAAGACAGGAATGACCACGCTAAAGCAGGAATGCATCAAACTACTTGAAAACGGCACTACTTCTGTCAGTGAAGTATTGAGTGTAGCATACTCACAATAAGATACAGAAGGGGTCATGATATGAATCTCTACGAAATACTGAAGACTGCATCGGATCTAAAAGCTTCTGACATACACATAACTGTTGGTGTGCCATGTACATACCGGATACACGGCAAGCTCGTACACATAGATGACAAGATCCTCCTGCCTGATGATACAAAGACGCTCGTCAGGGAGCTGTGCAATGAAGCCCAGTTCGGCCTGCTGACTAAAAAGGGAGAAGTGGACTTTTCATTTTCGATGCCCGGACTTCAGCGATTCAGGGTAAATGCCTACAAGCAGCGCAACAGCTATAGCGCTGCCTTGAGGCTTGTAAACTCGAAGATCCCGCCTTTTGAGGAGCTCGGCCTGCCTTCAGTGGTAAGAGAGCTGACTCACCTCAGCAGGGGGATAATCCTGGTGACAGGGCCTACTGGCAGCGGGAAGTCGACTACCCTGGCCAGCATGATAGATTACATCAACAACAACTGGGACAAGCATATTATAACCATCGAGGATCCGATCGAGTATCTGCACAGGCATAAAAAGAGCATCGTTAACCAAAGAGAGGTCGGCAGTGACACGAAGAGCTTTGCCAATGCCTTGCGCGCAGCCTTGCGCCAGGACCCTGACATCATACTGATAGGCGAGATGAGGGACCTGGAGACCATAGCCACAGCGCTTACCGCGGCCGAGACCGGCCACCTTGTGCTTAGCACGCTTCATACGGTGGGTGCTACCAAAACGATCGACAGGATCATTGACGCCTTTCCGCCCCACCAGCAGCAGCAGGTAAGGGTACAGCTCTCTATGCTGCTGCAAGGCGTTATATCGCAGCAGCTTATTACTAGAAGAGATGGAAAAGGCCGTGTTGCTGCTGTTGAAACGATGGTTGTCAATGCCGCAATAAGAAATATCATACGCGAGGCAAAGATACACCAGATCAACAATGTCATCCAAACAAGCGCTAGCAAGGGGATGAAGCTTATGGATGATGCTATTATCGAGCTGTACAATAAGCAGCTGATTTCAAGAGAAGATGCCCTTATGCACTGCGTAGATCCGGAATATATGAGAAAAAGCCTGTTCTAATATGAAAGAGGGTGGTTATCATTCCTAAGTACCAGTATAAAGCTGTGAATATGTCAGGCAGGGTCATAGAAGGAGTGTATGAAGCTATAAATAAAGACGCTGTCGTTGACATGATAAGACAGAAAAACTTCTTTCAGCTGGAAATAAAAGAGCTGCCGAGCCAGAAGGACATAAATGATCTATCTTTCCTATCGAAGATCGGCAGTAAGGATATTTCACTGTTCTGTAAGCAGTTTGCCGCCATCCTTAGGGCAGGCGTACCTTTGGTACAAGGGCTCAATATGTTGAGCCAGCAGACAGAGAATAAAAAGCTGAAGAGTATACTTTCAAATATATATGAGGTCGTTCAGAAGGGCAACAGCCTATCCGATGCCATGCGACTGCATGAGAAAAAGCTGCCTGCCATGCTGATAAACATGATAGAGGCCGGCGAGGTCAGCGGTACTTTGGATGAGACCCTTGAAACGATGGCTGTTCATTATGAAAAGGACTATAAGATGAAGGCAAAAGTAAAGGGTGCGATGACATACCCGATCGTTGTCCTTGTTATAGCAATAGCTGTCGTAATATTGATGCTGACCGCAGTTGTGCCTATGTTCATAGGCCTGTTTGAAAACAGCGGAGCACCGCTGCCCGGTCCGACAAAGCTGCTGATAGGGATGAGCGAAGGCCTCAAGGCCAACGGACTTGTATACCTGCTCTTTATAGTGATCGCTGGTATTCTTATAAAGATCTATCTTTCAACGGAAAACGGAAAGGCAGTATTCCACAGACTCCTGTTACAGGCGCCGCTCGTCGGCAAGCTTCAGGTCAAGGTATTCACAGCAAGGCTCGCAAGGACCCTTGGTACCTTGATGAGGACCGGTGTAGACATAACCAAATCCATAAACCTGGCATCCAGGACGATATCAAATGTCATCGTCCAAAAAGGATTGTTTGAGGTAGAAGCCCAGGTCAATCAGGGAAAAAGCCTGTACGAACCGATCAAGGCCCTTAAGATCTTTCCGGTGATGCTGGAAAACATGGTCATGCTGGGTGAAGAATCCGGTACCCTGGAAGATATGCTTATAAAGACGGCTGATTTCTATGAGGAAGAAGTGGACAGGGAGATACAAAAGCTGACCTCGCTTATGGAGCCTGCGATAATCGTCGTCCTAGGTGGGATGATCGCCTTCATTGTACTTTCCATAATGCTGCCGATGTTCGAAATGATGAAATATGTAGCATAAATTATAAAATATTTTGCATGCCTATGCAGGATTTAGCTTCATGAAGTCGAATATAAAAAATAATATAATTTTACAATATTTTATAGAAGGAGTGTTAAAAGTGATAAATAGAAAGAAAAAGAATCAAAAAGGATTTACCTTAGTCGAACTCATCGTAGTAATCGCCATATTAGGTATTCTTGCAGCTATCGCTATACCGGCATTCGGAGGATTCACGAAATCAGCCAATATCAGAGCTATCGAATCAGAGCACAGGATGCTGATCGGCGCCATCCAGATGTGGCAAGCCAACCAGGACAACGTAAGTACATTCCCACCGAACCTGGAAGCGTTAGATGAATATGTAGACGGTGGTATTGCTAAAATCGAAGCAAGGATGCAAGCTGATGGTGAAAACAAGGCTCATGATATTACTCCACAAGGAAAACTGATATCCAAGTATGATGATGCAAATGTCTGGATCTATCCTAGCCACTAAAATATTCTAAAAAATATAATAGAGCGAGGAAACTCGCTCTATTCTTTTATGATTCGAATGCAGGTAATGGTACGATATGGGCAAAAATAAAGTCAGTACATTGTTGATAGCAATCATCTGCATAACTCCATTAGTATTCATACCGTTTACTTTATATTTTAAGCAGCTAGGTATCATCATAGTTGATTTTTTCATGCTGCCCAAGCTGCTGTTTGTGGCTTTATGCGCTTTTATAATACTGATAATGCTGGCATATTGCAAAGATAGCCCAGAGGCTCCAAAGGAAAAGCTCACAGAATATCTGATGGGGCTCTATTTGCTCCTCGTAGCCGTATCGACAGTACTTTCGATAGATCCGTACCTGTCATTGGTAGGAGCCATGTTTTACAACGAGGGACTGTTGACGATCCTTTTGTATGCTTTTTTATTTATGGCAGCAAAGCGCTGTTATTCACATGCAGACCGGCATTCAGCGATGATGACCGCCTTCTCTTCCTTGATAGGCCTATATGGCATGCTGCAATTCCTGGGGTATGATCTGACTATAACTGAAATGACCGGAAAAGTATATGCCACTTTCAGAAACCCGAATTACTTTGGAGCTTATCTGGTGTTGATGCTACCTGTGAGTATATTTGCCTACCTGAGGACTTCTAGAAAGATAGTCCTGCCTGCTGTAGCCATCTTGTATTTCTGTTTACTGTGTACCAATACCAGGGGTTCATGGTTAGGCTTTTTGGTCTCTGTTCTTGTTTTCCTGTATTATTCCATTAGACTCAAGTACCAGACCAGAAGACTGTTAACGGTTTTTGCTGTTCTTGCAATGGTTACGGCAGTCTATATCCTGATAGTCAACAGACAGCTGATAGAACGCTTTGCTTCAATATTCATAGAGTTCAAAAATGTTGTCACTCTGTCTGAAAACTATGAATCAGGCGGAAGCAAAAGGATATTTATATGGAAATGCGCTTTGCAGATCATCAGGGAACACCCATTCTTCGGGACCGGACCCGAAACCTTCAGCAAAGTGATATATAGTAGATTCTCACTCCATTTCTTCAAGGCCCATAATGAGTACCTCAATATCGCGCAGTCATCAGGGATCCCGGCCCTTATAGTCTATGCTGCCTGGCTGGCTGATGTTATACGCAATGGCATTAAGGGTATCAGAAAAAACATATACATATTGCCCTATTTGGCAAGCGTGACAGGATATGCCGTCCAGGCCTTTTTCAATGTCAGTATAGTTGCAGTAGCGTATATATTTTGGATATTCAGTGGTATTCTTGTAAGCACGGGCACAGACATTAATTCAAAATATAGTAATTATTGACATAGTTCAAATAATTAGTCTATAATGGTGATACCTAATAAGGACAGACTTATACTCAGATCAATGGCATACTGTCGGTAATATATCGAGCAGACAGCCGGGTTACAACTCTGTACATACAATATAAACTATATTATGAGTGAGGTTTTTATTGTTTTATATGTATAGGTGTTGTAAAATCATATCGAAAAGCAAAAATGGCTTTACTTTGCTGGAGTTGTTGATCGTTATTACTGTTATCGGTATACTTGCATCACTGGCCATACCTAATATAATCAAAATCGCGGATGATTACAGGCTTAATGAAGCGGCCAAGGAGATTGCCAGAGAGATAATAAACACCCAGCAGTTAGCGATGTACTATGGAATAGATATGCAATTTGAGATAGACATCTATAATAATCAGTATTCGGTCAGGACCAGGGGTACCCCTTCAAAGCTGTTTAAAAGAGGACAATTGGATAGAAGTATGACTATTGCCACCAATCTCTACAATCCTGGTTACAGTGGGAGCTATAAAGGGATACGTACCCTATACTATTCGCCGAGCGGGATGCCGTCCAGAACCGGAACGATTTGGTTATATAGCGAAACAGGCGGCTATAAAAGGATTACTATAGCTGTCGGTACCGGAAGGGTGAAAATATGGGACTGAAACGCTTAAGTGTTCTAAAGGATGACAAGGCCGGGTCTATTCTGCTGGAAGTAGTAATATCACTGATTTTGATTTCCTTGCTGGCTTTAACATTCATGTCCATGTACGTTTTCGCCTCGCGGGTGAATGCCAGATCGCAGAGAGTAACAGATACCACATATGCTGCCCAGAATATGTTGGAAGAGCTGTACAGCCTGAGCGTGAACCAGTCCTTCGATGAATCACTCAATGAACTCAGAAGTATAATCTCCTCATGCCAAGTTACCCAGGAATCGCCAGATCTTTACAAGGTCACCGGGGAATATGGCAAATACGGTGTAGAGATAACCTTGCAAAAAATCAGAGACAACATGTACAACTCCATAGTCAAGGCTTATACTCTGTCTTCGAGTCTCCATCAGGAGACGACGATGCAAAACCTCTTCATCTGGAATACAGAGGCCGATAGCGGCGAAGATGAAAATGAAAACGGCGGAGACACAGGGGGCGGAGATACAGGTGATGAAGAGGATGAGGATGAAGGAGACGAGGATGATAACGGACCCGAACAAGAATTAAAAATAGTTGACATTAAACGGATAGATACCTATGAACAAGGCAATAAAGTCAGGTTCAATATAAGAATATACCTGAGCAACGGTGCTGAGCATGATCATAACAACAAGCAGGAGTTCGAGTTCAAGAAAAACCAGAACAAAACTGAATACACACAAGGCACTATACAACTTGGCTCAGGCTATATAGATTACGAAATAAAGATAATAGTGAAAAATGGTTCGATAGATCTTGAATTAGTTCATCAGACTTCGCGCTAAAAGCGAGGTGAAATAATCATGTATAGAACATGTAGAATTAATAAGCATAAAAAAGGCATGACCTTAGTTGAATTAGTGGTCGGTTTGGCAGTGCTGTCCCTGGCCACTGCTTTGTTATATATGATTTACGCTACCGGTCTTAAGCAATTCAACAGCGAATCTGCCACGATTGACAACCAGTATAACATAAGGCAGGCTATGAGCTATATCGGAAGAGAAATCAGGCGGGCTGACCTGATCAGAGTCGCCAACAATCAGCTTGAGCTCACTTATCTGGATGTAAATAACAATGTAGAGGAGATTACTTACTACTACCTCTCAGACAATACGATCTACAAAAGGAGCAATGGTGTTGCAAATCCGCTGGTTGAGGGCATTACAGAGTTTACTTACACTATCGACGGCAAGAACATTAAGCTTGTAATAACGAGTCTGCCAAACGCTATGGGCAAGGATATTTCTGTTACTTCAATTATCAGAATAAGGGAGTAGTGATACTATGGTAAAAAAAATTGTAAAGCCTGAGCGAGGCTCGATTTTCATTATTACCCTGATGGTTCTGGTAGTGATGTCGATTTTAGGCACAGCTATATTAGGCTACACGCTGTCTAACAATAAAATGAGCATTCACGACAGTAATTTCCAATCTGCATATTACATTGCAGAAACCGGGGTCAAATATGTGACCAATAAAGTTGTAGAAAACATAGTCAATGTCTATGATACATCAAATGATAAGAATGAGTTTTTTTCCAAAGTAGAACAACTGATAAACCAAAGCATAAGCAGCTATGGGACAGGCTCCTTTGATATGATCAGAGGAATACAGCCTGTTTCAAACGTAAGATTGGATCAGAAAATAGATGCCGGCAACGGCAAGGTTATTTACATCCTTTCAGCTACAGGAAGTATTGGGGGCATAACAAGAGGCGTACAGCAAAAACTTGAGGTGATTTATCCGCAGCTGCTATCTATACAGGCTGATATGGCTGTATTTGCCGAAGATAACATAGAGCTGTCAGGAGGGGCACAGATAAATGGCCCTGTTGGCAGCAACTCAAATACAGTCGGCACTATAAAGCTAGACGGTGGATCCAACATAAACGGTGATTGTTATGTTCCTGCTCCCGCCTCTCCGGATGCAGTAAGTGTACCTTCATGGATGACCAAGCCCAATGTACATAGCATTCCAAGAAGGCAGTACACAATGCCTTACTTCCCTGAGTTCCCTACATATGTTAAGCTGGATGCGCTCAAGGTCAGCTCCGAACACCTTATAGATCTGTCAGGAAATCTGCGCTCATTTTCCAACTCCTGCCCCGACAACTATGTACTTGAGATTACCAGAGATGCATATATACCTGATGTATATATCCGCGATAAGACTCTCACGATCAGAGCTGACGATGATATAGAGCTGGTGATCGACAATATAAAGATAGAAGGCGGCGGGCATTTAAACCTTATCGGCAACGGCAAGGTCACCATGTATATTAGGAACAGGATGGATTTCCTGAACGGTACTAAAGTAAACAAGCCCGGTGATCTATGGGGCACTCCTACAGCAGAGCAAAGAAGCAAGACAATCGAGAAGCTTACGGTTTATTATGAAGGGACTTATCCCATAAGCATAGGAGGAGATGTTGAAATATATGGATCTTTATATGCAAAAACAGCGGACATCACTTTGACTCAGGGCGGAGGCTTTCAGGGTCATATAATGACAGGCAGTACCGGGACATTAAGGATCAATGGTGGCGCTGTTGCTCTTGTAAGGGTGATATATGCACCTTATGCAGATATCATAATGGAGCAAGGCGGCAATGTCAAAGGCGCTATCATCGGTAAAAGCCTGAAAGCGACAGGCGGAACCGTAATTACATATGTGTCACAGTATCCGGATGTACCTTTTCTGCCCGGTGAGACAGAGTCAGACCATATAGTGACAAAGGTAAGTCCCATAAGGGAAAAGCGAAACTAATGATTGGAGAGAGTGGAAAGTATGAAAGGGAATAAGGAAAAGCAATCAGCCGCAAAAAATCCAACTGATATGTACAAGCCGCTCAAACCTATAATCGGAATAGATGTTGGAGCCAACCAGGTAAAGATCGTGCAAATGAAAGGCAACGGAAAAATAAAAAGCTTTGGCATCGGGAATGTCCCTGAGGGATTGATCAACCAGGGAAAGGTAGAAGCACCAGAGCCTTTCGCAGCAATGATAAAGCAGGTCATGAAAAAAAGCAATATAAAAGGAAAGAACTGTGCTCTATGCTTGTCCAATACTGATGTCATAATCAGGGAGCAGAGGCTGCCTCTGATGTCAGACAAGCAGATAAGAGACAATATTATGCACAGCATCACTACCGTATTACCCTTGGCTCCGTCAGAGTACTCAATAAATTACAGGTTGATAGAGACTATTACGACAGAAGACGGCAGGCAGGAATTAAGGCTTATGGTAGTAGCGGTACCCATCAGTCTGGTCAGGTCGTATATTAAGGCCTTAAGAAAAGCCGGTTTGAACGTAAAATACATAGATGTATCTGCAAATGCAAAAGAAAAGCTGTTCAACTATGTTGCAAAAACCAGAGGAATAACAAATAAAAGAAACCTATGCCTGATCGACTTTGGAGCCAGCAAGACTGATATGATGATCCTGAGAAATGGAAGGTATTTTTTGCATACGACATTTAGCAGCGGATTGAACAACCTGAATGCTATCATTGCAGAAATATTCGAAACGGACTTATTTGCTGCTGAGGAATACAAGAAAAAGATAAACTTCTTCAACGACTCTGAAAACACCTATCCTCAGGTACTCAACTTCTTTGACTATTTATTTGTTGATATCGAACGGGCTATTGAGTTCTACAAGAACCGCAATAGCCAGGATGATCTGGACGGAATATATATTTCAGGAGGTGGCAGCCTGCTGCAGGGATTACGAGATTACATGGAAGAGCAGCTGGGCATTTCAGTGCACCTGATGTCAGACCTGCTGGATGTGTATGCTGGCAGAAGACAGAAAGAACAACTGGCATTCTTCTCTGACGCTATCGGGGTTACCTTGAGGAGGGAGTGGTAATCATGAACTATGACATAAATCTTTTACCTAAAAGTGATAAAGGACTGTCAGGGTTTGACATGTTTCTGATCGTCCTTATTATATTTGCCATTATTCTGGCAGCTGCCTATGCCGGTTTCTACCTTCCGCTAAGCAATAAAGCCAGATTAAGCAAGGAGATCGCCAACAAGGAAAAAGAACTCGAAAGACTGAACGAGCAACTGGTCGAGTATACAGACCTGGTCAATCTGGTAAGCGATTTGGAAGCCAAGTTCGATATTATAAAAGCCTTACAGAAAGATTACTTTAGGACATCGCTTTTTCTATCATACTTAGAGCAATCGTTACCAGATGAAATAGTATTGAAAAGCGTCGATATAGACGGGAAAAATGCAGGTATAAATGGCATCTCCCCCAACCTGAACCTGATAGCGCAGTTCATAGTGAACCTGAGAAACCATGAGAATATTTCAGATGTAATCTTTACTGAAGCCAGGCTGAGCGAAAGTGAAGGCAACTATGGGTTTAAATTATCAATCGTAATAGCAGATATTCAGTCTGGTGAAAACGAAGAGGGGGCTGATGCAGAATGAAATTATCCAAAAGAGAGCTTGGCTTGCTTGTCCTGTTGTTGGTTTTTGCAGTCGGTGCGTTATATTACACCCAGTTTTATACCCCGATGAGCAAGCAGCTTACAGATCTGGCATCGAAGTCCCAGAACCTGACTATACAGATTACCGATGCAAAATCAAGGATAAGCAAGATACCGGACGTAGAATCACAGATAAATGAGCTGGAAAATGAGTTCGACAACCTGAAAGAGAAATTTCTTGACGGATGGGACGAACCTGTTCTGATGGTGTATCTGGAGGACCTGATTGGAGATTTGGCTGAGAAAACCACGATATATTTTGACAGGAACTCACCTGATAAGCTTTATAATAGCGGAACCATCAGAATCTCGTTGAATACCAGCTACCAGAATTTTAAGAGTGTTATATCCAAACTTGAAAACGGACTGCTTTACAATGTTCCTTCATCGGTAAGCCTCGACTACTCAGATGATAGTGATAAAAGCTTAAAGGCAGACCTGATTCTCAAATTCTACACTCTTAACGAGCCTGATCCCTTCAAGGATGACTATGAGTTTATGAAAGGACAGTATGGGAAAGAGAATATTTTCAGGTAAGAAAGAGCAGATCAATTTCAGGAGAATGGCATGGATATTTCGCCCTTGACGAAGATAGTAGGGGTCATTGGACACCCGATAGGACATAGCCTGTCTCCCAGGCTTCACAACAACTTTTACAAAAAGCTGAAGCTTGATATAGCATACCTGGCTTTTGACGTCAAGCCGGCCGAGCTGGAAAAGGCTGTACGAGGGATGGCTGCTCTCGGTTTCATAGGTTTCAATGTGACAATACCCCACAAGGAATCCATGCTGAACCTGGTTGATGAAGTGGAACCAGGCGCACAGCTGGTAGGAGCGATCAATACCGTCAAGATAGCTGACGGAAAGCTGATAGGCCACAACACCGATGGCCAGGGCTTTATGGAGTCCCTTAAGCGAAATGATGTAAACATACGGGACAGACATATAGTAGTCCTTGGAGCCGGAGGCGCTGCAAGGGCTGTAAGTATTGCTGTAGCAGCTGATGGTCCGAAAAGGATGACTATCGTCAACAGGACCTTTGAGCGGGGAAGGCATCTGGCATTTTCAATAAACGATAAAATAGGCAAAAGGCTTGCGAAGGCAGCATCAGAAATACCCCGTGATGCCGATATTATAATAAATACCACTTCCCTTGGCATGTGGCCTGATGTCCATGCCAGTCCTATTACCGGATACAGCTTAAGGGCAGATACTGTAGTATGTGATATAGTGTACAACCCTAGAAAGACCTTGATGCTGAAGCAGGCTGAAGCCATGGGCTGCAAAACTGTAGACGGCATTGGTATGCTGATCGGCCAGGCTTTGCGCTCAATAGAGATATGGACGGATACAAAGCTTGACAGCGGAGCATGGAATACGATGCAGGAGGAAATAGAGCATATATGATAGGAGCCTTGGTATTTTTGCTGGGATTGTTCATTGGAAGCTTTTTCAATGTATGCATCTACCGTATCCCATATGAACGATCCATAGTATTCCCGCCGTCCCACTGCCCATCCTGCAGTCACAGACTTGGAACCTTGGATCTTATCCCAGTTTTCAGTTATTTGCTTTTAAAGGGCAAATGCCGTTATTGCGGCAGCAGGATCTCGGTACAGTACCCGCTGATAGAGCTCTTGACCGGGGGAGTTTTTCTTTACTTATATTTGCATTTTGGCCTGACCTGGCAGCTGTTGACAAGCATAGTTCTGGTATCCCTGCTATTGATCATGACAGTCATTGATATCAAGCATATGATAATACCAGATGAGCTTGTTGCTTTCGGTATTGTTTCAGCGTTCATATTCCAGATAGCCGGGATTTCCCAGATCGGATACTTAAGTGCCATTTACGGAACCCTGCTTGGCGGCGGAGTGTTTTTGCTCATAGCCCTGTTTTCAATGCTGGTGCTGAAGAAAGAAGGTATGGGCGGCGGTGATATCAAGCTTATGGCTATGATAGGGGCGCTGACAGGGTGGAAAGCGACTCTGCTGTCAATGGTGCTATCGGTCTATTTAGGAGGCTTGTTGGGTGGTATTTTACTACTTTTAAAGGTAAAAAGGCGAGGCGATTACATACCCTATGGGCCATTTATAGCTATGGCAGCGGTGATATCCCTTTTATGGGGAGATAATATCATAAGCTGGTGGCTGGCCTTATTCTAGCAGATTTAAAAAACCGGCTGCATACAGCAACCGGCTTTTTGACCTTATGAACATCTGTACGATTCTTTGGAGCCTTTAGTTATAACTAGCAGTTTCTGTTAGAGCCAGAGCCTATCGAGCCACAGACGTTATTGCTGTTGAACAGCACTACTAATAGCAGGAAGAAGAACAAGAGCTCGCTGCCGTCTCTGAAGAATCTGCAGTTTGAGAAGAGGATTATAAGAAGCAGGAAGAAGAATAACAAAGAATCGTCATTGTTGCCTCTGCCAGCAAAGCCATATCCCATACAGTTCACCTCCTAATAGATCTCAGAGTATATAATATTAATTTATAGGATAATACGTGCATATATTGGTCATTCTAGATATACTGGCCAATAGAGTACACCTGGAATACTCGAGGAAGGTGAATAGTGTGTTTGAATCACTAGGTAAGATCCTGGCGGCAGCAGGAGCAGTGCTCCTGGTCATTGGCGGCTTGATGTATCTGTTTTCAAAGCTGGGCCTTAATCAGCTTCCAGGCGACATAGTCATCAAAAAAGGCAACTTCACCTTTGTATTTCCCGTTGTATCCTGCATTGTGATTAGCCTGGTTTTGTCGCTGATTTTTTTCATTATAAACAAGCTGAGATAGACTCAGCTTTTTTGTTTGAAGGGGGAGAAGCGTTTTTATGGACCTGACTATCAGGGGGATACGCCAGGAGGAGTATGATCAGGTTTACCATTTCCAATGTGAGTACCTCGACAAAGAAACCTTTGATGATTTTTTAAGGAGAGTAAGTTCCCGATCAGGCATATACCTTGCTGCATTCGCAGGCGATGATCTTACGGGCATATGCTATGGTTGTCCATCGACCAGAAACAGAACAGCCTTTAGCATTCAGGGGATTGCAGTGAGCCTGGACAATGATAAAGGATATGCCAGGAAAGGCATTGGTTCAAAGCTGTTGGCCGCTTTAAGCAGCTTGGCCTTTGAAGCAGGATATGAGTCCCTTGATGTTGGAGCCGCTGATGATGCCGGCGTTGAAGCCTTTTATATCAAAAACGGTTTTGAACCTTACGAACTGGTAGCAAAGCAGAAAGGCAATATTGAAATAGAAAGGGTCAGGATCAAGGACTACGGATCCGGAAAAAAAGAACAGCAAAGGTTGAGAGAAAAGCACAGCCCTGACGAAGTGATCTTCATATTTAAAAAGCAAATAAAGTAAGCCATAGGACAAAAGGCGTATTGTAATCCCACAAAGCGTATAGTAATATTAAGTTGCCTTGGAGTATTCTTCTCAGCATCCATTTTAACAAGGAGGGTATCCACATGGATGGACTTTTGAAGACACCTCTGTTCGACGCATATAGGGAAAAGGCGAAAATCGTTGATTTTGCCGGCTGGGCCCTGCCACTTTACTTTGAAGGCATTATACCAGAGCATCATGCGGTCAGGGAGACAGCCGGGCTGTTTGATGTGACTCATATGGGTGAGATCGTGGTATCAGGCAAGGATGCCTATGAATTTTTAAACAAGCTTCTATCAAATGACCTGTCAACGCTTACAGACTACAGAGTGCAATACTCGCTGATGTTAAACCGGAATGGCGGTACTGTTGACGATGTACTGGTTTACAGGTTCTCACAGGACAAATACTGGGTGATAGTAAATGCAGCCAACCGTCAGAAAGACTATAACTGGATAAGGGAGCAGGCTGTGGGTTATGAGGTTTCCGTCAACGACCTATCGGATTCAATAGCCCAGATTGCCCTGCAAGGCCCAAAAGCCGCTGATATACTAAATGCGTGCGGATTTGATGCAAGCGAGGTAAGATTTTTTCATTTTGCAGAAAACGTCAGGATACACGACAGGCTATGTCTGATATCTCGCTCCGGTTATACAGGTGAGGATGGATTTGAGTTGTATATGGAGCCAATGGATGCCCCTGCTATCTGGGCGTATCTGCTTGATATAGGCTCTGCTTTCGGTCTTAAGCCTGCAGGTTTAGGTTGCAGGGATACGTTAAGGTTTGAAGCTTGCCTGCCCCTGTATGGCCACGAGCTGTCTGAAGACATTACACCATTTGAAGCCGGGCTCGGCAGATTTGTAAAGCTGGACAAAGAGGATTTCATAGGCAAATCAGCATTACTTGAGCAGATAGCCGGTGGTCTTGCCAGAAAGCTGACAGGGTTTGAAATGACAGATAAGGGAGTGCCGCGCAGCGACTATGAGGTCTGTAAGGACGGAAGGCAGATCGGTTATGTTACAACAGGCTATTTTTCTCCCACTTTGAAGAAAAACCTCGGCCTTGCCCTCATGGACCATGATTGTACAGCTCCCGGTACAACTATCGATGTGATGATACGGGGCAAAGCTCTGAAAGCTATAACAGTTGAGATCCCCTTTTATACTAAAAAATATAAGAAATGAGGAGGAGTAATAATGACTATACTAGAAGGATTATACTATTCAAAAGACCATGAATGGGTCAAGCTAGAAGGCGACAAAGCCTATATAGGCATTACTGACCAGGCGCAGTTGGAGCTGGGCGATGTAGTATTTCTTGAGTTGCCTGAGCCTGGCGATGAGTTTAGCGCTGGTGATTCCATTGGCGTTGTGGAATCCGTAAAGGCAGCCTCAGACATCTATACCCCGGTTTCCGGCAGAGTGGTCGAAGTCAATGCAGAACTGACAAGCAATCCGGAGAGGGTGAACGAGGACCCATACGGGAGCTGGATGGTTGTGATGGAGATAGCAGATCACGCCGAGCTTGATGACCTTATGTCACCGGAGGACTATAAAGCATATTGCGGTCAGGAGGAATAGTGAGATGTTTCCGTACGTGCCGGCAACGGACAGCGACAAGCGTTATATGCTAGATAAACTCGGCCTGGATGATATTGAGGACTTGTTCAAGGATATACCGGATAATATAAGGCTGAAGACAGGTTTGAAGCTTGATCAGCCCAAAGCGGAGCTGGAAGTGATGTCAAGCCTGAAGGAGCTGGCTGATCAAAACCTGGATGCCTCCAAGGCGGCTGTTTTTCTAGGAGCTGGTGCTTATGACCACTACATACCTTCAGTAGTTAAGCACCTTGTAAGCAGGTCTGAGTTTTACACGGCCTATACCCCCTATCAGCCTGAGATAAGCCAGGGGACCTTGCAGGCTATTTTTGAATACCAGTCTATGATCTGTGCCCTCACAGGCATGGATGTATCCAATGCATCATTGTATGACGGGGCAAGCGCGCTGGCTGAAGCTGCACTGATGGCGGCAGATGCGACCGGTAGGAACAAGGTCCTTGTATCAGCTACTGTGAACCCGGAAAGCCTTCGGGTATTGAAGACTTATCTGAACACCAAGGGTATAGAACTGATGATCATTCCTATGCATGACGGCGTTACGGATACAGAAGTCCTGAAAGACAAAGCAGGCAGCGATACGGCCGCCATTCTGATCCAATCACCCAACTTCCTGGGTTACATCGAGGATTTAAGCGAAGCGGAAAAAGCTGCCCATGAGCATAAGGCGCTCTTTGTAATATCTGTGGACCCAATATCACTGGGCATTTTAAGGACCCCTGCCGAATGGAATGCAGACATAGCTGTAGGCGAGGGACAATCACTGGGCAGCCCTATGTCCTTTGGAGGCCCCGGGCTTGGTTTCATGGCTTGCAAATCTGCCCTGGTCAGGAGAATGCCCGGCAGGATAATAGGCCAGACTCGGGACATAAACGGGAAAAGAGGCTTTGTGTCTACGCTGCAGACCAGAGAGCAGCATATACGCCGGGATAAGGCAACATCGAATATTTGTTCAAATCAGGCATTGAACGCCCTGGCCGCCTGCATATATTTGTCAACGGTAGGCAGGGAAGGCATAAAGGAAATAGCCTTGCAGTGCTGGCACAAAGCGCACTATGCCGCATCAGCCATGACCAGGACAGGCCGGTTCAGCCTGGCATTCGATCAGCCATTCTTTATGGAATTTCCTATTACATCAGATCTTGATCCTGATGTGATACAGTCTTCCTTGCTAAAGAACGGGATCATCGGAGGACTGTCATTGGAAAAATACTATCCGGAGCTTAAAAATACGATCTTATACTGCGTGACTGAGAAACGGACCCGTTTGGAAATCGACACCCTGTGCAGCGTATTGGAGGGATTGAAGTGAGTTATGACCGCCTGATTATCGAATGCTCAAAGAAAGGCAGAAGGGCATACAGCCTGCCCAGGCTCGATGTTCCCGAGACAGCCTTGCCCGATAGCCTTCTCAGGGCAGAAGACGCAGCCCTGCCGGAGGTTAGCGAGGTCGATGTGGTAAGGCACTTTACAAACCTGTCGCAGAAAAACTATGCTGTTGACATTGGGATGTATCCCTTGGGCTCATGCACTATGAAATATAACCCCAAGCTCAATGAAGATGCAGCCAGCCTTCCAGGCTTTTCTGACATCCATCCTCTACAACCTGAAAGCACTGTCCAGGGTGCACTAAAGCTCATGCATGAAATGGAGCGGATGCTTTGCGAGATAACAGGCATGTCCGCATTTTCCCTCCAGCCTGCTGCGGGAGCCCAGGGAGAAGCAGTAGGCCTGATGATCATAAAGGCCTATCATCTGCACAAGGGTGATGAGAAGCGCAACCGTATAATCGTGCCCGATACAGCCCATGGCACCAATCCTGCCAGCGCCAGCATGGTCGGTTTTAAAGTCACCCAGGTAAAATCAAATGAAGACGGGGAGATCGACCTGGATGATCTTAAAGCCGCGCTGGGGGAAGATGTAGCGGGCCTTATGCTGACCAACCCCAATACTCTGGGCTTGTTTGAAAGGAATATTGAACTTATAGCCAAGCTTGTACATGACTGCGGCGGACTCCTATATTATGACGGTGCCAACGCCAATGCCATAATTGGCAAAGCAAGGCCCGGAGATATGGGCTTTGATGTCATGCATTTAAATCTGCATAAAACCTTTTCTACGCCTCATGGCGGTGGCGGACCGGGGAGCGGTCCGGTCGGCGTAGTAGAAAAGCTGAAGGATTTTCTACCTGTACCTGTTGTTTCAAAGTCGAATGATAAATACTATCTGGACTGGGATAGGCCTCTTTCAATAGGTAAGGTCAAAGCCCACTATGGTAATTTCGGAGTAGTAGTCAGAGCATACGCATATATCCTGTCAATGGGAGCGGAAGGTCTGCAAAAGGTAAGTGAAACCGCAGTCCTTAACGCAAATTATATGATGCATGCCCTCAAGGACCTTTATGAGCTGCCTTATGACCGTACATGCATGCATGAGTTCGTACTGAGCAGACTGAAGGACAATCCTGAAAATATCACCACGAAGCAGATTGCAAAACGTCTGCTCGATTATGGCCTGCATCCTCCTACCACCTATTTCCCGCTCATTGTTCGTGAAGCTTTGATGATAGAGCCGACAGAATCTGAGAGCATTGAATCCTTGGACAGGTATATCGATGCATTGATAAGTATAGCCCATGAGACTGTAGAGGCACCTGAGCTTTTGAAAGAAGCACCGCATGATACACCGGTGAGGCTGCTGGATGAGGTGTCAGCCGCAAGGACCCCTGTACTCAAATGGAATGACTAAACAAGCCGAAAGGCTTGTTTTTCCTTAGCAGGATATTGGCCTTTTCCATAGAAAAAATACATTAGCAATAATATTCAGGGTGGGGTTTGATGCAGACGGATGAGAAGCTTTATTGGGTTTGGTTGAGCAATGTGCCTGGCATTGGAGCAAGGCGCTTTTATAAGCTGATAAGCGCTTTGGGCAGTCCTAAGAATGTTTTCGATGCACCGGATAGTGAGCTTAAAGCCTTGCCCAGGCTAATAGGCGAAAGATGCACACACCAGCTCGCTTCATCGAGGAATCAAAAGGCTCTAGGCTTTGCTGAAAGGATTTTGAATACACCTGATATAAAGGTACTGACCCTGATGTGCCCCGAATATCCATCTCTGCTTAAAACCATATACGATCCTCCAGCAGTGCTGTATACTAAGGGGTGCCCGTTGAAGTATGAAGCAAAAGCCATTGCCATTGTCGGATCCAGGCGTTCCTCAGAATACGGAAGGATGACAGCTTTCAGAATAGCCTCGGAACTGGCGGCAGCAGGGATAACCGTAGTTAGCGGTATGGCCAGAGGCATTGATACATATGTACACAAGGGTGCCCTGAAGGCACAATCCGGATATACAGTGGCTGTACTCGGTTGCGGCGTGGATTATATATATCCTCCGGAAAATAAAGCTTTATATAACGAAATACAGGAAAAAGGCACTATCATAAGCGAATACCCACCGGGAACGAAGCCGGCGCCGGGCAACTTTCCGGCCCGCAACCGGATCATAAGCGGCTTGTCCAGCGGTACGCTTGTTATAGAAGCAGGTCAGAAAAGCGGTGCTCTGATCACGGTCGATTATGCACTGGATCAAGGCAGGGAGGTCTATGCTCTGCCCGGCAATGTCAGCAGCCCCTTCAGCAGGGGCACCAATGAACTCCTTAAACAGGGAGCAAAGGTGATCACATCCGCTGATGACATACTGGAAGATCTTGATATAGAGATCAGGCTGTCACCGCATCAGCCCTCGAATGCCGCCGTTCTTGATTTTTTTGAAACTCAGGTGTATAATGCCCTGTTAGATGGAGAGAAAGGCATAGAGGAGCTGATACAGCTTACTAAGCTGGACTCCGGCAGGCTAAATTCCGTGCTCACACTCATGGAGATAAAAGGAATAATAAAGCAGATACCCGGCAAAATATTTATGCTACAGTGGAAAGCTTGATTGGAGGTAAAAATGGCACAAAAACTAGTCGTAGTGGAGTCCCCCGCCAAAGCGAAAACCATAAAAAAATACCTTGGAAAAGGATTTACTGTTGAGGCTTCAATGGGCCACGTAAGGGATCTGCCGAAAAGCCAGTTCGGTGTCGATCCCGATAATAATTTCGAGCCCAAGTATATAGCTATTAGAGGTAAGGGTGAGCTTATAAACAAGCTCAGAAAGGCAGCCAAAAATGCAGACAAGGTATATCTGGCCACCGACCCTGACAGGGAAGGAGAGGCTATATCATGGCACCTGTGCAACCTGCTGGATATAGATACGAACACTCCTTGCAGGATCGAATTCAATGAAATAACAGAGCAGGCGGTCAAAAATGCGATCAAAAATCCAAGAAGCATAAACCAGAACCTTGTTGATGCCCAGCAGGCCCGCAGGATCCTGGATAGGATAGTCGGCTATAAGATCAGCCCGCTCCTGTGGGCCAAGGTACGTAAAGGGCTAAGCGCAGGCAGGGTCCAGTCTGTGGCAGCCCGAATCATATGTGAACGTGAAAAAGAGATCAATGAGTTCAAGCCCAGGGAGTACTGGACACTCAAAGGGATATTCATACCCTCCTCTGGCAAGCAGGCTTTTGAAGCCATGCTCCATAGTCTTGGCCAGAAAAAACTAGAACCGGCCAGCAAGGAGGAAGTGGACGAGATAATCGAAGCCATAGAAAAGGCGGATTATAAAGTAAAGGAGATCCAAAAAGGGAGCAGGAAACGGAGCGCTCCTCCTCCTTTTACTACCAGTACGATGCAGCAGGAGGCTTCCAGAAAACTGGGGTTTACTACTAAAAAAACGATGATGATAGCCCAGCAGCTTTATGAAGGAGTTGAAGTAAAGGGGCATGGCTCAATCGGTCTTATCACTTACATGAGGACAGATTCGACCCGTGTATCTGAACAGGCATTGAATGATGTAAGAGTTGCTATATCACAGATGTTTGGGGCTGAATACCTGCCTGAGACTCCCAACAGATTCAGGAGCAGGCGGGGTGCTCAGGATGCCCATGAGGCGATCCGGCCGACCTCTATGAAGTTGACCCCTGATTACCTCAAGGACTCCCTCAAGCGTGATCAGTTAAGGCTTTACAGGCTGATCTACAACCGTTTCCTGGCAAGCCAGATGATGCCTGCCGTATACGAGACCATGAATGTATCAATATCAGCCGGTGATTACATATTCAAAGCCAGTGGCTCAAGAAAAACCTTTCCGGGGTATACGGCAGTGTATACAGAAGGCAATGACGACGGCAAGGATGAAAAAGATATAAATCTGCCCCAGCTCATTGAGGGTGAAAAGCTCAGCCTGAAAGAATGGAAGAGTGAGCAGCATTTTACCCAGCCGCCGCCGCGGTATACCGAAGCATCGCTGGTCAAGACACTGGAAGATCTTGGTATAGGACGGCCCAGCACCTATGCCCCTACTATATCGACCATAATTGAAAGGGGCTATGTGATGCGTGAGGATAAGGTACTGTATCCCACGGATTTGGGCTTTATTGTCAATGATTTGATGATGAAATATTTCCCCAGTATAATGGATTATAAGTTTACAGCCGAAATGGAAGAGCAGCTCGACAAGGTGGAAGAAGGTGAGCTGAATTGGAGGGATATACTGAGCAAATTCTACGCTCCTTTCACTGAGTATTTGGCGAAAGCAGATAAGGAACTGAGCAAGATAAAGGTTCAGGATGAGGTCTCTGATGAGATATGTGAGAACTGCGGCAGCCAAATGGTAATTAAGACAGGCCGTTTTGGTAAATTCCTTGCATGCCCGAACTTCCCCAAATGCAGGAACACAAAGCCCTTGGTCGAAAAAATCGATGCTATCTGTCCAAAGTGCGGATCGTCAATAGTAGCACGCCGTACTAAGCGGGGACGCAGGTTTTATGGTTGTGAAAGGTACCCGGACTGTGATTTCGTATCCTGGGACATGCCGGCAAGGACACCCTGTCCCAAATGTGGCAGCCTTATGGTTTTGAAAAACACCAGGTCTGGAGAAAGGGTAGCAGTATGCACCAATAAGGCCTGTGACCACACTGATGAAGCAAAGGATGAAAGGGACCAATGAAAGCAACAGTTATCGGCGCAGGACTGGCAGGATGTGAAGCTGCATGGCAGTTGGCTGAGAATAATGTCAAGGTGACCTTGTATGAAATGCGCCCGAAGAAAATGACACCCGCACACCACTCTGCCAAATTGGCGGAGCTGGTGTGCAGCAATTCTTTAAGGGCAGATGGACTTGAAAATGCAGTCGGACTGTTGAAAGAAGAGATGCGGCGGATGAACTCGCTCATAATGCACGCTGCCGATAGGTACAGGATACCTGCAGGAGGTGCTTTGGCAGTCGACCGGGAGAAATTTTCTGCCTATATCACTGATAAGATCGAAAACCACCCAAATATTGAGCTTATCCGAGAAGAGATAACTGACATACCGCTGGATCAGCCTGTCATTATAGCCACAGGCCCGCTGACGAGTGACGGCTTGTCTATCAAAATTTCGGAACTGGTGCATGGCAACCATTTGCATTTTTACGATGCAGCAGCACCAATCGTCACCTATGAATCCATAGACCGATCCAAGGTATTCAAGGGGTCAAGGTACAATAGGGGTGATGACTATATCAACTGCCCCATGACCAATGAAGAATATCTTGCCTTCTATCATGAGCTGATCAATGCAGAAACAGCGCCGGTCCATGATTTTGAAGATGCAAAGGTGTTTGAGGGCTGTATGCCGATCGAAACCATGGCTAAGCGCGGGGTGGATACTATCCGCTTTGGCCCCCTGAAGCCTGTTGGGTTTGTGGACAAGCTGGCCGGAAAGGTACCCTATGCAGTGGTCCAGCTCAGGCAGGACAATGCAGAAGGCACACTATATAATATTGTAGGGTTTCAAACACGCCTCAAGTTCGGGGAGCAAAAACGGGTGTTTTCCATGATCCCTGGGCTTGAAAATGCAGAGTTTGTGCGCTACGGAGTGATGCACCGAAATACCTTTATAAACTCACCCAGGCTTCTGGACAGGTTTTACCGACTAAGAAGCAATAGCAATGTCTTTTTTGCCGGGCAGATAACCGGAGTGGAAGGGTATGTGGAATCCGCTTCTTCCGGACTGTTGGCCGGTCTGAACTTGTCAAGGATCCTTTACGGTAAAGAACCCATCGATTTTACCGACCAAACAGCTATTGGAGCACTGGCTCATTATGTATCCAACCCATCGATCAGGAATTTCCAGCCTATGAATGTCAACTTCGGGATAATGGCCCCTTTGGATGAACGCATAAAAAACAGGTCGTTAAGGAACCAAAGTCTGTCCCGAAGGGCATTGGAAGTGCTTGACTCAATGCTTGGTACCAGTTAATGACATTATAAAAGTTGAACTGTCATACATTATGTGATAATATGTCTTTGATTCAATGAAAAGGGGTGTTTGCCGCCTATGCTGAAGGGCACGACGATAGTCGCGGCCAGGAAAAACGGCTGCGGTGCTATTGCAGGTGATGGCCAGGTCACTATGGGACAGACCACTATTATGAAGCATAATGCAAGAAAGGTCAGAAGGCTATACAACGATAACGTAGTAGTAGGATTTGCGGGATCAGTGGCGGATGCCTTTACTCTCAGCGAAAAGCTTGAGACCAAGCTTGAAGAGTATTCAGGCAACCTGCAGCGGGCTGCAGTCGAACTGGCTAAGGAGTGGCGGTCGGACAAGGTACTGCACAAGCTGGAAGCTATGCTGATAGCTATGGATAAGGACAACCTGTTCATTATCTCAGGTACCGGAGAGGTTATTGAACCTGACGATGATGTAGCTGCTATAGGTTCAGGTGGCATGTATGCTCTGGCTGCAGCCAAAGCGCTTATACGCAATACGGACTTGACCCCTGTCGAGATTGTGACAGAATCGTTGAAAATAGCTTCGTCTATTTGTGTGTATACCAATGACAATATACATGTTGAAGAACTGTAGGAAGTGATCGGATATATGAATTATACTCCTAAAGAAATAGTCAAGCAGCTTGACAGGTATATTATCGGCCAGGAGTCCGCAAAACGGTCGGTCGCCGTGGCTTTGCGCAACAGATACAGGCGAAGCCTTCTTGACGACGCCCTGAAAGAGGAGATAACGCCTAAAAATATAATAATGATAGGACCCACAGGCGTTGGCAAAACAGAGATTGCAAGACGGCTGGCAAAGCTGGTTAATGCACCCTTTGTCAAGGTCGAAGCCACAAAGTTCACCGAAGTCGGTTATGTGGGCAGGGACGTTGAATCCATGGTACGCGATCTGGTTGAAGAAGCCATACGCATGGTGAAAAACCAGATGATGGCCACAGTCAGGGATAAGGCTGTCAAAGCAGCTGAGGAGAGGATACTTGACTGCCTGCTACCCAGTAAAAAAAGAAAGACACCTGTTACTTTAGATGCATTTTTCACTAATGCAATAGAGGGAGAAAAAGAGGATGATGAGCCTGCCGGTACGGATGCAGACACTGTGAAAAATACACGAGAGAAGCTGCTTCAGCGCCTGCAGGAAGGGAAACTGGAAGATTCGATCATAGAAATAGAGGTCGAGGAAGCCGGCATTGCTGGTATAGGTGCTATACCCAATCTTGGCAATGAAGAGATGATCATACAGATCCAGGATATGTTCGGCAACATATTCCCGAAAAGAAAACGCAAGAAGAAGGTCACTGTAAAGGAAGCCCGCCGCATCTTTGAACAGGAAGAAGCCCAGAAGCTTATAGATATGGATGACGTGATTGAAAAGGCAATAAAGGCTGCAGAGCAAAACGGTATCATATTCATAGATGAAATCGACAAGATAGCCAGCAGAGAACTGTCAAAGAGTGGACCGGATGTATCAAGGGAAGGTGTCCAAAGAGACATCCTGCCCATCGTAGAGGGTACAACCGTAATGACTAAATACGGACCGGTCAAGACTGATTACATATTGTTTATAGCAGCAGGGGCTTTCCATGTATCCAAGGTTTCAGACCTTATACCAGAGCTACAGGGGCGTTTCCCAATCAGGGTGGAGTTAAGCAGCCTGACTGAGGAGAACTTCAAGGAGATACTCACAAAGCCTGAAAACGCTCTTATCAAACAGCAGGTAGAACTTTTGAAAACTGAAGGCGTAAATTTGGAATTTACAGATGATGCCATAGACCAGATCGCGAAGATCGCCTATATGCTGAACGAGACCAAGGAAAACATAGGAGCAAGAAGACTGCACACCGTTATGGAAAAACTCCTGGAAGAAGTATCATATCATGCAGAGGACCTGAAGGGCCAGACGATTGTAGTAGACGAAGCCTTTGTAAAGTACAACCTCAAAGACATGATAAAAAACAACGACCTGCACAAGTACATCCTGTAGCTGCACAAAGGAGTGACAATTGCGTGTCCATCACATTATTGAACAATACCAGGCGTTTAAACTATGTTCTGCAAAATGCAGGTCCCGACAGACTGGTTTTTTCAGACCTGACAAAGGCATTGATCGAGATCCTGAAATGCAATGTTTATGTTATCAGTAGAAAGGGACGTGTTTTGGGCAGCAGCAGATATCATGACCATAGCCTGCTGCCCATTAAGGAACTTGACAATGGGATCATGCAATTTGACAAGGCTTATAATGATGCCCTGCTTGGCATCAGCGAAACCAGGGCCAATATCACGCCAGACGAGATAAGCGGTGATGCCGGCAGGCCTCTAGATGGCGCCTGGATAACAGTCGTCCCTGTAAGATGCCGGGATGACAGGCTGGGCACTTTATTATTCGAATGCATTTGCGGAAAGTTTGAAACCGAGGATCTGGTATTGGCTGAATATAGCGCAACCATAGTCGGAATGGAGATCATGCGGGCCAAATCCGATGAAATAGAAGAGGAGGCACGCAAAAAAGCCGTTGTACAGATCGCCCTGGGGACACTCTCATATTCAGAGCTTGAAGCCATAGAACATGTACTGGACATGCTCGAGGGTGACGAAGGCTTGCTTGTTGCCAGCAAGATCGCTGACAAGTACGGTATCACGCGCTCCGTCATTGTTAATGCACTGAGGAAGTTTGAGAGTGCTGGTGTTATTGAGTCCCGGTCCCTTGGAATGAAGGGCACCCATATCAAAATATTGAACGATCATCTAATCTCAGAGCTGAAAAAATTGAAATAGCAAAATTATGCTGACAGTGCACAACAATGTAGGGGAGGCATTTTTGAATGGATGATATGGAAAGGATAAAAAATCTGGTCAAAGACAAGGGCTATAAGCTGACCCCCCAACGCAAGGCTACCCTGGAAACCATCCTGCAAAATGCAGGAAGGCATCTTAGTACAGAAGAGATTTTTTGGGAAGTGAAAAAGATCTGTCCCGATATCGGGCTGGCCACCGTCTATAGGACAATTCTGCTCCTTGACGAGCTCAATATCCTGGATAAGCACAATTTTGAGGATGGCAGGTACAGGTACGAGCTCAATCACCCTGACCAGGACCATCACCACCATCATCTGATCTGCAACAAATGCGGCAAGGTGTTTGAAGTCGAGGAAGACCTGCTTGAGGATCTGGAACACAAGATCGAGCAAAACTTCAACTTTAGGATAACCAACCATAAAGTGCAGTTTTTCGGATATTGCTCCAATTGCATAGAAGGTGATGATAAATCTATTTGAGCTTGAAGCGCCAATTGTTGCCCATGTTGTTGTCCCAATGGCCGTTGTTGTCATGAAAGCATAGGTTCAGAATATCATGATCGGATACCAGGATCTCAGCATAGTATCCTTCCGGTGTCTTACGCATTTCTTCTTGTCCTACGTCAATCCACAAATCTCCATCTCCATAACCATAGTAGACAAACAGCCTATTCTTGCTAAATGATGCCAGCATTCCTTTATATCTAATACCAAGACGGCTATTCCTAACAACGGGATAGGGTTTGACTGATACTGTCCATGATCGCTTTTTCATAAGCCTCGCCTTTCGCATGTATCAGGTCATAAGTCTAGTTTAATACACTTTCATGCAGAATATTCGGTTTTTAAGTGAACATACTAAACTTGATGTTCCAAATTTTATTAGCATTGTACTTTTTTGCACCGAAAGGATGAGAAGTATGAAAGGTATTATCATGGCAGGCGGGGAAGGCTCAAGACTCAGGCCGCTGACATGTGGATTGCCAAAGCCGATGGTTCCTGTAGTAAATAAGCCTGTTATGTCCTATTGCGTAGAGTTATTAAGAAAGCATGGAATAGTAGATATAGGCGTAACACTTCAATATCGGCCAGAGGCAGTGAAGGATTACTTTGATGATGGTCGGGGATTTAACGTCAATTTAAGGTATTTTATAGAAGACACACCCCTTGGAACGGCTGGCAGCGTAAAAAATGCAGAGGAATTCCTGGATGAGACCTTCATTGTGATAAGCGGAGATGCTCTGACTGATATAGATCTTAAAAAAGCGATAGAATTCCATAGAGAACGGAAATCAGTGGCTACTCTTGTGTTGAAAAGGGTGGAGATACCGCTTGAGTATGGAGTAGTAGTGACAGATACGGAAGGGTCGATCCAGAGATTCCTGGAGAAGCCGAACTGGGGGGAAGTCTTCAGCGATACTGTAAATACAGGCATATATATACTTGAGCCTGAAGTGTTGAGTTATTTCAAAGGCGGTGAAAAATTCGACTTCAGCAAGGACCTGTTTCCGCTTCTGCTTAAGGAAAAAATGCCGATGTACGGGTATGTAACTGACGAGTACTGGTGTGATATAGGTAATCCCATGACATATCTGTCGGCCCATTATGATATGCTGTCAAAGCATGTAAAGCTGGATGTAGACGGTAAGGTCTCAGCAGAAGGGATAATACTTGGAAATAATGTATCTATAGCTCAAGGAGCCAGAATAGAAGGGCCCTGTTACATAGGCAGCTATACGAAGGTCGATAAAAATACATATATAGGTCCATATACCGTAATTGGATCCAACTGCTGCATAGGATACGGAACGAGCATCAAGAAGGGTATACTATGGGACAATGTTGTGCTCAAGGGCAATGCGGAGATCCGTGGAGCGATTTTCTGCAGCAATGTGGAAGCGGATAAAGGTGTATCAGTCTATGAAGGCGCTGTGATAGGCGAAGGCTGTGAGCTCAAAGAAGGATCGATCGTTAAGCCCCAGGTTAAGATATGGCCCGGCAAGACTATAGAAGAAGGCCACATAGTTAACAGCAATATCATATGGGGTACAAGGTCCGGTAGAACTCTCTTTGGAAAATGCGGTATAAAGGGTTTTGTCAACACTGATCTGACACCTCATACTACTGCAAGGATCGGGGCTTCCTATGGAGCCTACCTAAATCCCGGGAAAAGGGTGGGTATTAGCTGTGACAGCAGTCAGGCCAGTAACATGATCAAATTCAGCATGATATCCGGCATGTTGTCCGTAGGAGTCGAGATTTTTGACATGGGGCAGCTCGCTACGCCAGTATCCAGATATGCAATAAAACACCTGCGCCTCGACGGAGGTATCCATATTTTTACCGGATCAGACATCAACCGGGCCTGCTATATTTACTTCATGGACGAAAACGGATGCAATCTGTCGCCCTCGGCAGAAAGAAAAATTGAAAACCTTTTTATCAGGGATGATTTCCTGCTCCAAAGCCCCGAAGCCATCAAGCGGGTCCATACACTCAATGATATACCCGTGTTTTATATAAGGTCGGTCCTTGACGATATTCAGGCGGAAGTGATAAATGCAGCCAGGTACAGAATATTGTTATCATCGGACAACAGGCTGTGCAAGTATATCATCCACCGAATCCTCAATGATTCGGGGTGCCAGGTCCATATAAGCAGGGAAAATATACAGAAAGAGCTGAAATCGGGAACATATGACCTGGGCTGCGCATTGGACCCGGATTGCGAAGGCTTTACCCTATACAGCCCGGATGGAAGTCTGGTTGACAAAGGTAAGCAGCAGGCTTTGCTCAGCCTTGTCTACCTTAAAGACAAGCCTGGCCGGTCTATGGTTGTACCCTATACTGCGCCGAGCATTATAGATAAAATAGCAGTTGATTACAATTGCAGCGTGGAAAGAACAAAGTCAGCAAGGCATGCAGTTATGGAGCGTGCCCTCAAGCATGACAGTGTAGGTAATGTAACAAAGCTTTTCCCCCTGTATTATGACGGTATCTACGCATTAGTAAAGCTAATCGAATTCATGGCCAAAGAAGGAGCATCCCTAAATGAGCTTTTAGCTAGAATACCATCCTTTTATTCGAAAGAACGGACCGTAAAATGTCCCTGGTCATCAAAGGGTAAAGTGATGCGGTCAATCATCGAAGAGGAAAGTAAAACCAATAAGTCCGTTGAGCTGTTCGAAGGAGTCAGGATCAGCTATGAAAAGGGTTCAGCCCTTATATTGCCTGATCCTGATGAGCCTGTATGCAGAGTCTACAGTGAAGGGTTTTCGGAGGAGTATGCCGAAGAACTGGCCTCGGTATATGAAAAGAAGATCATTGAGATAAGCAATAATCAGCTGGAAAATTAAGTGCAACTAATTTCTATGAGAGGACACAGCCTTGCTAATGCTAAATAAATAAAGTATAATGAAAATATTGGATTTTGAGCGGAAAACGTAACAAAAGGAGGACTTTTTTTAGTGACATCCAAGGTAAAAACTTTAAAGATAATCCCCTTGGGAGGCCTGGGCGAGATCGGCAAGAACATGACAGTGTTTGAGTACGATGAGGATATCGTCATAGTCGATTGCGGCATAAGCTTTCCTGAGGACGAAATGCTCGGCATAGACCTTGTAATACCTGATATCACATACCTGGAGAAGAATAAGGATAAGATCAGAGGGGTTGTACTGACCCATGGCCATGAGGATCATATAGGCGCTCTGCCTTATCTTCTAAAGCAGATCAACATACCCGTGTATGGAACAAGGCTGACGCTTGGGCTAGTAGAATACAAGCTCAAGGAGCACTCCATTGACTATGCAAAACTGCACTGCGTAAAAGCAGGTGACATCATAAAGCTCGGAGTATTTTCAGTAGAGTTCATCAGGACCAGCCATTCGATCGCGGATTCAGTAGCTTTAGCCTTACATACCCCGGTCGGCGTAGTGATCCATACAGGCGACTTTAAGATCGATTTTACCCCAATAGACGGAGAGGTCATAGATCTGGGGCGTTTCGCCAGCCTCGGGGAAAAAGGCGTATTGGCTCTGCTGGCAGACAGCACCAATGTCGAACGTCCTGGTTACACTATGTCAGAGAAAACAGTAGGGGTCACATTTGAGAACATATTCGCTGAGGCAAAAGGAAGGATCATCGTTGCTTTGTTTGCATCGAACATTCATAGGATCCAGCAGGTCATAGATGCTGCTGAAAGATACAACCGCAAGATCTGTGTATCCGGCAGGAGCATGATGAATGTGGTTTCAGTGGCGGTAGAGCTGAATTATCTCCGCTTGCCGGCTGATATGTATATTGATATGGACCATATCAATAATTATGATGATGACAAGATAGTCGTACTGACCACTGGCAGCCAGGGCGAACCAATGTCCGCCCTGGCAAGGATGGCGTATTCTGAGCACCGCAAGCTCGAAATTAAACCGGGTGATATGGTGATAATCTCAGCCACTGCCATCCCCGGCAACGAGAAACTGGTATCGAGGATCATAAATCAGCTATTTAAGAAGGGCGCGAATGTCATATACGAAGCACTGGCGGACATACATGTATCCGGCCATGCATGCCAGGAGGAGCTCAAGCTGATTCATACTCTAGTCAAGCCCAAGTTCTTCATACCAGTACACGGCGAATACCGGCATCTGAAGCAGCATGCCATGCTGGCTGAGACCTTAGGGTTGCCCAAGGAAAATATTTTCATATGTGAAATCGGAAACGTTTTAGAGTTTACACCTGACTCCTGCAAAGTCACCGGAACGGTGACTGCAGGCCGTGTCCTCGTGGACGGTCTGGGGATCGGCGATGTAGGCAATATAGTGCTCCGCGACAGGAAACACCTGTCCCAGGACGGGCTTATGGTCGTAGTGGTGACAATATCTAAGGACAGCTCCAGTGTCGTAGCAGGGCCGGATATCATCTCCAGGGGTTTTGTGTATGTACGCGAAGCCGAAGACCTGATGGAAGAAGCCAGGGAACTGGTTGTAAATATACTGGAAGAATATGAAGAGAAAAAAATGATGGACTGGAATTCGATCAAGGTAAGCATCAAGGATGAGCTCAGGGACTTCCTGTACGAGAAAACAAAGCGCAAGCCTATGATACTTCCGGTCATTATGGAGATTTAAGATACGGATAAGAGTGGTACTGTTAATGCAGTGCCGCTTTTATTGTCCGGATAGGACCCAATCACGGTAGAAGCCTGAGATATTCTGACACCGGCCTTATGCTTGCCAAAAATTATGCGAGAATATATAATGGTATTATTAGAATATGTCTATCCATAGGAGGATGGCTGATGCCGGATTTAGCAGCAAAGAGCAAGAAGGCATCTGGCGCAGGCAGTAACAGGCTTCTGAAAAAGATAATGCGTCAGTTGCTGATATATCTGATAAGCCTGTCAATAGTTGTGGGTACTGTCACCATAGCTGTTTCATTTGTATACAACAAATATATCAAGCCTGTTGATCCCAATGACAATACGCTGATCAAGGTAGAAGTACCTATGGGTTCTTCAATAGATGATATAGCAGAGATATTATACGAGAACGGCTTGATTCGCAGCACAGGTGTGTTCAAAATCATGGTTGACCTGTCAAACAAGGCAAACAAGATGCAGGCCGGTAAGTACGAGCTGTCCAGAAGCATGACCATCGATGAGATGATAGATAAGCTCATGACCGGCAGGGTCACGGTCACCACTGTGAAGATCACGATCCGTGAAGGGGACAACCTGAGAAAGATCGCCCAGAGGCTTGAAAATGAATACAACCTAGATTTTACCCAGGAGGAGTTCCTGAAAGCGGCCAAGAACATAGATAGGTATATAGAAGACTATCCCATACTTAAGAATATACCGAAAACACGTTATGAGCAGGAGTTCCCGTTAGAAGGCTATTTGTTCCCCGAGACCTATTATGTCTTTGCTGACAGTACTCCGGAGCAGGTCATCAGAAAAATGCTTACAGAGTTCGAAAAGCGTTTCACTGATGAAATGAGGGAAAGAGCCGAATCACTTGGTATGTCGATTGATAATGTAGTTACACTGGCTTCGATAATTCAAAGTGAAGGCAAAAATGAAGAATTTGAAAAGATATCGGCTGTCTTCCACAACAGGCTCAAAATAGGCATGAGGCTTGAGTCATGCGCAACTGTCGGATATGCGCTCAACAGGGTCATAAAGCAGTTTAATATTACTTCTGAAGATAAAAAGATAGAGTCCCCGTACAACACCTATAAGTATAACGGGCTTCCGATAGGTCCGATCTCATCTCCGGGAGAAGCGGCCCTTTTGGCTGCCCTTAACCCGTATGAGGAGTTTATGGATGCAAAGAAGCCGATGCTCTACTTTGTGCTTATGGATCCCGAAAAGGGGCTGCATGCATTCAACAGCTCCTACGAAGACCACGTAAGGGATACGAACAAATACAGCAAGCTGTGGAAATAATATAATTCTTATTAAATCCCACATGAATTACCATAAGTATCCGGCTCACTCTAACAGAAGTGAGCCTTGGTTTTTAAGAGGGATCGTTTCAAATGGATATAATAAACAGGAGTTATATAGACGAATACCTTAAGGAAATGGCAACCTACCCGTGCAGCGATGTGATGAAAGCCATGCGTCGGACTGCAGAGCGAGAAGGAATACCAGTATTAAGGCCGGCTGCGGCATCATTCCTAAATGTCCTGGTTCGGGCTGTCAAGCCGCTTACCGCATTGGAGATCGGTACATCCATCGGTTTTTCCAGCCTGCTGATCCTGAGTTCAATGCCAAAGGAAGGCCGACTGGTAACAGTTGACTCGGATGAGGATCGTATCGAGCAGGCTAGATGCAATTTTGCAGCCGAAGGCGTATTGGACCGTATCACCCTTATAAACAAGGACGCGGGCGAAGTATTGCATTATCTGTCAGATACCTTTGATTTCATCTTTTTAGACGGGCCGAAAGCACAATATATCAACTATCTGCCGGATTGTGTACGGCTGCTGAGTGCAGGCGGTATGCTGGTATGTGATGATGTTCTGTTCTATGGGATGGTAGCTGACAATGCTCTGGTCAAACGAAGAAAAATAACTATTGTAAAACGAATGAGAAAGTTTTTAAGTGCTCTCATGACTCAGCCCGGGCTTCATACTACAATAGTACCGATCGGTGATGGAATGTCAGTAAGTATAAAGGAGGCAGACAGATAAATGAAGAAACCTGAACTACTCGCGCCAGGCGGAAACCCGGAAAGGCTTAATATGGCTATTGCCTATGGTGCGGATGCAGTTTATATAGGTGGCTGGCAATATGGACTACGGGCCTTTGCAGACAACTTCTCTGAAGACGAGATGGCAGAAAGCGTCGATTATGTCCATAAGCATGGTAAACGGGTCTATGTGACCATGAATATATTTCCACGCAATGAGGATTTTATAGGCATGGATGAATACATCAGATTCCTTGAAAAAATAGGCGTGGATGCAGTGATAATATCTGATCCGGGCATCCTGGAGCTGATAAAAAATACTGCCCCGGATATGGAGATCCACCTGAGCACCCAGGCCAACAACACTAATTGGCGCAGTGCATGCTTTTGGCATAGACAGGGTGTCAAGCGTATAATCCTGGCCCGTGAGCTTTCAATTGAAGAGATAAGGGAGATAAGGGATAGGACACCTGATTCGCTTGAGCTTGAAGCCTTTGTTCATGGAGCCATGTGTATGTCCTATTCCGGCAGGTGCACCATCAGCAACTATCTGACAGGCCGTGACGCCAACAGGGGAGAATGCACACAGCCCTGCAGATGGAAATACTATGTCGTGGAGGAGAAAAGGCCGGGCGAGTATATGCCTATAGTAGAAGATGACAGAGGCACTTATCTGTTTAACTCCAAGGACCTCTGCATGATAGACCATATTCCCGAGCTCGTGGGGTCGGGCCTGTCCAGTCTTAAAATAGAGGGACGAATGAAAAGCAGCTATTATGCTGCTGTAACGGTTGCAGCTTACAGGAGGGAGCTTGATAGGTATTTCCACGATCCAAAGTCCTATGTCAATGATGGGAAAAGCCTGGAAGAGCTGAGCAAGGCAAGCCATCGTCCTTTTACTACAGGTTTTTACTTCAACAGAAAAAGCAATAACTATACAAAGCATGATAGCAGCAATTACATCAGAAGCTATGACTTTGTAGGGCTCTATCTTGATTATGTTGAGGATAGAAAGCTGATGCTGGTAGAGCAGAGGAACTCCTTCTCCATAGGCGACAAGCTGGAGATCATGCAGCCAGGCGAAGAATTTTTCACCTATGAGGTCAAAGAGATGTATGACGAGGAGATGAACCCTGTTTCTATTGCACCTCATGCCCAGCAAAGAATTTATCTGCCAATAGATAAGAGGCTTAAAGAATGGACCATATTAAGGCGCAGAAAAGCAGACTAAAAATACGAAAGAAACCAAGCAGCCCCTGGCAGTTATTAACATTTAACGCCAGGGGTTTTACATTGCTGAAATCAATTCGTATGTCCATAAATTATTAAATTATGCACCATATCGATTTTCTATACATATAATAATAAGCAGGATTTTTCTGGAGGTGGCTCGATGATAGAGATTTCTACGGGTCTGATGATCCTCATCAGATATCTGTTTTTCTTGGCCCACATATCAGGCAGCAATTCCTTTCCACAGCCCTTAAGCCCTGAGGAGGAAGCCTACCACCTTAAAAGACTTGCTGAAGGACATGAGGACTCAAAAAACATTCTCATAGAGCACAATCTCAGGCTTGTTGCTCATATAGTGAAGAAGTACAACAATACAGGAAAGGACATTGACGACCTGATATCGATAGGTACAATCGGCTTGATAAAAGCGATCCTGACATACAAATCGGACAAAAGAACCAGGCTGGCAACCTATGCTGCACGCTGCATAGACAATGAGATCCTTATGACAATCAGGGCTGGCAAGAAAAACAAGGGTGAAGTATCTTTGCAGGATCCCATAGGTATTGACAAGGAAGGTAACGAAATCACCCTTACTGATATCCTTGGGACAGATCCTGATTCGGTAACAGATGAAGTCGAGCTTAAGCTTCAGATAAAAAAGCTGTATAATAAAATGAAGACGGTGCTGAAAAAACGTGAGCAAATAGTATTGCAAATGCGTTACGGTCTTCTGAACGGCAGGAGCAGGACACAGAGAGAGATCGCACAAATGCTGGGCATATCCAGGTCTTATGTTTCCAGAATAGAGAAAAGAGCCATCATGAAGCTCAGCAAAGAGTTCAACCCTGACGGATCATGGCATAAGGACGATAAAACATCTAGCGGGCCGGATTGAGTAGTCCGCTGTTTACTTTTTATGTATATTGACATGAAAATAATCTTTATATAAGATATACAGGTAAGATTAGCCTAAGGGGATTATAAATGCTAAAAGCTTTAAAGCCGGACCTCCATTTGGCTTCGATTTTTGACATTGATCTGAACAAGCTTTGGAGGTCAGGGTATCGCAACATCATTATCGACGTCGACAATACAATAACTGCATGGAACCGGCATCAGGCCGAAAAAGATGTTGTTGAATGGTTTTCCAGGGCCAGGGAGTTAGGCTTTGGCATATGTCTATTGTCGAATAACAGCCAATCGACCATAATGGGTTTGGCGTCAGAGCTTGGGGTATTAGCTTCTCCAACAAGTGGCAAGCCATTCAGCAGGGCTTTCAAAAGTGCCTTGAAGGAGCTGTCAGCTTCTGCAGGAAACACCGTAGTAATTGGAGACCAGATATTCACAGACATTCTCGGCGGTAAGCGGGCAGGGATGTATACAATCCTGGTCGACCCGATAGATAAAAGGGAGTTTATCGGAACCAGGCTCATGAGACTGCTTGAAAGAGTTATAGCGGGAAGAAAATGATAGCGTCGGACAATGATTCAGTTATCAGTATCAGGTTTGACAAAACGATTATCCTGATCGGCTTTATGGGTACAGGCAAGACGACAGTTGGCAGGATCCTTGCCGATAGGTTGAAAATGCCCTTCTTTGATACTGACAAGCTGATAGAAGATCTTGAAGATACACCTATCAGTGATATCTTCAAAACAAAGGGAGAAAGCTATTTCAGAAATCTGGAAGCTCAAGTACTGGCTGAGGTACTTGATGGGAAAAAGTTAGTACTGGCTACAGGTGGTGGAGTCGTTCTCAACAAAGATAATATGAGCCTGATGAAATCAAGTGGTGTGGTTATCGCTCTAACTGCCGGTCTGGATACTGTAAAAGCAAGGCTTCAAAGATCTTCAGGCAGGTACCTTGTTGACGGAGCTGACTTCGATGAAAAGCTTGAACGCTTATATGAAAGCAGGGCCGGGCTTTACGAGGATGCACATATAATAGTGTCTGTTGACGATAAGGTTCCATACGATATAGCAGATGAGATTATTTATAAAATCTCTCTATTCAACCAAAATAATATATGGTAATATGTACTGTGTATCTGACAGGAGCAGATTTATGAAGATATTAGTGATTAACGGCCCAAATTTGAACCTACTGGGCAGGCGTGAACCGGCAATATACGGTCAGATTTCCTTGCATGAGCTTGAAAGTAGGCTTGCTGATTATGCGGAGAGGCTCGGTATAAAGCTTGACAGCTTTCAGTCCAATTCGGAGGGTGAGCTGATAGACGCGATCCATAAGGCAGCAGGCCAATATGATGGCATTATAATTAATGCAGGTGCGCTAACTCATTACAGCTATGCTTTGCGTGATGCGATAAGTGCGATCGCAATGCCCGTCATTGAGGTTCATATTTCAAACATCTATAGCAGAGAGGATTTCAGACATATCTCTGTGATCGCGCCGGTTTGCGTAGGTCAGATAACTGGTCTGGGTATTCATGGATATTATCTGGCTCTTGATTATTTTAAAAGATCAAATGGGCAATAAACCCGGGAGGCATATTAGATGACAAGCAAGTTGGATAAGCTAAGGCATTTGATGATGGAAAATTCAGTAGATGCTGTGATAGTAGCTGAGGACAGAAACCGAAGATACTATTCAGGCTATACAGGGACAGATGCATATCTGCTCATATTGGCTGATAAAAGCTATCTGATCACCGATTTCAGATATGTAGAGCAGGCAAAGGCACAATGCCCCGGATACGAAGTAGTAGAAGCATATGGCAAAAAGGCATATGAGTTTATCAAACAGACCTGTGATAAAGCCGGTGCCAAGCGAGTCTGGTTCGAGGATGATACCCTCACCGTTAAAGAGTATTCAGAGATAAAGGCTTCCCTGGATCCCCTTGAACTTGTGCCGGACACCGGCAGGATAGCAAAGCCTAGAATATTAAAAACAGATGATGAAGTCAACAATATAAGAAAAGCCGCTCAATTGGCTGATAAAGGATTTTCACATATTTTAAACTTTATACGGCCTGGTGTGACCGAGAGGGACATAGCCCTGGAGCTTGAGTTTTTTCTTAGAAAAAACGGGAGCGAGGGATTGGCATTCCCAATTATTGCCGCTTCCGGACCTAACGGGGCATTGCCTCATGCAGAGCCAACTGATGACAAGCTGGCATATGGCATCCTGCTTACCCTTGACTTTGGCTGTGTAATCAATGGCTATTGTTCAGACATGACCAGGACCGTTGCATTAGGTGAACCGCCTGAGAAGCTTAAGGTGATTTATAATATCGTGCTCGAAGCACAGGAAAAAGCCCTGGCTTTCATAAAAGCAGGTATCAGCGGTATCGAAGCGGACAAGCAGGCCAGAGAGCACATAATTGCCCATGGATATGGAGATTACTTTGGCCATGGGCTGGGACATGGAGTAGGCCTCCACATACATGAAGCTCCAAGGCTCTCGCCCATTGGAGAGACCATCCTGGAACCTGGCATGGTCGTTTCGGTCGAGCCGGGTATATACCTGCCCGGACTTGGCGGAGTAAGGATCGAGGATCTGGTGGTCATTACTGAGGATGGATATGATAACCTGGTATCATCAAGGAAGGACTTAATAATTTTATAATCTTAACATATACGATTAGATGAAAGCGAGGTATACTATATGATTTCCGCAGGTGATTTCAGAAAGGGCCTTACTGTTGAAATGGACAACTCAGTCTATGTTATAGTTGATTTTCAACATGTAAAACCAGGAAAAGGATCTCCATTTGTACGCACGAAGATGAAAAATGTAATTACAGGTGGCGTTATCGAGAAGACCTTCAGTCCTACCGAAAAGCTGCCTAAAGCCCATGTGGAGACCAAGGAGATGCAGTATCTGTATAATGACGGAGAGCTCTACTATTTTATGGATCTGGAGACCTATGAACAGATCCCCCTTAACCATTTACAGGTCGAAGACGCAATAATGTATGTCAAAGAGAACTCCAACGTCACTATCAAATTCTTTAAGGGAGAAGCCTTCTCCGTTGAACCCCCGAACTTCGTTGAGCTCGTGGTCACTGACACTGAACCGGGATTCAAGGGCGATACAGCCACAGGCGGAAGCAAGCCTGCTACCGTGGAAACAGGAGCTGTCATACAGGTTCCATTGTTTGTAAATATTGGTGACACCATCAGGGTAGACACGAGGACCGGCGAGTATATGGAAAGGATTTAAGGGGTATAATTGTTGTGATAGGCAATATAAGATAAGGAGGTTAGCAGCAATGTATGACCTTGGCGAGAAGGTATCCTATCTCAGGGGCCTGATAGAAGGGATGGGCTACAAGGAGGATTCCAACGAGGGAAGGATATATCTGGGCATAGTAGATATACTCCAGGAGATGGCAGACGCTATAGCTGAGCTGGAAACATCCCAGTCCGAGCTGAATGAGTATGTAGAATCGCTTGATGAAGACCTGGCCGATGTGGAAGACGAGGTCTTTGGTACCGGCGACGATGATGACTATAATGAAGAAGGGGATTACAGGTACATAGAAGTGGAATGTCCCCATTGTCATGATACTATATATTTTGATGAAGAAATATTCGATGAAGATGATGATATCGTATGTCCTACCTGCAACAAAGTCATCTATTCATCAGAAGCAGATGAAGAAGACGAGTCTGAAGAAGACGAGAGCTGAAAATCTGATTATCAACACCAAAACTCCGGTTTTTGACCGGAGTTTTTTTATTTGGTGTGATATTCGAAACAAGCACTTCATAAACATTAGTATAAAAGGAGGACGAGTCTTGATATGCTGACTGCACAAAAAGGAACCTCATTCGAATGGCAAAAGCCGGTGCTTGAAACGCTGCCGGGCCATATAAGATCGATCATAGAAGGCCTTCCAGAGCCTATCCGTAAGGACCTTGAAGAGATCAGGGTACGTGAAAACAGGCCTTTGATGATATGCAGTCGCGGCAGGGACTATTTTGTATCTAGAGAAGGCAGATTGGTGCAGAATGCAGACGATTCTTATATAGTAACCCATGATGACACCAATTGCTTGCTCCAGCTTATATCCGATTATTCTATCTATGCCTTTGACGAAGAAATCAGAAACGGATACATCACATTAAGAGGCGGACACAGGGTCGGCATGGCCGGAAAGGCCGTTTTGGAAAATGGCAGAGTAAAAACATTGAAATATATCAACTCATTTAACATCAGGATTTCAAGAGAAATAATCGGGGCAGCTGATAAAGCAATGAAATACATAACCTATGATAACCAGGTTTTTCATACACTGGTCCTTTCACCTCCTCAAATGGGCAAGACCACTCTGCTGCGAGATGTTTCAAGAAAGCTAAGCGACGGCTACTTGGGATTCAGAGGTCTTAAGACAGTCATAGTTGACGAGCGCTCAGAAATAGCAGGATGCTTCCGCGGCGTCCCTCAAAGACAGGTAGGCGTGAGGACGGATGTATTGGACGGCTGCCCAAAAGCAGATGGGATCATGATGGCAATCCGTTCCATGTCCCCAAGAGTGATAATTACAGACGAAATTGGAAGACCGGAGGATGCGGTCGCTGTTGAGGAAGCTTTAAATGCAGGGATCAAGATCATAGCTTCAGCCCATGCATCAAGTCTCACTGATGCGTTGACCAGGCCCGTTCTATCAAGCCTGCTGACAAAAAAAACCTTTGAAAGAGTCATTGTATTAGGAGACTCTCTAGGCGTGGGGACTATGGAGAAGGTGTATGGCAGCGATTTGTGTACCCAGTTACTAGAAAATCCGGTACGTTAGATGAAGGAGTGAGATTGATAATAATGTACCTTAAGCTTGTAACCAGCAGCATCATAATTGGCTGCTCGACATTCATCGGTTTTGAGTTTGCAAAAAAGCATGTTCTGCGAACCAGGCAGTTAAGAGAGCTCCAGGGGGCATTGTCCAGGCTGGAATCGGAAATATTGCACTATATGACGCCCCTGCCGGAAGCGCTGGTCAGGATAGGCACAACTATGGATGGAGTTATAGGAGACCTGTTTTGTAGTACGGGGCAAATGCTCTCAGAGAAGCGGAACATGATCACATCGCAAGCCTGGAGAAATACACTTGACAGATTGAAGGACCAGTTGAGCTTAAATGAAGAAGAATACGATATCCTATATAGATTCGGAGATCAGCTTGGCGGCAGCTACGGACAAGGCCAGTCCAAATATATCGGTTTGACTCTGACACAATTGTACCAACAGGAAATTAAAGCCCAGGAATGCAGGCAGAAATATGAGCGAATGTACAAGAGCCTTGGATTGCTGGGCGGTATAGCGCTGGCGGTATTACTTCTTTGATGGAGGTACTGAAGTATGAATGTTGATATTATATTCAAAATTGCTGCCGTGGGAATACTTATTGCGGTGATAAACCAGGTCCTGGTGAAGGCCGGCCGGGATGAAATAGCTATGATGACTACACTTGCAGGTATAGTCGTTGTTCTCCTTATGGTCATAAATATGATAAACCAGCTATTCAACAGTGTAAAGTCCATATTTAGGTTTTATTGATATGGACAAGTGGGGTGTAACAGATGAACATAATCCAGGTTGTAGCTATAGGCTTAACCGCTGCTGTAATGGCAGTTATTGTTAAACAGCAAAGACAGGATATTGCATTGCTTATATCACTGGCTGCCGGAACCGTTATATTTCTGCTGGTTCTTGGCAATATCAATGCAGTAGTAGAAACCATAAACAGCATGGTCAGAAAATCCAACCTGGATACAGTCTATATAACAACGATTTTAAAAGTAATAGGAATAGCCTATATAGCAGAATTTGGATCACAAATCTGCAAAGATGCAGGAGAGACAGCTATTGCTTCCAAAATAGAAATGGGCGGAAAAATCCTTATTATGATACTCGCCCTTCCTGTCCTGACAGCTTTGTTGGAAGTCATCATAAAAATACTTCCATAGGAGTCAAACACATGAAGAAAAAGATTGGAATCCTGGTGCTGATGCTGGTTTTACTGGCTTCACATGCAAAGGCGGCTGAAGAAGGTGTAAAGACCGCCAAAAGTGATCAAGTGTATGTTGAGTTCGAAGCCATAGTAAATGAGCAGCTGGACAGTATCGATACAAAGGACTGGGAACCGTATCTCAGGTACATTGAAAACAATGGTTCGCGCATAACCAAGGGCAGGTCTGCTCATGAGGTGATCGCTGGTTTGCTCAAGGGCACATATACGGTCGATATAGGTGGGGTGATCAAAGAAATCACGGGTATCTTCTTCGGAAATCTGTCATCCAACCTGATACTGCTGATCAAGATAATGGTCCTGGCTATAATATGCAGTATCTTCAACAACATGAAAAGCTCCTTCAGCAGTGAGTCAGTCGGCGATATCGGTTACTTCGTATGCTATAGCGTGACAGTGATCCTAATCGTGCAAAGTATTGTCAATATCCTGGCGGTTGGGAAAGATGGCATGGACCGGATGGTTGCCTTCATGCAGACTCTTTTTCCCATGTTGATAGCAATGCTCGCAGCGATGGGAAATATCGCCACCTCAGCAATGATACAGCCGGTTGTAGGCATGATGGTAGGTACTGTGGGAACTTTGTTAAAAAATACAATGATACCACTGATATCCTTGTCTGCTGTTATTACTCTGATGAATCATGTGAGCGAAAAAATCAGGCTCGATAAGCTGGGTAAGCTTCTGAAGAACTTATGCGTATGGATACTGACAGGCACTTTCACTATATTTATAGGAGTTTTAACATTACAAGGCGCAATGACTGCATCCTTTGATGGTATATCTATCCGTACTGCCAAGTTTGCGATTGATGCCTTTGTGCCTATAATGGGAAAATTATTTTCACAAACAGTGGATGCTGTGGTGAGTTGCTCCCTGCTTGTGAAAAACGCAGTCGGTGTAGCCGGTCTTATAATACTAAGTATGCTTTGTCTTATACCGGCACTTAAGATACTTGCGCTCTTGTTGACTTTCAAGCTTTCGAGCGCTTTGCTGGAACCAGTAACTGATAAACGGGTGGTAGAATGCCTAAATGATATAGGCAATATCCTGATAGTTTTATTTGTAACAGTAATCGGCATCGCTATCATGTTTTATCTGACTGTAGCGCTGATCATTGGGACCGGGAATATCTCTGCAATGCTGAGGTGAAGTGGAAATATGCAGGCTTTGCTCAAAGAATGGGCATTTAACATCGTTGCTGTAGTGATTCTTGCTGTACTGGTAGACATAATACTTCCCAGTAACAGCTACAAAAAGTATACAGGATTCGTATTCGGACTAATACTTACTATAGCTATACTGCAACCAATACTGCAGATATTAGGCAGGTCAGAAGAGCTCATAAAATCAGTGATCAGCAATACTACAGCTATGGAAAATGAAATAGTCAGGACACAAGCTGAGATATTTGGCAGCATGCATGACGATCAGATCCTGGAGATTTACAGAAAGAATATGGAATCAAACATTACTGCAGCTATAAATAACGCTTTCGACCTTACTGATACATCGGTATCTATATCTTTCAGGCAAAGCAGCGAGGGATTTGATCCCTCATGCATAGATAGGCTGGATATCAAGACCCGTCTGAGGTCAGACGGCAAAGGCATAAAGCCCGTTATAGTCAACATCGGTAAAATGGATCAAAAATGGGATGTGTTGAGTCAGGATGGTAAGAAGGAGAGCATAAAGGATCTGATATACGAATTGTATGGAATCGAACCAAACAGGATAAGTATTAAGTTCAATTAAGGCTGAGGTGATCGTATGGAAACATTAAGTTTGAAAAAGATATATGACAAGTTGAAAAAAGTTAAAAATATTGAGTATTTTCTTCTGATCCTTGCAATAGCAATAGTAGTGAGCATGCTTGGAAGCTTTTTTAATGCAGGCACTGACGATGGTACTACAGCGGTCGATCAAAGGAATATAAGGGAGGATACGGCAGACAATAACAAATACGATATTTTTGACAAGGAAGAACGATTGAAAAAGGTACTTTCGGCTATAAAAGGTGCAGGTGAAGTCGAGGTGATGATCTCATACAAGTCTAGTAAGGAAATAATCCCTGCAATGAACACTGTGCAATCATCTACACAGACTGAAGAGACAGACAGCAGCGGAGGGACCAGAAAAATAACGCAAACTGACACAAATACACAACCGGTCAGTTTAAGTACACAGAACGGTTCACAGCCCCTGATAGCCAAAGAGATGGAGCCCGAGATCCAGGGTGTGATTGTTGTTGCGGAAGGGGCAGATGACTTCAGAGTGAAAATCGAACTGCTCAATGCGGTACAAACAGTACTTGGTCTTAAGGCTAACCAGGTAGAAGTATTTGATATGGAAGATAAGAATTGAGGAGTGTGATCGAAGTGTTGGTAATAAAAAAGAAAAGTCTGATAATAGGCCTGTTGGTAATATTACTGATCATTACCGGTTATCTGAACTTTGCTTTCAATAACAACAGCTTAAGGCCAGCAGGCAATCCAAACGGTTCAAAAAATGGATCCGGTAAACTGGATGGGAATGTAACAGTAACTGATCCGAATGAAAATGACGGCAAAACCGGCGATGAGTCAAAGGAAACGTCGGGATCAAGGTTTTTTATAGACTACAGGTTTGAAAGGGAGCATAACAGAAATAAAGAGGTTGAATACATCAACAGTATTATAAACAATCCCGATTCAGACCATGAGATGATCAAGGAAGCCCAGGCACAGCTTTTGGAGCTCACATCAAACATGGAGGCTGAGGCAGCGATAGAAAATCTCATCAAGGCTAAGGGATTTAAAGATGCTATCGCTATAATGCACAAGAATAACGTAAACATAATTGTCGACAAACCGGAACTGACAGCAGATGAAGTGGCTCAGATCCTGGAAATAGTAAAGCGTCATTCGGATTTCTCTACGGACAATATTGTCATAATACCTAGGAGCTGATTACATAACCTTTTTTCTTTCATACAGAAGTCAATGAACCAGTAAAAAAATCTAGATATATTTGTAAGTATCTTTTTTTTCTGATATAATAGCGTTGATAAAGCACTTGTATCATATGTGCGAAGCTGTCAGGGAGGTGAGACTGATGTCGCAAGCATTGCAGACTTCCGGAGATGACCATGGCAAAATAACATTTGCCAATGAAGTCGTGGCGATCATAGCCGGACTCGCCGCATCGGAGATCGAAGGGGTAGCAGCCATGAGCGGTGGTATCGCAGGCGGGATAGTTGAAAAGCTTGGCAGGAAAAATCTATCAAAAGGTGTAAAAGTAGAAGTCGGCGAGAAGGATACGGCTATTGACCTATACATAGTTGTGGAATACGGGGCTCGTATTCCCGAAATAGCCTGGAAGATACAGGAGAATGTTAAAAAAGCAGTAGAGACAATGACAGGCTTGAACGTAGTAGAGGTAAACATTCATGTGCAGGGTGTAAATTTCGAAAAGGACCCTAAGAAAATCGAAACACAGGCTAAAACCAGGTAATTCAAACGACCCTCTGACCAGGCTCAGAGGGTTATTTTGAATTATCGATGATCAATAAACATTACAAAGGAGTAATCAAATTATGAGGCTGTTTGATCGTGTGTTGCTCTCGTTATACACATTTGTGATTTTTGTACTGGCCTTGTGTCTGCTTGGGATCTCGATCGGTTTGATAAGTTTGGATGCTATAGCAGACAGTATAAGCAGTATAAGCTATGGCTTCACCTTCATACTCATTACATCAGGTACAGCCCTAATATTCATCATAGTCAGCCTGAGGTTGTTTATAGCAGGCTTGATAGGAAGGAAACCTGCCAGTTCGCTGCTTAAAGAGACTGAAATGGGTTCGATACGCGTATCCGTCAATACCCTTGACGTGCTGGCTCAGAAAGCAGTTCGTTCCTTCAGCGAAATAAAGGATGTCAAGACCTTTATCTTGATAGAGAATGATGGTATAAGGGTACGTCTGAAGGTCAGCACCATGCCTGATGTTAAAATGCCTGAGCTTACCTTGGCCATACAAGCCAAAGTCAAGGAGTATGTCGAGGAATATTCAGGAATATTGGTGAAAGCAGTGCACATATACGTTGATAACCAGTTGACAGCAACCAAAAGCCGTGTCGAATAAGGAGGAGCAGCAATGACCCTTAGAGAAATTGTTGTTTCCTGTTTAACAAACCATAGAGGGAAAACTATCGGGATGACCAGCGGCCTGCTATTCGGCATTCTTGTTTTGCTGATTGGTTTTTTTAGAAGCCTCTTCCTTGCGATATGCATTGGTGTGGGTTATTGGATAGGCCGTCTGTATGACAGGGAAGAGAGCTTTATGGCTTTTTTGGACAAGATATTACCAAACGGACTGCGTAAATGATACCAACGCACAACACAGGAGGACATGAGGTAAATAATGGCTAGAAGACCTGCAAGAGAAGCAGCGATGAAGCTGTTGTACCAAAGGGAGTTTTCTGAAGAATATGATCAGAATTTGCTCACCGATCTGAAAACTGAATTATCATTGAGCAAGCATGATATGGAATATATCCAGGATATCCTTGAAGGTTGTATAAGGCACAGGGGAGAGATCGACAGTATCATAAAGGAGAGGTCCAAGGGCTGGAGATTTGACCGGCTGTCAAAGGTTGACCTTGCAATTTTAAGACTTGCCTTGTATGAGATACTGTATCGTGATGACATCCCTGAGAGTGTTTCCGTTAATGAAGGAGTGGAGCTGGCTAAAAAATACGGCAACGAGAAATCCGGTTCATTTGTAAATGGCGTATTAGGCTGTTATCTACGTTCAGCAAATACTTCTCCTGATTCGGAGTAGACCAATGAAATACATACTGGGTATTGATACCAGCTGCTACACCACCTCGTTAGCTTGTGTGTCACTGGAAGGAAAGCTGCTGCTCAGCAAGCAAAAGCTGCTTAGTGTGCCTGATGGTGCTAGAGGATTACAGCAATCAAGTGCTGTATTTTCACATTTAAGAAATCTTCCCGAGTTGTCGGCTACTATGCAAGACAGCTTGCCTGACGGGGAACTGGTCGCAATTTGCGCCAGTATAAAACCAAGGCCCTACAAGGATTCATACATGCCGGTATTCGTAGTAGGAGAAAGCCTTGGTGCAACATTGGCCAAACTTGCCGGTGTTCCTTTTTATACAACCACCCACCAGGAAAATCATATAATGGCAGGTCTGTATTCAAACGACCGGATGCAAATGGAAAAGCATTTTCTTGCTTTGCATTTGTCCGGTGGTACGACGGAGCTTTTGGAGGTATGGGCGCACACAACAGGTTTTGATATAAACCTCATAGGGTCAACTCAGGATCTGCATGCAGGGCAACTTGTCGATAGGATAGGAGTGGCTCTGGGGCTTGGATTCCCATCAGGCCCCAACCTGGAAGCCCTTGCTGAAAAGGCTGATAAACCGATCCACATACCATATTATGTTAAGGATTTGACTGTAAGCTTTTCCGGATCTGAATCACATGCTCAAAGGCTCATTGCCAAGAATGCAGATAAGGCCGGTATAGCACGAGGTGTATACCAAGTGCTGAACAAAACAATCTGCAAATGGCTGGAAAATGCTGCTGATAAAGGCTATCCCACTTCAGTGCTGCTGGTAGGTGGTGTTTCATCAAGCATGATACTACGAGAAGAGCTGAATGTTCAACTGAGAAAAGCAGGCAAGAATATGTCACTGTACTTCGCTCTGCCTCAACTGTCGAAGGACAACGCTGTAGGTACTGCTTACTTAGGGCTAAAGGCATATATGAATGACAAATACAAGGCCGGTGCTGGCTTGCCATTAAAATAAATAAGCATTAACAAGGAGGAACAAGCATGTCTGCTCACTTGATCGATGGGAAAGCCTTGTCCCAGAAAATATTAGATTCAGTAAAGCATGAAATCGAAAGCCTGTCAAGATCGGGCAAACCTGTACCAGGACTGGCAGTCATTCTAGTTGGAGATGATCCCGCTTCAAAAATATATGTGAGAAACAAGGAGCGAGCTTGTCAGGCAACCGGTATCAAGTCCAACGTCATCACCCTGGACGAAAGGACCACGGAAGAAGAACTGCTAAGCATTATTGATACGTTGAATAAGGATGACGGGATACATGGCATCCTGGTTCAATTGCCTTTACCGTCTCACATCAATGAAAGCAAGGTCATCGAGGCAATAAGCCCATACAAGGATGTTGACGGTTTTCATCCAATAAACCGCGGCAGGCTGCTTACTGGCGAGGATTGCCTGGAACCTTGCACGCCAAAGGGAATTATACACCTGATCCAAAGTACGGGAATAGATATTACAGGCAAGCATGCGGTAGTAATCGGCAGAAGCAATAATGTCGGGAAACCGGCTGGCCTTATGCTGTTGAGAAATAACGCTACTGTAACGATAGCTCATACAAAGACACAAGACCTCCCATCTGTTTCAAGGACAGCTGACATCCTTGTGGTAGCAGCAGGCAGGCCACGCCTGGTAGACGAAACCTTTATCAAAGAAGGCGCTGTAGTCATAGATGTCGGGATCAGCAGAGTAGACGGAAAAATAACAGGAGATGTGGATTTTGACAAAGTAAAAGAAAAGGCCGGCTATATAACTCCCGTACCGGGGGGCGTTGGACCGATGACAGTAGCTACGCTGATGGAGAACACGCTCAAAGCAGCAAAGAGGGCCATATGCAAGACTTCATAATCACGGTTCACCAGCTCAATGAATATGTCAGGTCGCTTATAGCACGCGACCCGCTACTGCAGCAAGTCAAGGTCAGAGGTGAGATTTCCAATTTTAAGCTCCATTCATCCGGTCATATGTACTTTTCTTTGAAGGATGAAAAGGCCAGGATCCAATGCGTTTTTTTCCGTCAAAGCAATACAGGGCTAAAATTCATACCTAAAGATGGTATGAGGGTCTTGGCAAGCGGCTATGTTTCCATATATACAAAGGACGGCCAGTATCAGCTATATGTGAATGAGCTTCAGCCTGACGGAATCGGAGAGCTCTATTTGGCTTTTGAGGCTTTGAAAAGGAAACTTAGAGAAGAAGGCTTATTTGACCCAGGGCACAAAAAGCCCTTACCTTTGCTGCCGAGCAAGATTGCTGTTGTAACATCAAACACCGGCGCGGCTATACGGGATATTATCAAAGTAGCCAGACGGAGAAATAAAAATATAGATATACTGGTGATTCCAGTGCGGGTCCAGGGCGTCGAAGCGCCGGACCAGATATCAAAAGCCATAAGATATGCAAATACCAGATCTGATATAGACCTGATCATAGTCGGCCGCGGCGGTGGGTCGATCGAAGAGCTTTGGGCATTCAATGAGGAAGAGGTGGCCAGAGCGATTTGGGAATCCAATATCCCGGTGATATCCGCTGTGGGCCATGAAACTGATTACACTATTGCAGATTTTGTTGCTGACGTGCGGGCCGCTACCCCTTCTGTGGCTGCAGAGCTCGCTGTGCCGGAAAGCATAGCTCTTCAATCGCAAATCACGGGTCTGAGGAAAGCACTTTTGGAAGCTATATTGGTCAATCTAAACGCAAAGCAGCACAGACTAGATGTTGCAGGGAAGAGCTATATTTTTAAATCACCTCAGCTGCTACTCAGCCAGAAGATCCAGCTATATGATATGCTGTATCAGAGGTTCTGCTCGTCAGTCAGATCCATGCTGCAGAAGAAAAGTGATTTGCTTGAAAAGCATATGACCTCGCTTAAGGCGCTTGACCCTTTGAATGTCCTTGGAAGGGGATTCGTATATATAGTCAATGCCGAAACCGGTGCTTCGATCCAATCGATCAACTCAATAAAGCCTTCAGACCGTATTAGGCTATGTTTCAAGGACGGTCGCGCTGATGCACTGATTGAAAATCTAGAAGTATATCAGAGCTGCGATAATACAAAAATCAATAATAAAAGGTGAAAAATATGAAGGATATAGATATAAGAAGCGAACAGCTGACCTTTGAAGAAGCTATAGGGGAACTGGAGTCGATCGTAGCAGCGCTGGAAGAGGGCGATGTCCCTCTTGAAAAAGCACTTGAGCTGTTCAAGCGTGGCATGGATATGGCTGACCTGTGCAGTAAAAAGCTTATTGAAGCCCAGGGTATCATAAAACAGCTTACTCGTAGCAGCAGTGGTGAACTGGAGGAAGTGATCTTTGATACTGAGGACAAGGAGCTGCTTTAATGGACTTTCAATCTTTGTACGACTATAAAAAAGGACTTGTCAATACGGCCCTTAAAGAACTGATTGACAAGGTAGCTGGCTGTCATGGCAAGCTGTTGGATTCTGTAAAGTATAGCCTATTTGCAGGCGGAAAGCGTTTACGGCCTATACTTTTACTGTCTGCCAATGAACTGGTGGAAGATGACAACGAGGACAAGATGCATCTGGCATGTGCTGTTGAAATGATCCATACATACTCACTGATACATGATGACCTGCCTGCCATGGACAACGACGAATACAGGCGCGGTATGCTTACCAACCATATGGTGTACGGAGAAGCGATGGCGATACTGGCCGGAGATGCCCTCCTTAACCTGGCATACGAGACAATGATACGCAATATACCAGCAGAGCTTGACAGGATGCAGAGATATTTGAAAGCCGTTTCTGTAATAGCCAGCGCCTCAGGTATGTCAGGAATGATTGGCGGCCAGGCTGCCGATATAGATAATGGCAGTGTTGACAAAACAGAAGATGTGTTAAACTATATACACCAGCATAAGACAGAAGCCCTGATTACTGCTTCATTATATGCGGGAATGCTTCTGTCAGACCATAGAAAAGAGCTGCTTGAGCCTGTTATCGCATATGGTAAAGCTATCGGGCTGGCTTTTCAAATCACCGATGATATACTTGATGTAACAGGCGACATAACCACCTTGGGCAAAAAGCCCGGAAGCGATGAAAAAAACAGAAAGCTGACCTACCCCGGCAGATTCGGCCTTGAAGGTTCCCGCAGAATGGCGGAAAGGCTGATCGATGAAGCTGTTACGCATATATCCGTATTCGGCAAAAGGTCAGAATTTTTAAAGTGTTTGGCTTATTCCATCCTGGAACGGACCCAATAAGGAGGACAGCAGGTGACATATTTAGGACAGATGATGAGGAACAGTATCCTATGGTCAAGCCTATTAGCCTGGTTCATAGCTCAATTCCTCAAAGTGATACTTACGATCATATTTATGAAAAAACTGGACCTTCGTCGATTTGTGGGATCTGGAGGAATGCCTAGTTCACATACAGCTCTCGTTGTCAGCCTTGCTACATCTATCGGACTGGCGGAAGGATTTGATTCTCCATTGTTTGCGCTTGCTGCAGCGGTATCTCTTGTAGTTATGTACGATGCAGCAGGAGTCCGTAGAGCAGCAGGAAAGCAGGCAGCTATCCTGAATGAAATAATAGCAGCATTGCAGACACATCAGTCCATACCAAACGAAAAGCTTAAAGAGCTAATCGGACATACGCCGATAGAAGTGATCGCAGGTGCATTACTGGGTATCATAGTATCCTTGATATTCGCTTATTCATAGAATATCTAAGTAAGCCTGAGTCAGCAGCAATCTTGGAGGCATTTGTGACCCGACATTGTCATTTATGCTGCCAGTCCTGAAACACAGAGCGTGCTTGTAGATAATAGAAATTGTATCATTACCATGTTTATGATATAATATTTAATCCGGTGGTACAGTATTCTAGTCAGTACAGCCAATTTTGAAGACGGGCCTAAAAATCCGTTAAAGGGCATATCGATGAAGTTCCTGGTGCCGGCCCCTGACGCCCAGTCGGGAGTTGGTGCTGGGAGTTAAGGAAGAAGGGCGATCCGCAATGGCATGCGGGCGTTGACCCAGCTTCCGTGGAGACCCAAGCGGGTGGTTAAAGCTACTACTTGGGATTAAACCTGTATTGCGGTAAAAGCTGTGTACAGTGTAGCCTGCCTTGAGTGAGCTAGGCGGATAGTAAATCAGGCTGAAGATAAGGGATCCATTATCTTATAGCTATTGTTGCTTGAAACCTAGTTTGCAAAAGAGGCTAGAAATTGGTGTGACTGTTGAGGAAAGCTCCTAGACTGCCATTATGGGTGTATTGGGGATTACAGTGTGGACTAAGTGGTGATTCAGTTTTACTGCTGGCGACACAGTAAGTCAGGCTTTAAAGGGAAACCGCCCTTTTCGGCGACGGAGGGTAGCCCGACGGGAAATCCTACTGGACCAAAGCCGCAAAGTTTACTCAATACATTACCACCGGTGACTACATAAGCCGGAGTGTTGAATTTTGTTAAAGAACAAAAGTAAAAACAAAGGCCGGGAACATCGTTTTGACTACGTATGGGTGCTGAAGGTCTTTTTAGCAACCTTTATCATAACCAGCATTTTAAGTTTTAGTTCAAGCAAACTGATGGAAGACTTCAATATCACCTTATCACTTTTAGCTTTAATCATAATCATCACTATCGGTATAGTTTTTGATATTATAGGTGTATCGGTCACTGCTGCTTCAGAAGTACCGATGATATCACTTGCTTCAAAAAAAGCTCGAGGAGCTCTGGAAGCAGTCAGACTTATAAGAAACGCCGACCTTGTTTCCAGTATATGTAATGATATTGTAGGGGACATATGCGGCATCATAAGCGGATCTGCTGGAAGCATACTCGTTATCAGGCTTACATCCGGTTTAATCTCATGGGATATAACCATTTTGAGCATACTAATAAGCAGCCTGATAGCAGCCTTTACAGTCGGAGGGAAAGCCCTGGGCAAATCTGTAGCAATACGAAATTGTCAAAGTATTGTATTTTCAGTAGGCTATATAATGTCTTTTTTTTCTATCCAAAATCACGAGTTCAACAGTTACAGTAAAAGGAGAAACCGGAAAAATGGCACTGCTGGATCAGATAAATGAACCGGATGACCTAAAAAAGCTGGATCAGGGTAAGCTTCCCGCACTGGCTGAGGAAATCAGAAAGTTCATACTGCAGCATGTATCCGTGACAGGCGGTCATCTTGCTTCCAACCTGGGCGTAGTTGAACTGACCATAGCGCTGCATTATGTTTACAACAGCCCATCGGACAAGATCATCTGGGATGTGGGACATCAGAGCTATGTTCACAAGATCCTGACATCCCGCAAGGATAATTTCTATACTCTGCGTTCTTATGGCGGTCTTAGCGGTTTTCCAAAGAGAAAGGAAAGTGTCCACGACATCTTCGAAACAGGACACAGTAGTACGTCGATTTCTGCTGCTTTAGGCATAGCAAGAGCAAGGGACCTTAAAAAGGAGCTCTATCATGTAATTGCAGTAGTCGGAGATGGAGCCCTGACAGGCGGAATGGCATTTGAAGCGATGAATGATGCAGGTCATTCTGATACCAACCTGACAGTCATACTCAATGATAATGAAATGTCCATATCCCAAAATGTCGGAGCACTGGCGACTCACCTGACCAGGATAAGATCCAACCCCAGGTACAACTGGCTGAAAAAAGTAGTAGAATCGCAGCTCAGAGGTTTGCCTCTAATAGGAAGGCCTATGGCCAATGGCATAGAAAAGCTCAAAAACAGTTTGAAATATCTGCTCGTACCGGGCATTATTTTTGAAGAAATGGGCTTCACATACATGGGCCCAGTAAACGGGCATGACCTCAACGGTCTGGTGTCAGTGTTCGAAAGGGCAAAAAAGGTAAAAGGTCCTGTCCTTATACATGTAATTACCAAAAAGGGAAAAGGCTATGATTTCTCAGAAACCAATCCTGAACGATATCATGGGGTACCTCCCTTTGATCTGGAGCATGGCTGCGAGCAGGACATAGAAGCCAATATGACATATTCTATGACCTTTGGGAGACATTTGACTTCAATTGCTGAGAAAAACAACGATATAGTCGCTATTACAGTAGCCATGCCTGAAGGGACAGGTCTGACCCCGTTTAAGGATAGGTTTCCGGAAAGATTTTTTGATGTAGGTATAGCAGAGCAGCATGCGGTAACCCTGGCTGCCGGTATGGCGGCTAACGGATTGAGGCCTGTAGTAGCTATTTATTCAACATTTTTTCAAAGGGCTTATGATCAAGTACTACACGATGTTTGTCAGCAGAACCTTCCTGTAATTTTCGCCCTTGACAGGGCAGGAATAGTTGGAGAGGATGGCGAAACACATCAGGGAGTATTCGATATCAGTTACTTGCAGCATATACCTAATATCACACTGATGGCGCCTAAAAACACATCCGAGCTGCGAAAAATGATGGACTATGCCCTGACTGTCAATGGGCCGGTAGCTATCCGCTATCCACGAGGCCGCGGCGGCATCGCAGAAAGCCTTCCGAGTCTGCCTTTGAGAGACCTAAGCTGGGAAATACTGGAGCATGGTTGTAAAGTTGCAGTTTTAGCCGTCGGGTCTATGGTAGAAGTCGCTATCCAGTTGTCAAAATGCCTAAAAGCTAGAAATATAAGACCCACGATAATCAATGCCCGTGTCATAAAACCTCTGGATCTCATCATGCTGAAGCAGCTTGCAAATGAAGCGGATTTGCTGGTCACTTTAGAGGATAATGTACTTATCGGAGGCTTTGGCAGCAGTGTAGTTCAATATGTCGTAGCGAACCGAATAGATGTACATGTCCTGAATTTCGGTATACCTGACAGATTTATCGAACATGGATCGATAAAGCGGCTCAGGGAAGAGCTGAAACTGGACCATGAAAGCATAGCTGATGAGATTAGCAAGGTGCTGGCCAGAGAGGAGAAAGCTTATGCAGGATTCACACAAGGAACGTATTGATGTCCTCCTGGTCAGTAAAAACCTGGCTTCTTCACGAGAAAAGGCCAAAAGGATGATCATGGCAGGCCTTGTGTTTGCAGGCGGACAAAGAGTGGATAAGCCGGGTACCCTGATAGACCCAGATGATCAAATTGAAGTCAGAGGGGAAGATCACCCTTATGTCAGCCGAGGCGGCCTGAAGCTGGAAAAAGCGCTAAGAAAGTTCGACATTCCTGTCAAAGGACTGACTTTTATGGACATAGGGGCATCTACCGGTGGATTTACTGACTGCTTGCTTAAAAACGGGGCATCAAAGGTATACGCAATAGATGTAGGATACGGTCAGCTTGCCTGGGAGCTTAGACAGGATCCCAGAGTAATGGTTATGGAGAGGACCAATGTCCGAAATATAACCAAGGCTGATATCAAGGATGCGATCCAGGGAGCCGTGATCGATGTTTCCTTTATATCTTTAAGGTTAGTCCTGCCAGTGGTCTATGATATCCTCGAATGGGACAGCCATATAGTCGCATTGATCAAACCGCAGTTTGAAGTCGGGAGAGGGAAGGTCGGCAAAAAGGGAGTCGTGCGCGACAAATCCCTGCATCTTGAGGCTGTACTTTCTATACTGGACTTTTGCCCAAAAATCGGGCTTTGCATTCGAAATCTTGACTATTCACCGATTACCGGCCCACAGGGAAATATTGAGTTTCTGGCTCACTTATATAAGGGGAGCAATCAGGAAAATATGGATATCAGTAAATTAGCTGCGCAAGCAGTAGATGAAGCCCATGACTTTTTTGACAACAAGGACAGGTGAAAAGATGCTCAGCATTGGTATAGTATCAAATTTATCCAAAGATGCAGGCGGCCAGAAAACAAGCATGATAATAGAAGCTGTTTTAGACCGCGATATGAAAGCATTTGTCCTTCCGCCTATCTATGAGCTCACCCAAAAGGGAATACTGACAGGAGAAAAGGATTTCTACGAAAAGTCGGATCTGATACTGGTTTTAGGCGGTGACGGAACCATACTTCACACAGCAAGGCAGGCAGCCAGACACAACAAACCACTTTTGGGAATAAACCTGGGCCGGTTAGGATTCCTGGCGGAGGCCGAGCTGTCTGATTACAGCATGATATTGGATTCGGTAGCGGAGGGTTCTTACCAGGTCGAAAGCAGGATGATGCTACAAGCTGAGCTTATGCGTAAAGGCAGAACCAGTAAAAGCTTTTTAGCCTTGAATGACATAGCTGTGACAAAAAGCTCCTACTCAAGGATCATACATCTGAAAGCATTGATAAATGGCAACGCTATCAACAATTACTCTGCAGATGGGATACTTGTATCAAGCCCAACAGGTTCTACCGCCTATTCCCTGTCTGCAGGAGGGCCTGTTATAGACCCTGGGATGGAGTGCTTACTGTTGACGCCCATTTGTCCGCACACTCTCAATTCCAGATCTATAGTGACAGATGCATCTTCCACGATCGAAATTGTCGTAGATGATACAAACAAAGATATAGTACTCACTATTGACGGTCAAGAGGGAGTAGAGCTCCAAAACGGCGACACGGTCCGGGTATGCAAGGCTGAGTACAAAGCCCAGCTAATCAAAATAAGCAAAAGGAACTTTTATACGCTGCTCCATGAGAAGCTGACCGAAAGATTATATTATTACTAAGGCGGTGTGCTGATGAAAAATAAAAGACAAGCTCAGATACTGAAGATTATCAATGAAAAAGATATCGAAACCCAGGAGGAGCTAGCAGAAGAACTTAAAAAGCTCGGGATGAATATCACCCAGGCAACCATTTCAAGAGACATTAAAGAGCTACGGCTTGTTAAGGTTCTGACACCTTCTGGCATATACAAGTACGCGCCTTTGGAGCGTTCAGACAATACAACCTTCGATCGGCTGATAAGAGTTTTCTCTGAGTCGGTCATATCAATCGAGCATACCAATAACCTTATAGTTATCAAAACGATAGCAGCAGGAGCACAGGCTGCCGCATCCGCTATCGATGCTATGAACTGGAGCGAGGTATTAGGCTGCATAGCCGGAGATGACACGATATTGGTCATAGTACGCGACAACTCAATGGTAGAAGAGGTTTTACGCCGTTTCTCAAAAATGCGTGGATAAGCGCTGCAAATAGGGGGATTTTAATGATTAAACATATCTTAATCAAAAATATTGCCCTAATAGACGAGTTGTCTATCGAGTTTTATGACGGCTTCAATGTATTGACAGGTGAAACCGGAGCAGGTAAATCAATCATAATTGATTCAGTTAATTTGGCTTTAGGCGAGCGGGCTGACCGCGACCTCATCAAATCAGGAAAGGATCATGCGAGGGTAGAAGTCTTATTTAGCCTGAGTAATGCAGCTAAAGTGTATGATATACTTACCGGCTATGGAATAGACCCCGAGCCTGATGAAACCCTTCTGTTAACAAGGGAGCTTACTGTACAGGGCAAGAATGTGTGCAGGATAAACGGAAGGACTGTCACCCTGTCGATGCTCCGGGAAATCACACGGCACCTGGTTGATATCCACGGTCAGCACCAGCATCAGTATTTGCTCAATCCCGAATCCCATATCGAATTTCTTGACAAGTATTGCGGTCCGGTATTGGACGAACCTAAGCATCAGCTTGCTAATACATATAACAAGTGGCTCAATGTAAGGAAAGAAATAAGCAGGATAGAGGGTGTAAACAGAGACGGAGTAAGACGTAAGGATATTCTTCTATATCAGATAAACGAGATAAAAGAAGCCCGGCTTCAACCGGGCGAGGAGGAAGAGCTAAGAAAAGAACGTACGTTGATGATGCATGCTGAAAAGATAATGCACGCAGCCAATGAGTCGTATGCGCTGCTCTATACCGGAAAGCAGGGCAGCTCGTCAGTATCTGACAAGCTGGCTGAAGCTTTATCTCTTATCAAGGCTGTGGAGAATATAGATGATTCCCTCGATTCTATTGCCGACCAGCTTGAAAATCTTCAATATACGCTAGAAGATGTAGTGATAAGGCTGAGGGATTTCAAAGAAAGCTTTGAATATGATCCCTACAGACTTGAAGAGATAGAGGAGAGACTTCAGCTTATTCATAATCTCAAGAGAAAATATGGAAGCTCGATAGAAGAGATACTTGATTTCAAAGCAGAGCTGGAGAGTGAGCTAAGCCTTATAGAAAACAGTGAAGAAAGGCTGGCAATACTTAAAAGCCAAAGTGATGACCTGTTCAGCGATCTAGTGAAGTCATGCATCGTAGTATCGGACATAAGAAAGCAAAAGGCAATGGAGTTGGAAAAGGAGCTTGTAGATCATCTATGTGACCTCAATATGGACAAGACCAGGTTCAAGGTTTCAATCCAGACACCTGATGCCACTGATATCGATAGCATGTTCAGCAGTGTAACTGAAAATGGCTTCGACAAGGTAGAATTCCTGATCTCACCAAACCCCGGCGAACCCTTGAGGCCTTTAGCCAAGATCATATCAGGCGGAGAAATGTCTCGGGTGATGCTCGCATTTAAAACCTTGCTCGCAGATATAGATGAAATACCGACTATGATATTTGATGAGATCGATGTCGGCGTAAGCGGACGGACTGCACAAAAGGTAGCTGAGAAAATAGGCACTATTTCTAAAGTGCATCAGGTGATATGTGTAACACACTTGCCGCAGATAGCTTCAATGGCAGATTATCACTATCTTATTGAGAAAACAACTAAAAACAACCAGACAAATACCCTGGTGAGCATTTTGGATACGCATGGCAGACAAAAGGAAATAGCCCGAATGATAGGCGGCACTGAGATAACCCAATTAAGCCTGGAGCATGCCGGTGAATTGATAAATAATGCAGAAATATTCAAAAGCAAATAAGTAAATCTAAAGGGTGCTCACCCTTTTTTCATTTTATACGCGATCTTCTCCGTATAAATCGTCTTATAACGGTTAACTTAAATATTAGCTTTCAAAAGACATTATACGGCAGGAGCGTAGAGGATGAGCAAAAACAGGATCAGGAAAATATTCGGAATCATTTTGGCTTTAGTATTTTTAGCGATAAATTATTCGCCTTATGTCCAAAACATTAAGAGATACCCTGCAGAAATGCAGATTTTTGAAGGCGACATACAGAAATTGGACTTCAGCATACCCTTTCTTGTAAAAATAGAAAGTGATAATTCAGATATTTTAAGATTCAACGGTTACTCACTAAAGGATCAACCAGTATACAATATGAAAGACCCTGTATCGGTCGAATCCCTGGGTCAGGGCGATGTAAATCTGTCCTTCAAGCTTTTTGGACTCATACCAATCAAGCATATAAAGATCAATGTTACTTCGCAGAAGATGGTGATTCCTGGGGGCATCTCCATAGGCGTGTCACTTTCGACTAACGGAGTACTGATTGTTGGGACCTCCGAGGTAGTAGATAGCGATGGTATTACCTATTATCCAGCAATGGAGGCGGGATTGGCTCCGGGTGATGTGATCGAAAAGCTTAATGGAGTCGTAGTGAAGGACGCAAACCACCTGTCACAGCTGATCAATAGGATCAAGAACAAAGAAATAGAACTTCAGTGCAGGAGAGGCAATCGGTTGTTCACTACCAGGACCAAACCCGCTCTTGACGCCACTGATTCAAAATACCGATTGGGCATATGGGTGAGAGACAGCACTGCAGGCATTGGCAGCCTGACCTTTATCGATCCGGTAAGTGGTTATTTTGGAGCTCTAGGACATGCAATAACCGATGTGGACACCGGCTCGATAATGTCCGTCAAAAATGGTAAGGTGAGCGAATCCAGGATAGTGGACATAAAAAAAGGTAAGAAAGGGCAGCCCGGAGAGTTGATCGGCAGCTTTTCAAGTAACAGAATGGTTATCGGTGATATTGTAAAAAACACGAGGTACGGCATATATGGCAAGGTCAAGCCCTTATACTCAAAAATAGTAGAAAACAATCCGATACCGATAGCATACCAGTACAATATATACCCTGGTGATGCCAAGATTTTAACAACCATTGACAATGAGGGAATAAAGGAGTACGACATAAAGATCCTCAAAGTAAACAGACAGACTCAGCCCGGACCCAAAGGAATTGTAATCGAGATAACAGATCCTGAGCTATTGGAAAAAACCGGCGGCATCCTGCAGGGCATGAGCGGCAGCCCTATTATACAGGATGGCAAGCTGGTGGGAGCTGTTACACATGTATTTGTAAATGATCCTAAAAAAGGCTATGGGATCTTCATAGAATGGATGCTGGATGAAGCCAATAAAATCATGGACTGAGGATACAACAATAATAAGTGGAATATATCCTAAAATCAAGAAGGATTCATTGCCGATTTGTCGAATACATTTCAAATAAGTAGATAGAAAAAAGTGGTTTTTTCGGTAGTGTTAAATAACTTATGAAAAAAGCAATATGGGAGTAGTTAGGTTTATTGGACATTGAAAAGTGAAGAATATACCAGATTTCCGCATTTATTCCACGGTCCTCTTGACAATGAGCCTCCTAAGGCATGTCTTGAGGCATCAGGGCCATCACCCATGCTGAACAGGGCAGATGGGCTCTGAAGGTGGTTGATGCCTGGCAGAATAGCCTAACATGCCGTATACTCATTGTCAAGAGGCTTTCGCGGCATAAAAGCTGCTATAAGGCCTGTTTGGATAGAATGAGTTGTTGAGACAGCTCAATCAGCTTTTGCCATTTAGCAGGCATGTTAGGTATAGATTCAAGCTCGGGTGTAGAGTTCAACGGTTGCCAATAGGTGTAGGAATGAGGGCGAAGGAAATTGTAATAGGCTACAAACAAGGCGACATGAGTGTTTGAACCTTCTCCGCTACCATAGCCGTTAGTAACCTGGTAAGAGAATTTAAAGGTTCTGTTAAGCCGTTCAATAATTTGCTTTAACCAGCGGTATTCGGTAGAAACGGGATCTTCATTAGTCAATCCGATTACCTGAGTGAGGTCAAATTCCATGTCGTTAAGAAAGAACTGTTGCTGTGCAAGATTATACGCACTGTAGGCATCAGAAATGAATTTAAGAGCTTTGCCGGGGAATTTCTTGAACTTTGAAAAAGCCATACGCATAGCTAAAATACAAGGCCCGACATCTCTTGTACCAGATACCTGGTACCCCAGGATAGACTTTTTGAGGGCATCCATGATGAACCAAACATAGTGCCTTACACCTTTAACTTTGACATAGGTTTCATCGGCAGCAAGGTAATTGGAGGGCTTGTAATCGTAGCTATCAACAAAAGGCTTAACAATAGCAGCAGCGGTTTTAGCATAGATGCTTACCATGACATGGGAAATCCTGACTTGGTGTATTTCCCAAAGGGCCCTTGCAGTGGCACGGGTAGATAAGCCGAGATTGACATGATAAGTGAGACAAAGGCCCATGATATGAGGAGAAAAAGTTCTGAAATTAAAATTAACAGAACCCTTAGGCATGGAGTCCAGATCCATTTTAAAGAAATCTACGGTGAATTCACGGTAATAATAACGTAGCTTGAATCTTTCGGGGTGAAGCCTGTATTCCTCAGTATCTTCTGGAGAAAGAGACTTAAGGGAATTGTTGTAGAATTTGCAGTTATCATTATGGCAGAAATATACCTTGAATTGCTTGCGTTCTCTCTTAAATGACAAAGCATGGCCACAATAAGGGCAGGCTAAGTAGGTATTAAAGGATTTACCTCTATTGAAACGCAAAGAACACACTTTGCAAAGATATTGACCACGGCCACCGGTATTATCATAGATGTATTGATGAGGAGCTCCGCAACGGGGGCATACAGTTTCTTTAGGAACAGGGGTTTTTCCACGAGATTTTATAGGTTTAAGCTCTTTGTCGTGTTGTATGAAGTAGTCATTTAGCAGATGCTTGTAATTGAGTTTTTCAAGGGTTTTGACAACGGGCAGTTTATCGACTGTAAACTTATTATACTTAGGGCTTGATAAATCAGGTTTTGAGGACTTAAGAGGTATATTCTTCGCGATAAAAACTAACAATTGCTGGATTTGTAAAATTAAAAATTGATTATATGCTACTAAAACTGATATAATTGAGTTCACAATGACACTTCCTTTCTGGATATTTGTTTTTGGCGACTCAATTATACCAGAAAAAAAGGGGGTGTCATTGTTTTTTATTCAAAAAACCTTGAAGCCCTCGATAAATAGCATATTTCAAAATATAAAAGGTGTAATTTAGTTTACACTACGTTTTTTCATAGGGGGTCTTATTTATGAAAAATAAGATTTCGGTATTGATTGCTGATGATAACAAGGATTTTTGCGAGATTTTGCACCAATATCTTGAGATGCAGGATGATATTGAAATAGTAGGTGTGGCAAATGACGGCAATGAGGCAGTTGACCTTATCAACAAGCTCAAACCTGATATTTTGATTTTAGATATAATCATGCCTCACCTGGATGGCATAGGCGTGCTTGAAAAGTTGAATGCTCGTGAAACGGAGCACCAGCCAAAAACTATAGTACTATCTGCAGTCGGACAGGACAAGATCACTCAGAAGGCAATAGCTCTGGGCGCTGACTACTACATTGTCAAGCCTTTTGATCTGGAGATTTTTGTCAAACGTATTCGTGAACTTACCATGATAGACTATGAGGTGGTCAGGCACGCAAGTTCTGCACCTGAGGTAAGCTACAACACATACAGGAATGAAGAGTCCAGGCCAATAGAGATCGCTATCACCAACATTATGCATGAGATAGGGGTCCCAGCCCACATAAAAGGATATCATTACCTCAGGGAAGCTATATATATGGTCTACAATAAAATAGAACTTTTGAGCGGGATCACAAAGGAGTTGTACCCGAATATAGCTTTAAAATTCAACACCACTCCCAGCAGAGTCGAAAGGGCTATACGTCATGCGATCGAAGTAGCATGGAGCAGAGGCAGGGTTGAGACGATAAACAAGCTTTTTGGATACACGGTCCACGATGAAAAGGGCAAACCAACCAACGGCGAGTTTATCGCTATGGTGGCCGATAAGCTCAGGATCCAGTCTAAAGCGCTGAAAACAAGATAGTACAAGGGTATTCTTGAAATATCACAGAACATATTACACTAAAAAAAGGACAGTAAATCGATACTGTCTTTTTTTGTACGTATATATTGCTAATTTTATGCAAAAGCTATATAAAAATACAACAGTTCAGGAGAACTCCGGATCATATGATTATTCGAGGATATGCTAAAAAGGATGTGAAAACCAAAAGGCTGGTCAACAGGCTCAGACAAAACGACATAGCTGTTATCAGCCACCGTGATTTAGATGAGGTGGCTGCCCTTCATTTGACTGAAAGGAAGGTTCGCGCAGTTATCAACTGTGCTGAATCCATAAGTGGCAGATATCCGAACCAAGGCCCGAAGATACTGTCGGAAGCCGGTATACCGGTGATAGACAATATAGGTAAGGAGGTATTCGATAAGATCAGGGAAAATGATTTTATCGAAATAATCGATGATTCACTCTATTTAAACAAGGAAATAATATGCAAAGTCAATATACTCAGCAAGGAAGAGGTTGCCAGAAAAACCGAACTTGCCTCAGAAAACCTGAAAAAAATACTATATGATTTCGTAGAAAATACGCTTACTTATGCAGAGAAGGAAAAGCAATATCTGCTCGAACCTGTGGCCATACCGCCGGTAAACGTCAAAATTAAAGGAAAGCATGTGCTGATAGTTGTCAGAGGCAAAAATTACAAGGAAGATCTGAAGGCCATCAGACCTTACATCATGGATGTAAACCCGGTGATAATAGGAGTCGACGGTGGGGCAGATGCCGTTTTGGAATTTGGTATAAAGCCAGATATTATTATTGGTGATATGGACAGTGTCAGTGACGATTGTCTTAAAAAATGTAAAGAGATCATAGTTCACGCTTACCCGGACGGTACAGCACCCGGGATGCAAAGGCTCGAGGCATTGAAGATTGATGCAAGAAAATTCTGTTATCCGGGTACAAGTGAGGATATAGCCCTGATATTGGCTTATGAAAACAAAGCTGAACTTATCGTAACAGTGGGAAGCCATACCAATATGATAGATTTCCTGGAAAAAGGGAGAAAAGGGATGGCAAGTACATTGCTTGTAAGGATGAAGGTAGGCTACAAGGTCGTAGATGCCAAAGGAGTCAGCGAGCTCTATCAAAACAGGCTGAGACCTTCCTATATCCTGATGCTGATGGCTGCTGCGATGCTGCCATTAGCTCTGGTTGCCAACACTTCACCGCTGATCCGTGATTTATATCGCCTTATTTTTCTTAGACTGAGGCTGCTGTTTGGCTTGTAGAGGTGTTTGTAAATGGTCAATATCAAATATTATGTTTTTTTGATGACAGGGATATTCCTTGCCCTGGGTCTTGGTATGATGATCGGAATCACCCTGGAAGACAAGAATGTTATTGAAAATCAGCAGATGCTCCTAGTAAATCAAATCGAGGAACGTATTTTATATTATAAGAGTGAAAGTGAGAAACTTAAGCAGGAGCTTGATGACACGCAAGCAGAGCACAAGCAACTGGAACAACTGGCGGATATGCTGCTTGCCGAAGCGACAGCGAACAGGCTTGCCGGCCTGAATATCGCCTTAATCAGCTTCAATGATAAAGCAGATACAGATTACCTGGTAGATTTACTGACCCATGCAGGTGCTTCCATCCGATTTGATATAGCTTTATCTATGAATTATGCTGCAGGGCTTCTTTCGATTGACCCGGAAACAATGTCGATCGATGATAATTATGAGATCGTTCATGCTATTATAAACGATCTTGTGTACTGCCTGAACTTCGGAGGAACGACGCCTTTGATACAGGAAATGCATGAGCTGGGGATCATCGAAAACAATTATGGTTACGAGGCCCCTGCTGATTCAGTTATATTACTGTGCGACGGAAATGCTACTTCGACCTATGACACAATATTCATAAGCTATATGCTTGAGTCGGGACTGCCTGTTGTCGCTGTTGAATCAGGGCGTTTGGATAACAGTGCTGTAGGCGACTATAAGACTTTGGGCATATCTACTATTGACCATATAGATACACTATATGGCAGGCTTTCTTTGATCTCAGTCCTCACCGGCCGCAAAGGCTGTTACGGATATGGCAGCCATGCTGACGCACTTGTTCCGGATCCGATCTTTGGCGATTATCTACCAGACCTTGAAGATCAGGGCGATATGGCTGCAAGTAACGGGGGCAGTCAGAATTGAGCTTATATGATCTTAGTATTACAGCTGTTATCCCGGCTTTCAATGAAAGCGAGACTATAGCTTCAACCATTACAGCACTCCGTGACCTAGAATGCATAGACAGAATATTGGTGGTAGATGACGGCTCATCGGATAATACAGCAGATATCTCTAGAAAAAGCGGGGCTGAGGTAATCAGGCTGGGCAAGAACAAGGGAAAAGCTCATGCTATGAAGACAGGTTATGAGTCAACCAACACACAGGTGATATTGTTCATCGATGCTGACGTGGGCCGTAGCGCAAAGGAAGCGATAAAGCTGTTAGAGCCTGTTTGCAGGGGTGATTCAGATGCAACTGTAGCAAGGTTTGCGTCAGCGAAAAACAAAGGTGGTTTTGGACTGGTTAAGCGTCTCTCTGCATGGGGCTTGAATATCATGACAGGAAAAACGTTCAGCAGTGTACTATCCGGTCAAAGATGCTTCAAACGTCAGGTATTGGATGGCTTAAGCTTTGATTATTCCTCCTTCGGCATAGAATTCGGTATGACTTTGGATCTACTAAGAAAAGGAGTAAGTTTAACAGAGGTCGATGTAGACATGCGCCATCGGGCCACTGGCAGGGACCTGAAAGGATTTTTGCACAGGGGGAAGCAATTTGCAGATATCTTTAAGGTGATTCTAATAAAGTTAAGGGAAGACAAAATCGCTTGTTTGGATAAACTATTCAGGAGGTAGAGTTGTTTCAGACGATTTTAAGGTATATCCTGGCAACAGCCGTTGCGCTTGCGACATTTATAGCATTCAAGAGAAGAATAGTGGGTTTCCTTATATCGAAAAAGGTAACAGCAATCAATTATGCCGGTGTAGAGATCGTTAATGGCGCCGGCTTGCTGCTGGCCTTTTCCTCACTGACATCATCTCTGGTACTGTTACTGCTAGAAAGCGATACATCATGTCAAACATACTTATATATGGTGCTGACCTTATCCTTTGCCGGATTACTTGATGACATCATGGGAGATCCGCAGGTAAAAGGTTTATCAGGTCATGTCAGAAGTCTCCTTAAGGGCGGGTTTTCTACCGGGATCCTGAAGGCTGTGACAGGACTTGCATTAGGCATAGTGCTTGCCCTAGATGTATATTCTGATGCTGTCACATTTCTTGTTGATATATTTCTGTTTGTCTTATGCGTAAATATGATAAACCTGCTGGACTTACGGCCAGGCAGGGCAATAAAGGGTTGGGTCCTGATATCACTTATATTCCTTTGTCTGGGAAGGTTCGATCAGACCTGGATACTGCTTCCCTTGACAGCATGCATATGCTTGTATGCTAAAGATGAAATGTTGGAAGTATATATGCTGGGGGATACAGGATCTTGTCTGCTGGGGGGAACAGCAGGATTTTATGCTGTTATGGTGCTGCCTATAACAGCAAAGGTTGCGTTTGTGTTTTTACTTTCTGTATTGCATTTGCTGGCCGAGTATGTATCCTTATCAGTTTGCATTGAAAAGGTATCTATATTGAGAAAACTGGACAGGCTGGGAAGAAAGGAATAGATCAATGATAGAGATAAAGACAGGGAGGGTCATTAGAGTCCTGTCAGAAAGCAAGGATAAAACAGAAGTCCTGCTTGATATCGATCATCCTGTCAAAAAAGCGATAAACTATAACTCATTGACCGGCAAGGTATCAGTAGGTGATATGCTATACCTGAATACTACTGCTGGCTCTTTGTCTCTAGGTACTGGAGGCTGGCATTTCGTTATAGCGAACGCATCCTGTAAATGTCTTGATCATATGCCGCTTGGGCACGGAATGAAGGTCAGGTATAGCCCAATGCAGGTGCAGATCCCATTCGTTGAGGAAGAAAACAAGGCTGATCCCGATTTATATAATGCCGGGTTGGATCTAAGGGGAAAGCTAGTGATCTTCGGTGAGTTGCACAGTATGCTGCCCCCTGCATGCGCCTTCCTCAAACTATATGGCAATGGAAATACTAAGACGGCCTATATCATGACAGACCACGCTGCCCTGCCTATTTGCTTTTCTGATAATGTAAGCCTGCTAAAGCAAAAGGGACTTCTGGATTTGACTATAACCACAGGTAATGCCTTCGGTGGAGATAAGGAATGTGTAAATATATATACAGCTTTCCAGACTGCCGCATCAATGGCCAACGCTATTATAGTCACTATGGGTCCGGGTATCTCAGGCACAGGGACTAAGTATGGCTTTTCCGGCTTGGAACTGGCTTTTTATGTCGATTTAGCCTCCCGGTACGGGGCCAGTTGCATCTATATACCAAGGATAAGCTTTGCAGATAAGCGGTTACGCCATTATGGTATCAGCCATCACTCTATGACGATAATGAGTGAATTTCTTCATGAGACTGTGTATATTGCTTTACCTATAGTGGAGAAGAAAAAACTGAAGTTTATGTTCAGGCAAATCAGGTCTGCAGGACTTCCCTTGTCAATAAGACTTTCGATACTTGATGGCCGGGGAGTTGAAAAGGCTATGATGGTATATGGACTAGAGACAACATCGATGGGTAGGGGATTTAAGGACGATCCATGCTTTTTTCTTGCCATAGGAGCATCATGTGCTAAAGGCTTGCAACTGCTTACCGTGAATCCGGTATATCAAAAATAATGTCGGATGAGTTATATATGCTTTCTCAAATGCATACTAATCATTATAGTGTACAAGCATATAAGCAAGGGGGCTCAGGTACAGTGTTCAACCGCCTGAAGTCAAATGTTGTTCAGCACTTTAAGCAAAATCTTATCCTATATCTGATAATAGGTTTTGCAGTTATAACCGGAGTTACTACCGGCTTGTTCACTGTAGGGGCAATGCAAGAAAGTCAGAAGGAAGACCTGGCTGAATATATCAGTTTTTTTTTCAGTAGTTCCCTCAATGAGTCTGTCAATGGCATCCAGGTGTTTTTGCTGTCTGCCTGGCAGCACTTTCAATTCTTCTTATTGATATGGCTATCGGGGATGCTTCTTCCTGGAATGCCTGTAACTTTCATTTTGATTGGTATACGCAGCTTTTTTATAGGCTTTACTATCAGTTTCATAGTAGGTCAATATGATCTGGGTGGAGCCTTGTTTGTGCTTGTATGCATTCTACCTCAGTCGTTACTTTATGTACCGTGTTATATGGGTCTTGGAGTACTGGCCCTGGAAAATGCGATAAAAAAGTTCAGGACCAGAAAGATGAAATTCACAAGGGAGGAAAACTTTAAAAATTTTGCGGCTTATACGGTAAAATTTGTAACTATTTTTCTGGCCTTGATCTTAGGCAGCGTCTTCGAGTCTTTCGTAATGCCATTACTGGTCGGCCTTTTCAAATGGGTATTTAGCTGATAGGTATTGCAAACCTTGGAGGATTTTTTAATTATATGTTGAATTATTAAAGTAGTACATAAAGATTAGAGGTTAGTTGAAAATGGGCTTTTACTTAAGAGAGTTCGAAGAATACCTGAGTTCCGAGAAGTCTTTGTCAACTGTCACGCTAAAGTCATATACTACTGATATAAAGCAGTATATTGCTTATCTTGAGTCTAAAAGCATTACTGACATAAGGCAGACCTCCAATGCTTCTGTGTTGTCCTATATGCTTTATCTGGAAAAGCATAACGCAGTCTCTACAGTGTTGCGTAAACTTTCCGCCTTGAAAAGTTACTATCTGTTTTTATTCACCAGCCATATCATCGATAAGGATCCTACATCAAATCTTAAGCTGCCGAAAAGTGAACGCAAGGTTCCATCTGCCCTGACAGTCGAGGAAGTCGGTTTGCTCATGGAGCAGCCAATGGGAAATGACCCAAAGTCCATCAGAGACAAAGCCATGCTGGAGCTTATATATGCAACAGGGATTCGTGTTTCCGAGCTCATAGCCTTGAATACATATGACCTTGACCTGGCACTGGGTATAGTAGTCTTGAGCGGTTCAGGGAAAACACGAGCTATCCCCTTAGGCAAATCTGCCATAAGCGCTCTCGAAACATACCTGAAGCAAGCCAGAGTTGTGCTTGTACGTGACGAAAACGAGACCGCCCTTTTCGTAAATATGCATGGAAAGCCAATGACAAGGCAGGGATTTTGGAAAATCCTTAAGCAGTATAATCAGGCCGCAGGTATCAGCAAGCATATCACGCCCCAGACGCTCAGACACTCATTCGCCATGCATCTTATAAGCAAAGGGGCTGACATCCGTTCAGTACAGGAGCTGCTTGGGCATGCTGATATCTCAACTACACAAATATACAACCAGAGTAAGGCTTGAACTAAAAGGAGTAGTACAATAAGCACATCATAGAGCACAATAAAGCCAATCCATCCGGAAGGGCTTTATTTTATGTTAAAGAGCTGTTATTTAGGTTATTATAAACCTAATCTAGATTGTTGGAGGTACACAATGTCAAAAGTAATTCTGATCGTTATGGACAGTGTTGGGATAGGCGAACTACCTGATGCATCAAAATATGGCGATGAAGGCAGCGATACATTGGGCAATATCATATCCGACCTGGGCAGTCTTGAAATACCAAACATGATAAGACTGGGGCTTGGAAATATCACAAACGTAAATATACCATACTCATCAAAAGCGCCAATCGGCTGCTTTGGAAAAGCAGCCGAAGCCTCTGCCGGAAAGGATACGACCACAGGCCATTGGGAAATAGCAGGGCTGCAGCTAAAAACTCCTTTTCCCGTATACCCTGATGGTTTTCCGAAGGAGGTAATGGATGCATTCCATGCTGCCACAGGTGTCCAGACCATGTGGAACAAACCTGCATCCGGCAGTGAGATCATACAAAGATTAGGTGAAGAGCATATGAAGACCGGAAAGCTGATAGTATACACATCAGCGGATAGCGTTTTCCAGATAGCAGCTCATGAGGAAATCGTACCGGTCGAAAAACTATATGAGTACTGCAGGGCTGCAAGAGGCATACTCCAGGGGCCTCATGCTGTAGGCAGGGTCATAGCCAGACCCTTTGCGGGTGAGCCCGGGAACTTCCAACGTACAATGAACAGAAAGGATTTTTCCCTGCCGCCGGTCGGAAACACAATACTGGATCTGATTATTGAAAATAGCCTGACGACCGTTGGAATAGGCAAAATAGGTGATATATTTGCCAACAGGGGCCTTAGCAGGATACTGCACACCAAGGATAATGACCAGGGCATAGACGTAACTCTGGAACAGATGAAAGAGGATTTTGACGGGTTGATATTCACCAACCTGGTGGATTTTGACATGCTATATGGCCACCGTAACAATACCATAGGATATGCCCGGGCTCTTGAAGCCTTTGACAGGAGAATACCGGAGCTTATGGATGCCATGGGCGATAAGGACATTTTGATCATAACCGCAGACCACGGCTGCGATCCGACAACGCCCAGCACAGATCATTCACGAGAATATGTACCTATCCTTGTATACGGCAGATCTATAAAAGCAGGAGTGAATCTTGGTATACGTGCCACATACAGCGATATAGGAGCAACAGTGCTTGATCTCCTAGGCATACAACCGGTGCTCGCAGGTTCCAGCTTTACAGACATGATACTATAATGAAAGGAGAATAAAGTTGTATAAAGAGGCAGCCAAATATTTGAGACAACGCTTATCATCAGCACCTGAAGTAGGGCTGATACTGGGCTCTGGTCTGGGCCAGTTTACAGAAAGAATAGAAAATCCAGTTTATGTGGATTACAATTCTGTTCCAGGCTTCCCATACACTACAGTAGAAGGGCATAAAGGCAGGTTTGTGGCAGGCACATGCTCAGGCAAATATGTCATCGCTATGGAGGGCAGATTCCATTATTACGAAGGCTTTGATATCAAAGAAGTCGTACTCCCGGTCAGAGTGCTTAAGGAACTAGGAATCAAAAATCTGATCGTTACCAACGCAGCCGGAGGAGTCAATATGGATTTTAAACCCGGCGACCTTATGCTGATCACTGATCATATCAACCTGAGCGGCATAAATCCATTGAGAGGCAGGAATGAAGCTGAATTTGGCCCGAGGTTTCCTGACATGACCTATGCTTATGATCCGGCTCTGATCGAGCTTGCTGAAAAAACTGCCAAAGCCCTGGGCATCAATCTAAGAAAGGGTATATATGCCATGATGCAGGGCCCTAGTTATGAGACGCCTGCAGAAATCAGGATGCTCAGAGTACTCGGTGCAGACGCAGTAGGCATGTCGACTGTTCCCGAGGTGATAACTGCTGTCCATGCTGGTATTAAAGTGATGGGTATATCATGTATTACAAATATGGCAGCAGGTGTACTCGATCGTCCATTGACACATGACGAAGTGATTGTTACAGCTAATTTAGCAAAGGATAAATTTATAAATTTAATATTTGCCATAATAACCTCTCTTTGACCCTAGTATAACAACCTCTGCTGTGGGACAACCTAACCTTAGCAAGGTTAGGAGGAGGGATGAACATGAATAAACATGTTTACAAATATTATTCAATTTTTATAGCACTTGTATTCGTTTTTTTTTCTTTGACAAATACTGCCTTGGCTGATATGCCGCCCTTTGAAGTATCAGCAAAATCGGCGATATTGATGGATTATGGCACCGGTGAGATATTATATGAGAAAAACCCTCATGAAAAACTGCCCATAGCAAGCCTTACCAAAATAATGACACTCCTGTTGGCTCTAGAATCTATCGATCAGGGCAAGTTGAAGCTTGAAGACAAGGTAGTAGTAAGTGAACATGCCGCATCGATGGGGGGCTCTCAGGTCTTCTTGCATGAGGGTGAAGTCCTTACGGTAGACGCTATAATGAAAGCCATAATCGTCGCCTCGGGCAATGATGCCAGTGTGGCCTTGGCGGAAAAAATAGCAGGCACCCATGAAGTATTTGTCAAGAAAATGAACGAAAAGGCCCAGGCTCTGGGCATGAAAAATACCAATTTTGTAAACGCCACAGGCTTGCCTGCAGAAAACAGTTATTCAACAGCATATGATGTTGCGATTATGTCCAGGGAGTTACTAAACCATCCTCTGTTTTTCCGTTGGAGCACCATATGGGTAGATACCCTGGAAGAAAGCAGAAATAAAACCGAGCTGGCGAATACCAATCGTTTAGTTAGGTTTTATTCAGGTGCAGACGGCATCAAGACCGGCTCTACAAGTGAAGCAGGATACTGTCTGTCTGCTACAGCCAAGCGCGGAAACATGAGGCTGCTTTCTATCGTCCTGGGTGCGCCAACGTCGAAGGTAAGATTTTCAGAAGCAGCAAAGCTGATGGACTATGGCTTTGCCAATTATAAGTCACTGCAAATCCTGAAAAAAGACGAAGTAGTTCAACAGGACATAGAAATCATGGGTGGTAAAGTCAACAAGATAAACGGGATTGCAGGAAAAGATGTGACCCTACTGCTAAAGGCCGACCAGTCAGACGAGTTCGAAAAAGTAATTACAATAGAAGAAAAACTTAAAGCTCCTATTTCAAAGGGGGACAAAATAGGAAGCATTTCCCTGATCCAGGAAGGCAAAAAGCTTTTATCGGTCGATATACTGGCGGATAGGGATGTGCAGAAGGCGAATGTTTTTGATTATTTCATAAAAATATTAAACAAGTGGATAAGAAGATAGCCAAAATGCTGTTAAAGAGTGTGCCGAAGTTTCTTCGGCACACTTTTTATGTTATAATGGATTCCGATATATAATGTGGGAGGATAGTATATAAATGCCCGACGTAATAGGTATTCTGTTAAGACTTCCCGCTGTATTCCTCGCCATTTCCTTTCATGAATACGCTCATGCGCTGGCAGCGTTCAGACTAGGAGACCCAACGCCTCGGAATATGGGACGGTTAACGCTGGATCCCCTGGTCCATGTGGATTGGATAGGACTTGCACTATTCGCAGTATTCGGTTTCGGATGGGCAAAGCCAGTCAGGGTGAATCCCTCAAATTTCAAAAATAAAAAATGGGGAGATGTCCTTGTATCGCTGGCCGGCCCGACAGCAAACTTATTCCTGGCTGCAGTCGGGGCATTAGCTTATGCTGTATTGATTCCACTTGAATATAAAATCAATGCAAAATTATATGATGTTCTAGTACCAGTAGTAGACAACATAATATGGCTCAATGCCGTATTTCTTTTTCTAAATTTGCTGCCGATCCCCCCGCTGGATGGCTACAACGTGATCAAAAGTTTGTTTTTCAGGAAAAACATCAGATTGTTCCTGCTTTATGAGCAATATGGTTCATATGTACTAGTTTTCTTTGTCCTGTTTGGTATCCTTGATTTGCTATTGGTATTACCCGTCAGTTTCCTTTATGGGAACCTGTTAAATGCAGCTATCAAGCTCATAGGCTTATTTACATAGTCCAAGAGGTATTTGTATGACATACAAGGTTATACTGGAACAATTTGAAGGTCCCCTGGATCTGCTCCTGCATCTCATATCAAAGGCCAAGATCCAGATCGAAGATATTTCTATTGCCGAGATAACTCAGCAATATCTGGATGTCATAGAAGAAATGCAGCAATTCGATATCGAGGTAGCCAGCGAGTTCCTGGTCATGGCTGCCACTCTGCTTCATATAAAATCATGTATGCTGCTTCCAAGGCAGAATATAGGAGCAGATGACGAAGATGTTGCCGATTCCAGAGAGGATTTGATCGAAAAGCTACTGGAGTATAAAAAGTACAAGGAAGCGAGCGAACAACTGCAGAAAAGAGAAGAATACTACTCCGGTATCTTCACCAAGCTTCCGGAAGAGCTGTTTACCAGCAATGAAGACGTCCTGGCTAATGACATAACAGTCTGTCAATTGGTAGATGCACTGACTACGCTGCTTAGAAGCAAAAAGCACGAGGAGAAAAAAGCGCCTCTGGTGCATGAGATAAGGCGTGATCCTGTTACTATCAAGGAACGCATAAAGCAGTTGAAAAAATACTTCCTTTACACAGAATCCACTTCCTTTTCAAAGCTCTTTGAAGATGACAGGACCAAAGAAGACATAATCATAACCTTTCTGGCCCTGCTTGAGCTCTTAAAGGAAAATTACATAGTAGTCATGCAGAATAAACCTTTTGGCGATATAGCAATAAAAAGGAGAATAACCGATGGATGAACGGGATATGATGGCAATAGCAGAATCCATCCTATTCGTTTCAGGTGAGCCTGTTGAACTAAAGGATTTGGCTGACCTGCTAGGGATTGACCAACGCAAGGCTAAAAAGCTTATGGAATCGATGACAGATTGCTTTAACTTTGAACGGCGGGGTCTTCAGATAATTGCTCTAAACGGAAAATACCAACTGGCAACCCGGCCCGAACATAGCGAACATATCGAGAAGTTCATAGGCCAGGAAAGAGGTCAGACCCTGTCTCAGGCTGCCTTGGAGACCCTTGCGATCATCGCCTATAAACAACCTATAACCAAATCGGAAGTCGACGCCATTAGGGGAGTCAAGTCTGATCATACTATTTCAGTACTTATAAACAGAGGTTATATATGTGAAACCGGCAGGAAGGATTCACCGGGAAGACCTATCCTGTATGGTACCACTGACCTTTTCCTGCGGAATTTTGGATTAAACTCACTCAAGGACCTGCCTCCGATAGACAATAACAGATGAGAAAGCACCCTGATGTATTATATTGATCCTTTTGAGAAAAAATAGTATAAAACATTAGGGTGTTGTTTTTCTTGATGGGATACATTATAGCTGCTATAATTCTGCTACTGATTTTGATGTTATGCCTGAAAATCCAGGTTGAGATCAAAATTATCATCAAGAACGGCAAAAATTACTCTTTTATCATAATGAGGATATTCAGGGGCTTATTGAGGTTGCGCTTCAATCTTTCTCTGATCCCGTCCGGGATATCATCAGTGAAATTCACCATTAGAAAAACAGATTCCAAAATGGAAAAGCAAAGCTCTGTAAAGGATATATCCAGAATCCTCATGCGGTCTTTCGATATTTATAAAAACTACAATGACCAACTTCGTTATATGAAGTCCAAAATGAAGGTTTATAACCTTTCGTTACAGGCTAATATAGGCACAGGAGATGCTGCCGCCACCGCGCTCATATGCGGCGGTACATTCGCATTTTTCTACACTTTCGCATATTTTCTCAAGGAAAAGTATAATCTACAAAACCAGCAAATCGTAGTTGTACCTAACTTCCAAAGGCCGTATATGGACTTGGATCTGGACTGCATAATCAATTTTAAATTAGGTCATATTATAATTGCAGGAATGAAAGTCCTTACTAGTAAACTTGAGAAGGTGATTTATGGTGGCTGAACATCCAATTGAAAATGTTATGAAAACAACTATGGAAAACCTGAAGGAAATGATAGATGTCAATACTATAGTCGGTGATGCTGTAGAAACTCAAGAAGGGACTGTAATAATACCCATTTCCAGGGTTTCGTTCGGTTTCGTAGCAGGAGGCGGTGAATATAAAGAAGGGGGTAATGGCCGGAAGAATAAGGCCATAGGCCAGGACATTACGCAAGAGGATGAGGGATTACCCTTCGCAGGCGGAAGCGGTGCTGGTGTTTCCGTAAATCCTATTGCTTTTCTGGTAGTAGGGGAAGATAAGATCAAACTACTGCCGGTGCAATTCGGATCGACAGTAGACAGATTGGTCGAGCTGGTGCCACAAATGATCAGTGAGATCCAATCGACCTTAAGCCATAGAACACAGAAAAATCAGCAAGGTGCACAGCAAACCCAACAATTACAGCAATGAAAGGCGGCGAACAGCCGCTTTAATTTTGCTATACAATATGGAGGATAAAATGAAAACTGTAAAAATCACACTGGTTGTCACACTTTTATTGATGTATACTTGCTTTGGGGCGAATGCTGCAGAGATAAGGTATAATATTTTTCGCACATTTGAAATTGAATAAGGCGATCCAATAGTGTATATTTAAGTTACCACACAAAAACAACACAAAGGAGGACCGCCTTATGGATAACATTATACACCTAAACGAAGAAGTAATAAAGG
>JAKPIB010000004.1 GCA_029549985.1 Bacillota bacterium
GAGATGGTAATGCCCGGCGACAACATCCAGATGACCATCAAGCTTATAACCCCCATCGCCATCGAGGAAGGTCTGCGCTTTGCTATCCGCGAAGGCGGCAGGACCGTTGGCGCAGGCGTTGTTGCTTCGATCGTCGAGTAAGCTTGCTTTGACTTGATGAAACACTATCCTCCAGAGAGCAATTTTTGGAGGATAGTGCTTTCAATGTTATGAAAAATTTAAGAAACATCTTGCTTTTACAGCAGGATTAGTGTAATATAAAATAGTTGTGTTATCATGCATGAACTAAAGATTTACGGGATAATGGGATGAAGTAAAAGGTTGCCGGCGGAGCCGGGGAATTTTTACGGACTAGTCCGTTTCAATCGGGCGACAGGACTTATGTTGCTCAGCAGCCTTATTTTTTTTCAACCAGGGTATGGCACACGCGGCTGAGTGTAAACAAGGTTGTCTATTGCCCTGCTTATGTTCAACAAGGACCTATACGTGTCCGGATGAGAAAAAGGAGGGAAAACAATGGCTAATCAAAAAATCAGGATCAAACTGAAAGCATATGACCACACATTGATCGATCTTTCAGCAGAAAAGATAGTGGAGACTGCCAGAAAGACAGGCGCTAAGGTCTCGGGACCCATTCCGCTGCCGACGGAAAAGGATGTTATCACTATTCTGAGGGCTCCTCACAGATACAAGGACTCTCGCGAGCAATTTGAGATGAGAACACACAAGCGTTTGATCGATATCTTGAGCCCGACACCTAAGACGGTCGATTCGCTGATGAGACTGGATCTCCCCGCCGGGGTAGACATTGAAATCAAGCTGTAAGGGCTATGAAACACTAGTACTGGAACGGAGGTAGTAAGAAATGCTAAAAGCCATTCTGGGCAAAAAGCTGGGCATGACCCAGGTCTTCACAGAAGACGGTTTGCTTGTGCCGGTCACGGTCGTAGAAGCAGGCCCCTGTGTAGTGACCCAGGTCAAGACCCAGGACAAAGATGGTTACAACGCCCTTCAGGTGGGCTTTACAGATATCAGGGCCAAGCTGGTCAACAAACCGCTGAAAGGGCATTTTGACAAGAACAATATATCCTACAAACGTTACCTGAGAGAGTTCAGGCTGGACAATGTGCAGGAGTACAGCGTTGGTAGCGAGATAAAGGTCGATATCTTCGCACCGGGAGACCGGGTCGACGTAAGGGGCAGATCAAAGGGTAAAGGCTATGCCGGCCCCATCAAGCGCTGGAACCAGCACAGGGGACCTATGGCACACGGTTCGAAGTATCATCGCGGACCCGGTTCCATGGGTGCAGGCACATCCCCGGGCCGTATATTCAAGACCAAGAGGATGGCAGGACGCATGGGCTATGATATGGTGTCCGTGCAGAATCTCGAAGTCGTGAAGGTCGATGCCGAGCGCAACCTGCTTATGATCAAGGGTGCTGTCCCCGGTGCCAGGGGAACATTGTTGATGATCAAAAACACAGTCAAGCGTTGAAGTTGAGAACGAAGGGAGGAAAGGCTATGCCTAAAGTAGCTTTATATAACACAGACGGTGCTTCAGTCGGCGAAATCGAGCTAAAGGACGAGGTATTCGGCGTTGAAGTCAATCAATATGTGCTGCACCAGGTAGTCAAGATGCAGCTCGCAAACAAAAGGCAGGGCACCCAGTCTGCGCTGACCCGTGCCGAGGTCAGCGGCGGCGGTATCAAGCCCTGGAGACAAAAGGGAACAGGCCGGGCAAGGCACGGCTCAATCAGGTCCCCGATCTGGAAACACGGCGGCGTCGTGTTTGCGCCAAAGCCCAGGAGCTACAGGTACACTCTGCCTAAGAAGATCAGAAGGCTGGCAATGAAGAGTGCGCTCAGCTCCAAGGTGAACACCCAGAGCATCTATGTCATGGAATCGCTGGAGCTTCCCGAGGCCAAGACCAGAGAGATGGCAAAGGTCCTGAAAAACCTCAGGATCGACAGGAAAGCCCTGGTCGTGATCCCCGGCAAGAACGAGACAGTGGAGCGGGCAGTACGCAATATCCCCAACGTCAAGCTCGCATATGTAAACACACTGAACGTGCTTGACATCCTGAATTATGATAACTTCATAATCACCCAGGATGCGGCCCGACTCGTTGAGGAGGTGTATGCATAATGAAAAACCCCTATGATATCATCATCAGGCCGGTATTGAGCGAAAAGAGCTATGATGCTCTTCCGGATAGAAAATACACCTTTATCGTTGACAAAAGAGCCAACAAGACCGAGATAAAGCAGGCAGTCGAGGCTATATTCGGCGTAAAAGTAGAAAGCGTCAATACCCTTCGGCAGCTGGGCAAAATGAAGAGACTGGGCGTCCATCTTGGCAGAAGGCCATCATACAAGAAAGCCTATGTCAAGCTGACAGCTGACAGTAAGGAAATAGAATTCTTCGAAGGTATGGCGCAATAAGGAGGTAAGCTTAAATGGCTATAAAGAAATATAATCCGACCTCCCCTGCCAGAAGACATATGACAGTTTTGAGCTTTGATGAGATAACCAAAAAGGAGCCCGAGAAATCCCTGGTGGTTATCCTGAAGAAAAAGTCAGGCCGGAACAATGCAGGCCGCATAACTGTTCGTCATCAAGGCGGAGGTGCAAAGAGGAAATACCGCATAATCGACTTTAAGCGCGACAAGGACGGCATACCTGCAAAGGTTACAGCCATAGAGTACGATCCGAACCGCAGCGCGTTCATTGCCCTGCTCAATTATGCAGACGGCGAGAAAAGGTATATAATCCAGCCCAACGGTCTCAAGGTAGGAGACACGGTAGTATCCGGAGAAGGCGCAGACATCAAGGTCGGAAACGCCCTTCAGCTTAAGGATATACCCGTTGGTACAGTCATCCACAACATAGAGCTCTATCCGGGCCGCGGCGGCCAGCTGGTAAGGTCCGCAGGCAACAGCGCCCAGCTGATGGCCAAGGACGGCAACTATGTACAGGTAAGGCTCCCTTCCGGCGAGGTCAGGTATATCAGGTCCGAGTGCAAGGCCACCATCGGCCAGGTTGGCAATCTTGATCATGAAAACGTCACCCTGGGCAAGGCCGGCAGGAAGAGACATATGGGTATCCGCCCGACAGTCCGCGGTTCTGTAATGAACCCTGTTGACCACCCCCACGGCGGTGGAGAAGGCAGATCCCCCATTGGAAGACCTACTCCCGTTACTCCCTGGGGCAAACCCGCTCTTGGTCACAGGACCAGGAAGAAGAACAATCCCAACGACAAATATATCGTCAAACGCAGACATCAATAGTAGTCGATTTTATAGATGGTTTTTGGCTGTGAAAGATTCGAAAGGAGGCATAACGGATGAGCCGGTCATTAAAGAAAGGACCCTTTGTCAGTCCTGATCTTCTGAAAAAGATTAGAGAGATGAATGCAACAGGTAAGAAGACTGTTATAAAGACATGGTCCAGGGCGTCCACCATATTCCCTGAGATGGTTGGACACACGATCGCAGTACACGACGGTAGAAAACATGTTCCTGTATATATCACCGAAGAAATGGTCGGACATAAGCTGGGAGAGTTCGCTCCCACAAGAACGTTCAGAGGACATGGCAATCACACGGAACGGTCTACCGCACTTAAATAGTTAAAGGAGGATTAGAAGTGGCAACAAGGATTAGAGAAAAGGCAAAGCTTCGCCGCGAAAACAAAGACAAGCGCCCTCATGCCACTGCCCGGTATGTCCGTATTTCACCCAGAAAGGTAAGAATAGTGATTGACATGATCCGCGGCAAGCAGGTAGATGAAGCGCTTTCAATACTCGAATATACACCCAAGGCAGCTTCCGAACCCGTTAAAAAGCTATTAAAGTCTGCAATTGCCAATGCTGAAAACAATATGAACATGGATCCCAGCAAGCTGTACGTTGCCGAGGTTTATGCCAACCAGGGACCAACCCTCAAGAGATACAGGCCGAGGGCCCAGGGGAGAGCATATCAGATTTTGAAGAGAACAAGCCATATCGGCATAGTGCTGGATCAAATCAACGCGTAAGGAGGGAACGGATAAGTGGGTCAGAAAGTAAGTCCCCATGGATTAAGGGTCGGCATAATCAAAGACTGGGATACAAGATGGTTTGCCGGTAAAAAGGAGTTTGCCGACTATCTCATAGAGGATGTCAAGCTCAGGGATATGCTGAAGAAGAAGCTATTCCATGCAGGTATCTCTAAGATAGAGATCGAAAGGGCAGCCAACCGCATAAAGGTGAACATATTCACCGCGAAGCCCGGTATCCTTATCGGCAAGGGCGGCACAGGCATCGACTCTATAAAGAATGACATCGAAAAGTTCACAAAGAAGTCATCGATCGTTAATGTAGTAGAAGTAAAGAATCCGGACCTTGAGGCTCAGCTCGTCGCTGAAAACATAGCAGCGCAGCTTGAGCGCAGGATCTCCTTCAGAAGGGCGATGAAGCAGGCCATACAAAGAACCATGCGCGCAGGCGCAAAGGGTATCAAGACAATGGTTTCAGGCCGTCTTGGAGGAGCTGACATAGCCAGAAGCGAAGGATACCATGAAGGTACGATACCCCTTCAGACCTTGAGGGCTGATATAGATTACGGATTTGCCGAAGCCAACACGACCTACGGCAAGATCGGCGTAAAGGTATGGATCTATAAAGGGGAGGTCCTTCCTCAGGCTAAGAAGAGACCGGCAGCGGAAGGAGGAAAATGATATGTTGATGCCAAAAAGGGTAAAACGCCGCAGGGTGCACAGGGGCAGGATGACAGGTAAGGCCACACGCGGCAACACTATCTCCTATGGTGAGTACGGCCTTCAGGCCCTGGAACCCGGTTGGATCACCAGCAATCAGATAGAAGCAGCACGTATCGCTATGACGCGTTATATAAAAAGAGGCGGCCAGGTTTGGATAAAGATATTCCCCGACAAGCCTGTAACCAAAAAGCCCGCTGAGACCCGTATGGGTAGCGGTAAGGGTTCGCCTGAATACTGGGTAGCTGTCGTAAAACCCGGCAGAGTCATGTTCGAGGTAGCAGGCGTTGCCGAAGAAGTCGCAAGAGAAGCCATTCGTTTAGCGTCCCACAAGCTTCCCATCAAATGCAAATTTGTAAAAAGAGAAGAAATGGGTGGTGAAGGTAATGAAGTCCAGTAAGTTCAGAGATATGACCAATGATGAGTTAAACAACAGCTTGACAGAGCTGAAGAGCGAGCTGTTCAACCTTCGATTCCGGCTGGCCACCGGACAGCTGGACAATCCCATGAGGATCCGGGAAGTCAAGAAGGATATTGCCAGAGTCAAAACCATTCTTCGCGAAAGAGAGCTAAAAGCCCAGAAGGCTTGATGTAAAGGAGGAATAGCAAGTGGCTGACGTAACAAGAGGCAACCGCAAGGTACTGGTCGGCACGGTGGTCAGCGACAAAATGGATAAAACCATAGTCGTAGCCATTGAGACCAGGGTTAAGCATAAATTGTACGGCAAAACGATCAAGCGCACTAAGAAAATAAAGGCCCACGACGAGCAGAACACCTGTCGCGTAGGCGACCGTGTCAAGGTCATGGAGACAAGGCCCCTTAGCCGCGACAAGCACTGGCGTCTCGTGGAAATAGTTGAGCGTGCCCAGTAAGCCAAGACTGTGCATATTGAGAGGAGGGTGCAAACAAAATGATACAGCAGCAAACCCGCTTAAAAGTAGCTGACAATACAGGAGCCAAGGAGATCATGTGCATTCGTGTCCTGGGCGGCTCCACTAGGAAATACGGCAATATAGGCGATGTTATAGTTGCTTCAGTCAAGAGTGCAACACCCGGCGGTGTTGTAAAAAAAGGCGACGTTGTAAGAGCAGTCATTGTCCGCACCAAGAAAGGCATCCAGAGAAAGGACGGATCCTACATCAGGTTTGACGACAATGCAGCAGTTATCATAAACGACCAGAAACAGCCCAGAGGTACCCGTATCTTTGGACCCATTGCCAGGGAGCTCAGGGAGAAGGATTACATGAAAATAATATCTCTAGCCCCGGAAGTACTGTAAGAGGAGGTGGTTACTGTGGTGAACAAACCGAGAAAACTACATGTCAAAAAAGGAGATACCGTAGAAATCATTTCCGGCAAAGACAAGGGCAAACGGGGTGTAGTCCTGAGAGCGCTCCCCAGTGAGGGCAAGATCGTTGTAGAAGGCGTCAACATGCTGACAAAGCACCAGAAACCGAGAGGAGCCAACCAGCAGGGCGGCATAATCCATCAGGAAGGCGCTATCTACGCTTCAAAGGCCATGCTTGTATGCAAACGGTGCAACAAGGCAAGGAGAGTTGCCCGCAAGGTTATGGAGGATGGCACCAAGGTAAGAGTTTGCAAGAAATGCGGAGAAACATTCGCTAACTAAGTTTTTTCTCTGAAAGGAGGTAATTGATTTGGCTCGATTGAGAGATTTATACAAAAATGAAGTAGCACCGGCACTGATGGAGAAGTTCAATTACAAGAGCGTCATGCAGATCCCGAAGCTGGAGAAGGTCGTCATAAACATGGGCATAGGTGAAGCCAAGGACAATCCCAAAGCTTTGGAAAACGCAGTAGAAGAGCTCGCAGCCATTTCGGGACAGAAGCCTGTAGTCATCAAGGCCAAGAAGTCAGTTGCTGCTTTCAAGGTCAGAAAGGGAATGAATATAGGAGTCAAGGTAACACTCCATGGCGATAGAATGTATGAATTTTTGGACCGTCTGTTCAACATCGCACTGCCCCGCGTAAGAGACTTCAGGGGTGTGTCGGACAAATCCTTTGACGGACGTGGCAATTATGCACTGGGTATAAGAGAGCAGTTGATTTTCCCTGAAATTAACTATGACAAGGTAGACAAGGTAAGAGGAATGGATGTCATTATCGTTACAACTGCCAAGACCGATGAAGAGGCAAGGGAGTTACTCAGGCTTATGGGTATGCCTTTTGCATCCAGGGCTCAATAGTCCAAGAATGAGGAGGGAAATTACAATTGGCCAAGAAATCCATGATATTAAAGCAGCAGAGAAAGCCCAAGTTTTCAACCCGGGCTTATAACAGATGCCGGCTCTGCGGACGTCCCCATGCCTATTTGAGAAAGTTCGGCGTTTGCCGTATCTGCTTCAGAGTACTGGCATATAAGGGACAAATACCCGGTGTCAAGAAGGCAAGCTGGTAAACAGCAGCGACTGGAAGGAGGTAGAATATATGGTAGTGACGGATCCCATTGCAGATATGCTTACTCGCATCAGGAATGCATTGGTAGTCAAGCGTGATTTCATAGAAGTTCCAGCCTCGAAAATGAAGAAGGCTATAGCAGATATATTGGCCCAGGAAGGCTTTATAAAGGGATATACACTCATCGAAGACGGACCTCAGGGTACCTTGAGGATAAACCTGAAATATGGTCCCAACAACGAGCGCGTTATCAGCGGCTTGAAGAGGATCAGCAAACCAGGCCTGAGGGTTTATGCAAGAAAGGACGAGATACCGAAGGTGCTCGGCGGACTGGGCATCGCGATCATCTCCACCTCAAAGGGCGTTATGACAGACAAGCAGGCCCGCAAAGAGGGCGTTGGCGGAGAAGTCCTCTGCTACATCTGGTAATGGAAAATAGATCGACGCAATTTTTTAGACGGAAGGCGGTGTAATTATGTCGCGTATTGGCAAGATGCCTGTGGTACTGCCCAAAGGCGTGACTCTGACAGTAAGCGAAGGCAATCTCGTTACCGTCAAGGGGCCGAAGGGACAGCTTACACAGAAGATCCATAAAGATATCAAGGTAAACGTTAATGATAATGTCGTCACAGTAGAGCGTCCTACCAACAACAAGCAGCACAAAGCGCTGCACGGATTGAGCCGCGCCCTGATATACAACATGGTGGAAGGCGTGACCAACGGCTATAGAAAGAGCCTGGAGATCAACGGTGTTGGCTACAGGGCTCAGAAGCAGGGCAAAAAGCTTGTTCTGAACGTAGGCTACTCACATCCTGTAGAGATAGACGAGATAGACGGTATAGAATTTGAGGTTCCCGCTCCAAACAGGATCACGGTAGTGGGGATCGACAAGCAAAAGGTAGGCGAGATGGCCGCCAGGATCAGGGCCGTCCGGAAACCGGAACCCTACCTGGGCAAGGGCATCAAGTATGAGAATGAAAGAATTATTCGCAAGGAAGGCAAGACTGGTAACTAACAGGGAAGGAGTGAAGCTTAGGTGATTCAAAAAAAGAGTAAAAACGACACGAGGAAGTTAAGACACGCGCGTGTCCGCAAGAAAGTGTCCGGAACAGCCGAAAGGCCTCGCTTTAATGTATATAGAAGCTTAAACCACATATACGTCCAGATCATTGACGATGTAAACGGCAATACCCTGGCAGCCGCTTCTACCCTGGATCCGGATTTGAAAGAAGCCGTAGCCGGCAAGACCAAGAAGGAAGCTGCAAGGCTCGTTGGTGCTGCAGCAGCCAAGAAGGCTTTGGCAAAAGGCATAAAGCAGGTAGTATTCGACCGCGGCGGGTATCCCTACCACGGGCGGGTCATGGAAGTTGCGACCGGAGCACGAGAAGCCGGCTTGGATTTTTAGATGAGGAGGGTAATAGATGGACCGTATAGATGCCAGCACACTGGATCTGAAAGAAAAAGTGGTAAGCATTAACCGCGTTGCCAAGACCGTCAAGGGTGGCAGAAATATGCGCTTCAACACGGTAGTCGTAGTCGGCGACGGAAACGGCCACGTCGGTGTCGGAATGGGCAAAGCGGTAGAGATTCCGGAAGCGATCAGAAAAGCTATTGAGGATGCAAAGAAGCATTTGATAAAAGTTCCTATTGTTAATACGACCATACCCCATGAGGTACAGGGAGAGTTCGGAGCAGGCAAGGTGCTCATGATGCCCGCCCAGGAAGGTACAGGCGTCATCGCCGGCGGACCTGTCCGTGCAGTCCTAGAGCTTGCGGGGATCCGGGATATAAGGACCAAATCGATAGGGACCAGCAATCCCAGGAACGTTATCAATGCTACTATCGACGGTCTCAAACGGCTGAAAACCGCAGAGCAGGTTGCCAAACTGAGGGGTAAATCAGTCGAAGAGATCCTAGGTTAGGAGGGAACTTACAATGGCAAAGCTGAAAGTTACCCAGGTCAAAAGCACAATAGGCTGCAAGAAGGATCAGATTGCCACGATGGAAGCTCTTGGTTTGAGAAAACTCAGAGCTGAGAAAATCCATGATGACAATGCCGTGATCAGAGGAATGATACACAAAGTAAAGCATCTGGTAAAAGTTGAAGAAATCGAAGAGTAAGGAGGTGCGACCCGATGAAATTGCATGAATTGAAACCGGCTGCAGGCTCAGTGAAGGACCCCGTGAGGAAAGGCCGCGGTGTTGGTTCCGGAAAAGGCAAAACTGCAGGGCGCGGACATAAGGGACAGAAAGCCAGAAGCGGCGGCGGTGTACGGCCGGGCTTTGAAGGCGGACAGATGCCTCTTACGAGAAGACTGCCCAAACGCGGTTTTACAAATATATTCGCCAAGGTCTATTCGATCGTGAACCTGAAAGACTTGGAAGTATTTGAGCCGGATACAACGGTTACACCTGAGCTTTTAATGGAATACGGTATAATCAGGAAGCTGAATGACGGTGTCAAGGTACTGGGAGAAGGGGAGTTAACGAAGAAGCTGACCGTACAAGCCCATAAATTCAGCAAATCAGCTCAGGAAAAGATCGAGGCTTTAGGCGGAAAGGCAGAGGTGATATAATATGCTGGAGACCTTCAGGAATGCGTGGAGGATCGAGGATATCAGAAAAAAGATCATATACACACTGATCATGCTGCTTGTATACCGCCTGGGCTCCTTTGTACCGATCCCGTTTGTGGATGTGAATGTGATCCAAGAAATCGTTAAAAAAGGCGGAGAAGGCCTGCTTGGCTTTTTCAATACACTCTCCGGTGGTGCCTTGGAAAACTTTACGATATTTGCGATGTCGATAACCCCTTATATCAACGCTACGATCATCATGCAGCTGCTGACCGTGGCCATCCCCAGGCTGGAGCAGCTTGCCAAGGAAGGGGAAGAGGGAAGGAAAAAGATCGCCCAGTATTCACGGTATGCCACTATAATCCTGGCATTCCTCCAGGCCTTCGGCATAACCTATGGTCTAGCCCATCAAGCCCTGGTCTATAAGAACATATTCGTATACCTGTTTGTTGCGCTTACACTGACTGCAGGTACGGCCTTTCTTATGTGGCTGGGCGAGCAGATCACCGAAAAAGGTATCGGCAACGGTATCTCCCTCATGATTTTCGTAAACATAGTATCGAGGGCTCCCGGTCAGATATTCAGGCTGGTCGTCGCCTCAGTACAAGGAGCGATCAACTGGCTGTATCTGCCCTTTATCACAGTGTTCATGGTTCTGCTTATAGCAGGCGTCATCTTTATTGATATGGGGCAAAGAAGAGTACCCGTCCAATATTCCAAGCGGGTGGTCGGGCGCAAGATGTACGGCGGACAGAGTACCCATATACCGATGAAGGTCAACTCCTCCGGAGTGCTTCCGGTAATATTTGCTGTATCGATACTGTCCGTGCCTCAAACCATAGCCCAGTTTACATCAACGGACAGCGGGTTTTATAAATGGGTGGACAAATGGATGTCCTACACAAGCTGGCCTTATGCTGTGGTTTATGCGCTGCTTATCATATTCTTCACATTCTTCTATACCCAGATAACCTTCAACCCCATTGAGATATCCAACAACTTAAGGCAGTACGGCGGTTTCGTACAGGGTATCCGTCCCGGCAAGCCCACTGCTGATTATCTTGCCAGGATATCGACCCGGCTGACCTTAGTCGGCTCGCTGTTCCTTGCAGTTGTTGCTATAATCCCCATTGCCGTAGCGGCAGTGACGAAGATAAACATGGCGTTCGGGGGGACCTCGATCCTGATCATGGTCGGGGTTGCGCTGGAAACATCCAAACAACTGGAATCCCAAATGCTCATGAGGCATTATAAAGGGTTCCTGAAATAAGGTAGTAAAATGATCATCATAAAGTCAGAAAGAGAGCTTAAGCTGATGAGAAAGGCCGGTGCGATAGTCGCCGGCGCCCATGAAGCCGTAAGGAGGAGCATAAGGCCCGGTATCACTACAGAGGAGCTGGACAGGATCGCTGAGGAGTACATCAGGGCTCATGATGCGATACCCGCCTTCAAGGGCTACAACGGATACCCGGCTTCGATCTGCACATCGATCAATGAGCAGGTCATACACGGTATACCGGGGAAGCGGGAGCTTAAGGAAGGTGACATAATAAGCATAGATATCGGAGCCTTTTACATGGGATACTGCGGGGACAGCGCAAAGACGCACCCTGTGGGTAAGGTCAGCCCGGAAGCTGTTGAACTGATAAATGTCACAAAACAATCCTTTTATGAAGGAATCAAGTTTGCACGTGCGGGATACCGTCTTTCGGACATATCCCATGCGATTCAAAGCTATATTGAATCCAGAGGTTTTTCAGTGGTAAAATCTTTTGTGGGACATGGAATCGGGCAAAGGATGCATGAGGATCCCCAGATACCGAACTTCGGAGCACCCGGCAAAGGCCCGCGTCTGCGCCCGGGGATGACCTTGGCGATCGAACCGATGGTGAACCAGGGTACAGACCAGGTGGTGCTCATGCCGGACGGATGGACGGTATTGACCGCAGACAGAAGCCTGTCCGCCCATTATGAACACACGATAGCGATAACAGAAGACGAGCCTGTCATTCTGACTTTGAAGGAGTAAAGCAAGATGTTGAGTGAGGAGTTGGAAATAGGCCGGGTAGTAGTAGCCAAGGCCGGACGGGATAAGGGTAAAGCCTTTATCGTCATAGGCCGGCTGGACAGCGATCATGTTCTGATAGCAAACGGTGTGGGAAGAACAGTCGAGAAACCGAAGAAAAAAAAGATAAAGCATCTGGAGAAAAGGCCCGAGATCGCTCAGGCGATCGGGGAAAAGCTTATAAGCGGTAAAAAGGTTTTTGACGCAGAGCTTAGAAAAAGCTTGAGATCGTTGGGATATGAGAAATAAGGAGGGTGGTATTCATTGGCTAAGGACGATGTTATAGAAGTTGAGGGTACAGTAACTGAGGCGCTGCCCAATGCGATGTTCCAGGTGGAGCTGCCTAACGGGCACAAGGTGCTGGCCCATATATCAGGCAAACTCAGAATGAATTTCATAAGGATCCTACCAGGCGATAAGGTCACAATGGAGCTTTCGCCCTATGATTTAACCCGCGGGCGCATCACCTGGCGGGGAAAGGAATAAGGAGGGTAGCCAATCATGAAAGTTAGGCCGTCTGTAAAACCTATATGCGAAAAATGCCAGATCATCAAGAGAAAAGGCAAGGTCATGGTGATCTGTGAAAATCCGAGACACAAGCAGAAACAGGGCTGAGCCCAAGGCTTCAAAGGCCTTCAAGGTGTTTAGAAACGAACAAATTAAGCAATAATTAACATATGGAGGTGTGACTATTGGCACGCATTGCCGGTATTGACCTGCCCAGAGAAAAACGGGTAGAAATCGGTTTGACCTATATTTATGGTATCGGTAGGAAAAAAGCAAGTGAAATCCTGGCAAACACAGGAGTAAATCCGGATACCCGCGTCAAGGATCTGACCGAATCAGAAGTTTCTAAGCTGAGAGAGTATATCGATAGGAATGTCAAAGTGGAAGGCGATTTGAGAAGAGAAGTATCGATGAACATCAAACGCCTGATTGAGATAGGCTGCTACAGGGGTATTCGCCACCGCAAAGGGTTGCCTGTCCGCGGACAAAGCACCAAGCAGAATGCCAGGACCCGCAAAGGGCCCAAACGTACTGTCGGTGCCAAGAGAAAGAAATAAGGAGGGACATGAATGGCAAAGCAAGCTGGCAGAACACGGAGACGCCGTGAGAAGAAGAACATTGAACGCGGCGCTGCTCATATTCAGTCGACTTTCAACAATACGATCGTTACCATAACCGATACTGAAGGCAATGCGCTGTCCTGGGCCAGTGCCGGCGCTCTTGGCTTCAGAGGTTCAAGGAAGAGTACTCCTTTTGCAGCTCAGTCCGCAGCTGAGGCAGCGGCCAAGGCTGCTATGGAACATGGCCTGAAGACTGTTGAGGTCTATGTAAAGGGGCCTGGCTCCGGCAGGGAGGCTGCTATCAGATCACTACAGGCAGCAGGGCTGGAAGTCAGTATGATAAAAGACGTTACTCCGATTCCCCACAACGGATGCCGTCCGCCAAAGAGAAGAAGAGTATAAGGGTATGGAGGTGTAATAGATGGCAAGATATACAGAAGCAGTATGCCGCCTCTGCCGCAGGGAAGGCGTCAAGCTCTACCTGAAGGGCGACAGGTGCTACAGCGACAAGTGCGCAGTAAGCCGCAGGCCACAGGCACCCGGTCAGCACGGCGGCAACAGGAGGAAACAGTCCGAGTACGGGATTCAGCTCCGCGAAAAGCAGAAAGCAAGAAGAATATATGGTGTGCTTGAAAATCAATTTGAGAACTACTTCAGAAAAGCCGAGAACATGAAGGGCATCACAGGTGAAAACCTGCTTCAGCTGCTTGAGCGCAGGCTGGACAATGTGGTATACCGCCTGGGATTCGCCTCATCAAGGCCGCAGGCAAGACAGATAGTACGTCATGGCCATATCACTGTCAACGGTAAGAAGGTCAATATCCCTTCCTATCTGGTCGAAGTGGGCGATGTGATAGCCGTTAAAGAGAGAAGTGCTTCTGAAATAGAGCATTTCAAGGCTCTCAGAGAGGGAACCGGCAAGTCGGTAGCACAGTGGCTGTCGGTTGATTATGAAAAGCTCGAAGGAAAAGTGGAGGCACTGCCGGCAAGGTCTGATATAGACATAGAGATCCAGGAGCACCTCATAGTCGAGCTGTATTCCAAGTAATAGCTTAATCACCGGATAAACAGAATCAGTTGCCCTCGAATAAACGGATCTGGAAATAAGTTATGAGGAGGGTTTTTATTCATGTTAGAAATAGAGAAGCCCAACATAGAGGTTGTGGAGCTAAGTCCCGACGGCCGGTATGGCAAGTTTGTCGTCGAGCCGTTGGAGAGGGGCTTTGGGACAACCCTGGGGAACAGTTTGCGCAGAGTGCTGCTTTCTTCGTTGCCGGGCGCTGCTGTATCGTCAATTAAGGTTGACGGGGCCCTCCATGAGTTCACCACCCTTCCGGGTGTCAAGGAAGACCTTGTGGAGATCGTGCTCAACCTGAAGGAATTATACCTGAAGATGCATACCGATGAGACAAAGACCCTGATAATCAATGCCCAGGGGCCATGCAGGGTCACAGCAGCGGATATCATAGTGGACTCGGAAGTTGAGATCATGAATCCTGAACAGCATATCGCCACCTTGAACGAAGACGGAAAGCTGTACATGGAGATCAGTGCGGAGAGGGGCAGGGGCTATGTTCCAGCCGAAAGGAACAAAAAGCCCGGATCACCCATAGGGGTTATTCCTGTGGACTCGATATTCACCCCCATCCGCAGGGTAAACTTCTCGGTGGAAAATACCAGGGTAGGCCAGGTTACCGACTATGACAAGCTTACCCTTGAGGTATGGACCAACGGTACCATCAAAGCAGACGAAGCCACCAGCCTTGCAGCCAAGATAATGAGCGAGCATCTATCCCTGTTCGTGAACCTGACCTCGCATGTGAATGACGTGGAGATCATGGTTGAAAAGGAAGAGGACAAGAAGGAGAAGGTCCTTGAGATGACCATAGAGGAGCTTGACCTTTCGGTGCGCTCATACAACTGCCTGAAACGTGCGGGTATCAACACGGTGCAGGAGTTGACGCAGAAGACGGAAGAAGAAATGATGAAGGTAAGAAACCTTGGCAAAAAGTCTCTGGAAGAGGTTCAGCGCAAGCTGGCAGCATTGAATTTGAGTTTGAAGAAAACCGAGGAATAGCATAGACAAGGAGGGAGAATATGCCCGGACATAGAAAATTAGGCAGGCCTACTGACCAACGCAAGGCTTTGCTGAGAAACCAGGTTTCAGATCTATTGTGGCATGGCAGGATAGAAACAACTGAAGCCCGTGCCAAGGAAATACGCAAGTTGGCAGAAAAGCTCATAACCCTTGCCGTAAAGGAGTATGACAATACAGAAAAGGTCAAAAAGGAAGTCAACAACGAGAAAGGCCAGACCGTCACCATCGAGGTCACCAATGACAAGCCTTCAAAACTTCATGCCAGAAGAAAGATGATGGCCTTGCTGTATGACTTGAAAGAGCTGCGCAAGGAAGATGAAACCAAAAAAGAATACGCTCAGCGTTTGCGTGAGGTCAAACATCCTTTGATTGAGAAGCTTTTCAACGAATACGGCCCCAGGTACAGGGAAAGAAACGAAAAGCAGAAGCAGGGCGGGGGCTATACACGGATCCTCAAAAAGGGACCCCGCAGAGGCGACGCGGCTGAAATGGTCATAATAGAGCTTGTATAGGCACAATTTTCATACAGAAGCTTTTGGATAAACGGATTAAGTTCATGGGATGTTTTACCTATAGCTTAATCCATATTTTTTATGGAGGAGGGCGGATCGTGGAGCCTATCATACGCGTAAGGGACCTGCACTATGACTATATAAACGGTGAAGGTGAAGAAACCGCTGCTCTCGACGGGGTCTCAATAGACATATACAAGGGTGAATTCGTTGTTATAATCGGCCACAACGGCTCAGGCAAGTCGACCCTAGCAAAGCATCTTAATGCGCTGCTCAAGCCCAAATCAGGTGAAGTCTTCATAAAGGGCATGGATACGAGGCTTGATGAGAACACCTGGAGCATACGCCAGACAGCGGGCATGGTGTTCCAAAACCCGGACAACCAGATGGTGGCCACCGTGGTTGAGGAGGATGTAGCCTTCGGGCCTGAAAACCTGGGCATCCCTCCTGCCGAGATACGGAGCAGGGTGGATGAGGCACTGCGCTCGGTCAATATGATGGAGTTTGCCAGGTCAGCCCCCCATTTCCTGTCCGGCGGGCAGAAGCAGAGGGTAGCCATAGCCGGGGTCATAGCGATGAAGCCCGAAATAATCATTCTGGATGAACCTACCGCCATGCTTGACCCTTCAGGGCGCAGGGAGGTAATGGAGACGATCCGTCACCTGAACAAGGATGAGGGGATAACCATCGTGCATATCACCCACTACATGGATGAGGCGGTCGAAGCCGACAGGGTCGTGGTGATGGAAAACGGCAGGATAGCAGCAGATGGTACCCCCCGGGAAATATTCAACAAAGTCGACACATTGAGAAGCATAGGCCTTGATGTGCCACAGATAGTAGAACTGGCTCACCAGCTCAAAAAGGAAGGCTTTGACATAAAGGGTGAGCCGCTCAACATAGAAGAAATGGTGGAAGCTATATGCCGATAAAACTGGAGAACGTAACCCATATATACATGCCCGGCACTCCCTTTATGTCCAAGGCAATAGTGGATGTCAACCTTGAGATAGATGACGGTGAGTTCGTAGGGCTGATAGGCCACACCGGCTCAGGCAAGTCTACGCTCATCCAGCATTTGAACGGGCTTTTGAAGCCCACCGAGGGAGTAGTATATGTCAATGGCATCAAAGTGGACAAGGACAGTAAAAACCTGAAGGCCTTGCGCCACCAGGTCGGTCTGGTGTTCCAATACCCCGAGCACCAACTGTTTGAGGAGACTGTTTATCTGGACATAGCCTTCGGGCCTAAAAACCTGGGTTTGCCGGAGGATGAGATAGACCGGAGAGTGACCGAGGCGGCCGGGCTTGTCGGTATTGATATAAATGCGCTAAAGGATCGGTCGCCCTTTGAGCTGAGCGGAGGCCAGCGCAGGAGGGTAGCCATAGCAGGAGTCCTTGCCATGGAGCCCAGCATTCTTGTGCTGGACGAGCCTACTGCCGGACTCGACCCCCGGGGCAGGGACGAGATATTCTGGCAGATAAAAGAGCTGCATAGAAAGAAGGGTATCACCATCATACTTGTATCCCACAGCATGGAGGATGTGGCCAGGCTGGTCGACAGGATAGTAGTGATGAACAAGGGCAGAGTGGAGCTTACCGGTACTCCGGCAGAAGTGTTCAGCCATGCCGACAGGCTCCTGGAGATGGGCCTTGGCGTGCCGCAGGTCACAAGCCTTATGCGGGCCTTGAAGGACAAGGGCATGGATGTGCCGGTCGACATATACACCGTACAACAGGCCAGGGATGTGCTGAGGAAGTTATTGGGGGGATCGGGGAATGCTTAAGGATATTACGCTGGGACAATACTATCCCAAGGACTCGCCCATACACAGGCTTGATCCCAGGACCAAGCTGGTCATAACCTTTATATTCATCGTAATCATATTTTTCGTTCGCTATTATACCGGTTATCTGTATGTTCTGGCCTTTCTGGCCTTGATACTGGCTTTGTCCCAAATACCGGTCAGGCATGTGCTAAAGGGTCTGAAGCCTCTCTTGTTCATAATAATCCTGACCTTTTTGATAAATCTCTTTTTCACCAGCGGAGGCACTGTGCTTCTGAAGTGGTGGAAGATCGAGATAACCCAGGAGGGTCTAAGGCAGGCCATATTTATGGCCCTAAGGCTCATATTCCTGGTTACCGGTACATCCCTGCTGACGCTGACCACATCGCCCATAGCCCTGACCGACGGCATAGAGCTGCTTCTAAAGCCCCTTAGGGTCATCAGGTTCCCGGCCCACGAGCTGGCCATGATGATGACCATAGCCCTGCGCTTCATACCTACCCTGCTTGAGGAGACGGATAAGATAATGAAGGCGCAGACAGCCAGGGGTGCTGACTTCGAAAGCGGCAACCTGATCCAGAGGGCTAAAGCCCTTGTACCCTTGCTGGTGCCCCTGTTCATAAGCGCGTTCAGGAGGGCGGATGAGCTGGCCATGGCCATGGAAGCCCGCTGCTACAGGGGCGGTGAAAACCGGACCAGGATGAAGGTGCTGAAGGTCGAGGCCAGAGACTATGCCGCCTACGGCGTTGCGCTCCTTTTGGTAGCAGCAGTGCTTATGAATGCCTATATGTGATAAAACACTGAAAGTTGCGTTGTTATGAGTAACATCAAGCTCATTCTGGAATACGACGGAACTGAATATGCAGGCTGGCAGCGGCAGGACAACGCCATTACCGTCCAGCAGGTCCTTGAGGAGGCGCTTGCCAGGCTGACAGGCGAGGATATCACCGTCATAGCATCAAGCCGTACGGACAGCGGCGTTCACGCCCGGGGACAGACAGTGAACTTCCATACCCGATCAAGCATCCCTCCGGAGAAGTACAGCTTTGCGCTCAATGCCCTGCTGCCTCCGGATATACGGGTAGTCAGCTCTGAAAGGGTGGCGGATGACTTTCATTCGAGATACTCGGCCAAGGGTAAAAAGTACAGGTATTGTATGGTCGTAGGTCCTCATGGCACAGCTATAGGCCACCGGTACTATGCCCACATAACACCGCCGTTGGACATCGAAGCCATGGAACAGTCATGCAGGCATTTTATTGGGACCCACGATTTTGCCGCTTTCAGGGCAACAGGTTCCCCGGTAAAATCCACTGTCCGCACGATTTTTGATGCTTCACTTGAGCGGGACGGCAGGTATCTGTATTTTGTCGTCAAGGGCGATGGATTTCTGTATAATATGGTAAGAATAATGGCAGGCACATTGATCTATGTAGGAAAGGGCAAGATAAAGCCTGATGAGATACCGGAGATCCTTTTATCACGGGACAGAAGGCGGGCCGGCATCACAGCTCCCGCACACGGTTTGATTCTGGAAGAGGTCTATTATTGATGCTCAAATATTCCTTGACACTCCCGGATGCATGTATTAGAATATAGTTTGGCGTTAATTAAGGTCCACTAGCCCCGGATCTTTAAGATAAATGCACGTTTTTAAGATTCGAACCTATTTGATTTGAAATTGGAGGGAAACCATTGATGAAGACCTACATGGCTAACGCCCAGACCGTTGACCGCAAATGGTATGTAGTCGATGCCAAGGGCAAGACTCTTGGACGGCTTTCATCTGAAATTGCGAAGATATTGAGAGGAAAACATAAACCCACCTATACACCTCATGTTGACACTGGGGATTTTGTTATCGTAGTCAATGCCGCACAGGTCGAGGTTACCGGCAGAAAGGCTGACAAGAAGCTTTACAGACACCATACCCACTATCCGGGCGGCCTGAAAGAGATCACATTCAGCGATCTCATCGAAAAGGATCCGACAAGGGTCATCTATCTGGCTGTAAAAGGAATGCTTCCCAAAGGACCACTGGGCAGAAAGATGCTCAAAAAGCTGAAAGTTTACGCAGGCCCCACCCACAAGCATGAGGCACAGAAGCCCGAAGAGCTTGAACTATAAGGTGCACGGAAAGGAGGAAATGTGAATGGCCAAAGTTCAATTTTACGGAACAGGAAGAAGAAAGAAATCAGTTGCCAGGGTAAGGCTGATACCCGGTGAAGGCAAGTTTACGATCAACAACAGGGACATCGACGACTATTTCGGTATGGAGACCCTGAAGGTTATAGCCCGCCAGCCACTGGTTCTGACCGATACGATAGGCAAGTTCGATGTTGTGGTCAATGTACATGGCGGCGGCTTTACAGGCCAGGCCGGTGCTATACGTCACGGCATTTCCCGTGCACTGCTGAAAGCGGATGAGGAGCTTCGCCCTGTGCTCAAAAAGGCAGGCTTCCTGACACGCGATCCGAGAATGAAGGAAAGAAAGAAGTACGGCTTGAAAAAAGCAAGACGTGCACCACAGTTCTCAAAGAGGTAATGCAAGGCATACGAAAGACCCGGAAACACAGCTTTCCGGGTTTTTTATTTTCAGCATGCAGTCATATATAATATCCCGATATATGATAAGATTTACCTGTAAGCATATTGGATCAATCTATGTTCTGAGAGAGGGCTGCAGAAATATGGCTTTCTTATTTTGTTTTTCTGGTTTTAGGTTAGTGTAGATGTTAAAATATAGCTGAAGAGGCAACCTGAAGGATAATCATGATGATAGGATGAGGAAAGGCTATGATATTTCGCAACAGCCTAAAGAGCGTACTTCGTACACCTGTAAAAACAGTCTTATCGGTGCTGTTGATCTCGGCAGTCACAGCATTTTTGTGCCTGAGTTCAAGCACATGGGCAGCAAGCGTAGCAATGCTGCGTGACAGAGACGAAGCCTGCACGACCATTGTGACCATGGAATACCTAGAGGACGCGGGAGCATATATTGGCACAGACAAAGAGGCAATGCTTGCTGACATTGCAGGCATTGATTTTGATGCGATCGCCTCAAATAAAAACGTGCTCCTATGGCAGCCCTCGGATGTGACTGTGGGTATTGTGGATGGATATGCGCCTAACAGCAAGGGCAATGAGGAAAGCAATTATTGTGTACTTTTGGTAACAGAGCTGAAACGGTCACGGGAAAACGGTCCATTCACAGGGAAGCTGGTTGAGACCTTGTATTCGGCGCGGGAATACAATGCAGGACGTACCATCTTTGTCTATGAAAATTCAAACGAGGGGATCGAGCTTGACCCCGACCCGGACGCTACATATGTGATCCATGGCTATAATATGGGCTTGTATTCCTACAACCTGGAGGTACGCTAAAAGCGCTTCTCAAGCCTTGCCGCACAGGAGGCGGGCATCGATTGTGGGGCGATAGCCCCGGCTTATAGAATAAGGTCTGCAGATGCCTTGCATGCGGATGAAAGCAACATTTACAAAGCTATTGCGCATTACTATGCCGTTATCAACAACCAGGTCTCTATCTGCCGCACTCAAGAGCCCTTAGAGCTTGAAGAGTTCCACCAGGGGTATATAGCCTATTCACGCACAGCGATAAGAGTCGCGCAAACACCTTAGAGCTTGAAGAGTTCCACCAGGGGTATATAGCCCTTGTCTCAGGCCGCTTGTTTACAAGGCAGGAAGCAGCAGAGGGCGCTAAAGTATGCATAGTTTCCGAAACGCTTGCCAGGAACAGGGGGCTAAGCGTGGGCGATACCCTCCTTCTGCGCATGCAGGAGGATGAGACAGCCTCAGCTTATGTGTGGGGAGATAAGCTGACCCGGCATGAAAGCTATACGGTGATCGGTATAGTAAGCTATCATGAGGACTACTTCCTCAATGTCTATGTGCCATATGCACCCGATTCTCCAACACCGGTGCGTTTTGCATCCATGCTTGGCCAGGCTACGGTCAGAAACGGTACGGCGGGCTCCTTTTTAAACGATATAAAGCCTATGCTTTCCGAGCGGGTTTTTGTGAACGTGTATGATCAAGGCTATCAGGCTGCGGCAAATGCGTTTGCCGTTATCAGGAACGCGGCAGCAGTGCTCACTATTATTGCTTGCGTGCTGGCGGTCGTAGCCCTGGCCTTGTTTGCCTATCTGTATACCCGCCAGCAGCAGGAGGCTGTTGAAATAATGCGCAGCTTTGGCACTAGCAAGCCACAGACTCGGCTTTATCTTCTGTTTGGAGCAGGCTGTATAGCCTTAGTGGCCATTGTGGCAGGCTTCTTGACCGGCGTAAGCTTTTCCGAGAAACTGGTAACTGCAGCATATAGGTTCGTATCTGAGCTGCAGGCCGTAGATATGCGATACAGCGATGGAAACATAGGCCTGATAAAGGAATTTGCGCCTATGGCAGCGGATCCGGTCCCGCTTTCGGTAGCGATAAGCGCGTTAGTGTTCGTTTTAGCCCTCTCCGTTTGCCTTTATTTTGCAGAGAAAACCATTAGCGGGTCATTTATTGCTCTCAAGTTGCCCATAGGCACCCGGCGACCGCCTAAAAGGTCATCGACCGCATTTTCAGGTGTGATTCGCCATGCTCTGCTCTCCATTAGGCGAGGCGGGGTACGGACTTTCATCATACCGGTTCTTAGTGCGGCCGCACTCCTGTTCACAGCTTCCCTGCAGGCAACTCGCGCTTCCTATGTTGCGGCGCGGGAGGAGCTTTATGAGACCACGGAGCTGAGCGGTTATTGCAGCACGATGAGCGGAAAGTATTCGGGCGGTTTGTTCATTCCCAATAAACATGCGATCAAGCTTGTTAAAGCTGACTACTTTGAAAATGTGTCATTCACCTACCGTATGAATTATGGATACCTCGGCATTGTTGAGCATGCAGACGGTACAAAGGGGGAGCCGGATCCTGTGCCAAACCCCAATGATGTGTACTCGTTTGAAAACCAGAAAAACAAGCTTAGCACAGAGCCCCTCCTTGTTTTCACCTCTTCTGCCGAAAACGCTCCAGAATTTCGATATCGGGGTTTCCACGGCTCCTTCATGGAAGGGTGGGATGAAGTACGTTTTTCAAGCCGCGAATGGGACAGGCTGCCATGCATTGTATCCACGCATTTTATGGCGCAGCATGGCATACAGCCGGGTGATACGATAAGGGTCTATGTCTACTTCCACCAGAATTATATCATGTTCACAAACATCGATATGCTGGTCGTGGGCTCATTTTTACGTGCATCTGGCCGGGACAACATCTACTGCCCCCTGCCCCTCGGGGCGCTTGACCCTGATCGGTCTGCTTTGAACGAACTTGGCGGCGATTATGCTCCTCCCCTGGAAACGGACAGTTATTACGACCGTATAGGCAGCCCGGATATGATCGACCGGTTGACCCAGCAGCAATTTTTGGATTATCTCCTTGACTTGCGGTATGTTTCATCCCTGTCCTTTACTACCAGTCAGGTGCGCAAGCTTTGCGAACTAAAAGATCAGCTCGAGGGAATGGGCTTTTCAGGCCCTAAAATGGGCAGGGATATCAATGTTTTTGTGTTATTGGAGGATTCACGGTTCAACGAAACGATAAGCTCTATCACACAGCGCAGCAAATACCTGGAGATACTCTATCCTGTGCTTCTTATGCTCGTTTGCATCCTTGCGCTCATTACTGGCTACCTCACAGTCAACAGCCGAAGGGAGGATATAGGGCTCATGCGTGGTCTGGGTGTGTCTAAAAAGCGCGTCTTCGGCACTATTTTCGGAGAACAGATTTTGCTGCTGCTATTTGGCACATTGCCCGCCGCTGTGTTATGGCTTGTGCGTGAGGGTATAGCCCAGCTTGCCACACCGGGCGTGTATGCGTTCTTACTTTGCTACGCATCTGGAGCAGCAATCTCTGTATCACTGCAAAATGCCAGAAGCCCGCTTTCGATCCTGACGGATAACCCCATATGAGGTGATTGCTATGCAGCAGCTATCTATAAATATCTAGGCGCATTTTTTTGTGCTAGTCATATTGCTTATCTTGTCATTATTATTGACCAATTGCAGGGAAAATTTATAAGCGGTGATTTCTCATATATATTAATGCCAAAAGCAATAATGATTGGATTGATCATAATGTTGATAAATATAGATCGAGTCAAGGGCAAGCCATGCAAACCCGCCTTTGACTTTTTTTTATCAATATGTAATATCTTGCACTAAACTGGAGGATATGGTCCATTATCAGCCAAACCATTGGCTAGTATAGTATTTGCCTATATAATTAAGTTACACGAAGCATACCTTGACGAATACTACCTGTATGCCTGGCAAATTCTTACTTCAGGAGGAGATATAAGATGCGATATCATATCGAAAACAAGGTCTACCACGTTGAAATACTACCGCCGAAGCAGGACTCTGAAAATCTTGAAAGGGACCTGGATGTGTTTGCAGAAAAGTATACCCGGGTCATGGACAGCGGATATTGCGCCTGCATAACCGACAATGCGATGGGCCATCTTTCATTCCAGGGGACTGAAATGATCGAGGAGCTGGGGCTGCCTGTATTACCGGAGCAGGTGATGATCCACCTGAACACTTTCCACACCAGGGAAGACCTTGATAATATCCTCAGCTACTGCGTAGAAAAGGGCATCAAATACCTGCTTGTAGTAAGCGGTGACGGTTCGGAGCGCCTGCCCAGGCTGAAGCCCTCGGATATCGGGGTACAGGGTACTGAGTCTATTACCTCGGTTGAGCTGTTGCAGTACATAACCAGGGAGTATCCGGGGAAGTTCGTGCTGGGGGTCGCCTTCAACCCGTATGAGCCCGAAGACCATGAATTTGCCAAGCTAAAAAGAAAGCTGTGGGCAGGGGCATCCTTTATCATCACCCAGCCCATAATCGAAAAGAATGCCGTTGTTGACAAGCTGATAGCCGAGTATCCTGATGTCCCGGTGATAGTCGAAGCCTGGATGAGCAAAAAGCTGCATTTGCTCTCTGATGCGGTGGGTTACACTATCCCGGAAAACACTGAGTATGATCCTATCGCTACCCTAAAGCTGCTGCATCAGGCTTATCCGAAAAACGGATTCTATCTGTCGCTGCTCGGCTTCAAAACCCAGTATGACCTGATACGGGACCTTTGGGTCTAAGTAGCCTGCGATCGGAGGAAGTCAGATGAAGATAGTAGTGTGTATCAAGCAGGTACCTGCCTCAAATGATGCAAAAATCGATCCTGAAACGAAGCGGATCATAAGGGAGGGCCAAAAGGCCATAATGAACCCCTTTGATACATATGCCCTTGAGGAAGGCGTCCGGATGAAAGAGAAATACGGCGGCGAAGTGATCGCTCTGACCATGGGGCCGCCTAAGGCTGAGGCTGTCCTGCGGGAGGCCATATCAGCAGGCGCGGACCGCGGCATCCTCCTGAGCGACAGGGTATTCGGGGGCTCCGATACCTGGGCTACCAGCTATGCCCTGGCCAGGGCGATAGAAAAAATAGGGGACGTGGACCTGGTCATATGCGGCAAGCAGGCCATAGACGGAGACACTGCCCAGGTTGGCCCCGGGATCGCCTCACACCTTGACTGGATGCAGGCCACTTACGTCATGGCAGTCGACAGCATTGAAGATAACAATATCACTGTGAAAAGGATGCATGAGGATGGCTATGATGTCTGCGAGCTAAGGCTGCCCGCAGTCCTTACCGTAGTCAAGGATATAAACACGCCGCGGGTCCCGACTCTAAAAGGCAGGCTGGCTGCGCAGAAAAGCGAGATACCGGTCTTAAAGCCTGAGGATATAGGGGCAGACCCGGATAAGCTGGGCCTCAACGGTTCACCCACAAGGGTGGTAAAGACCCAGCCGCCTGAACCGAGGCAGACAGACACTCTTCGCATCGAAGGGTCACCAAGGGAGTGTGCCCAGGCCCTGGTCAGAGAGCTTAAATTCCGCGGCCTGGTGTAGAGAAGGGGGATAGGGATGATCGCCAAAACATATATAGAAAAGGCAGAGTACCGCAACATATGGGTCATCGGCGAGCTTTTGTCCGGTGAGATACAGCCGGTCACCTATGAGCTCATCGGAGCCGCAAGAGGCCTGGCCGATGCACGACAATGTGAGGTTTGGACTGTCCTAATAGGCGCGGGAGCAGGCGCCGGAGCAGGATCACTTTTTGCCTATGGGACAGACACCGTAGTAGTCGTAGATGACTCCAGGCTTGACGGGTTTCAGGATGAGATCGAGGCCAAGGTCCTGGTCAGGCTGATCAAGAAATACAAGCCCGAGGTAGTGCTATGCGGTGCTACCACGAGGGGCAGGGCCTTGATCCCCAGGGTGGCGGTAATGGCCAACTGCGGGCTGACCGCTGATTGTACCGGGCTATCCATCGATCCTGAAAACGGCGACCTGCTGCAGACCAGGCCTGCATTCGGGGGCAACATACTTGCCACGATCCGTTGTCCCAATCATAGGCCGCAGATGGCAACAGTCCGCCCCAGGGTCATGAAGGCCCTTGAGCCGGATATAAGCCGCGTTGGGAGGATCATCAGGGAAGGCATCCTTGATACGGATGCAGACAAGATGAAAAGGATCATAGAGATATTCCACAGCAGGGAAGGTGCCCTGAACCTATCCGACGCCCAGGTGATCATTGCCGGCGGCAGGGGTATGAAGGGGCCGGAAGGCTTCAGGCTGCTCAAGGACTTTGCCTTCAGGGTCGGAGGAGCGGTCGGCGCCAGCAGGGCAGCCGTGGATTCCGGCTGGATCCCATATGCTCACCAGGTCGGCCAGACCGGGCAGACAGTTCAGGCAAAGCTATATATTGCCTGCGGGATCTCCGGGCAGATCCAGCACCTGGTTGGGATGCAGTCCTGCGAAACGATCGTCGCTATAGACAAGGACCCCGATACCCCGATGATGCAGATGGCGGACATTGCCATAGTAGGCGATATATTTGAGATAATCCCCGAGATAATGAATGAGCTGGCCAAGTCATGATCCCAAAAAGGATTTGAATACTTAAGGAGGATACGTAGATGATCATAATCGGCGAAAGGATCAACACCAGCATAAAGGCGATAAGGCCTGCAGTGGAAAACATGGATGCTGCGGCGATACAGGAGGTCGCAGTCAAGCAGGCTGAGGAAGGAGCCCATTACATAGATGTGAACTGTGGTACCTTCCCCTATAAGGAGCCGGATCTGCTTAAGTGGCTGGTAAACACTGTACAGGAGGTCACTGACCTGCCCCTGTGCATCGACAGCGCCAACCCAGAGGCTTTACGGGCAGCCCTGTCTGTCTACAAGGGCGCAAAGCCCATAATAAACTCCGTAACGGCTGAAAGGAAAAGGTTTGACTCTGTGTTTCCCCTTGTCAAAGAGTTCAACACTTCAATAATCGCTCTGTGCATGGATGATGACGGGATGCCTGAAACAGCCGAGCAAAGGGTCAGGATCGCCGATTGGCTGATCAACACCATGACGAAGGGCGGCGTTGATATCAATGATATCTATATAGACCCGATGGTCCGTCCGGTATCCACAGGGACCCATTACGGCATCGTGGCCCTGGAAACTATCAGACGGGTAATGGCCGAATTCCCGGGAGTGCATACCACCTGTGGGCTGAGCAATATATCCTTTGGCCTGCCTGCCCGCAAGCTCATCAATCAGGCCTTCCTGATCTCTGCGATAGCAGCCGGCCTTGACAGTGCCATCCTGGATCCTCTGGATAAAAGGATCATGTCCTTTGTATACTCCGCCGAGCTTCTGCAAGGCAGGGATGATTTTTGCATGAACTATCTGACAGCATTCCGCGAGGGCAGGCTGGAGGTTTGATCTATGGAAAAGCTGATTTTGAGCCCGCCGGAAATAGCAGCCGAGTTCATTGAAATAGGGGCAAAAAAAACGGGCAGCAAGGCGCGCGGCCTCCTTATCCTGAGTATCCTGGCAGGCGCCTTTATCGCCCTGGCTTCTCAAGGTTCAAGCTATGCGATCCACAACATCCAGTCCGTAGGCCTGGCGAAAACCCTGGCAGGGGCCTTGTTCGCAGCCGGGCTCATACTGGTCGTCGCGGCAGGCGGGGAGCTGTTCACCGGCAACAGCCTTATCATAATATCCTGCTTGAGCGGCAGATCCAGGTGGTCAGGCCTGCTGCGCAACTGGTTCCTGGTATACCTGGGCAACCTCATAGGCGCTGTCCTGGTCGCGTTTTTGGTCTATAGATCCGGCCAGTGGAATGCTTCAGACGGAGCCCTGGGGGGATTTACGATCAAAACGGCTGTTTACAAGACAGGCTTGTCCTTTGAAAGCGCATTCTTCCTTGGAATCCTGTGTAACTGGCTTGTCTGCCTGGCAGTATGGATGTCAGCCGGGGCAAGGGACATGGCAGGCAAGATCCTGGCTATATTCTTTCCGATCTGGCTGTTCATCACATCCGGATTTGAGCATAGCATTGCCAATATGTATTATATAGCCGCCGGGATCATAGCAAAAAGCGATCCTGCCTGGGTGCAGGCTGCTGAGTCAATGGGGGTTTCAGCAGAAAAACTGGAGACACTAAACATAGTCACGATGTTTACTAAAAATCTTATTCCGGTGACCCTGGGCAATATAGCCGGAGGGGCTTTGTTCGTAGGGATGAGCTACTGGCTGGCTTACCTGTACCAGGAAAGGTCAAGACCTGATTTGAAGATAAGGGGGAAGCAAAATGCAGTATAAGAGCGATATTGAAATAGCTCAAAGCGTCAAAATGAAGCCTGTTAAGGACATCGCGGCGTCGCTGGGCATAAACGAGGAACACATCGAGCTTTACGGCAACTACAAATGCAAGGTGGACTACAATATCCTGAAAAGCCTGAAGGATCGGCAGGATGGCAAGCTTATCCTGGTCACAGCCATCAACCCGACTCCTGCAGGTGAGGGCAAGACCACCACTACTATTGGATTGGGCGATGCTTTGCACAAGCTTGGCAGGAAGGTGGTCATAGCTCTGCGCGAGCCCTCCCTGGGGCCTGTATTTGGCGTAAAGGGCGGAGCTGCGGGCGGCGGCTATGCCCAGGTCGTCCCTATGGAGGATATAAACCTGCATTTCACAGGGGATATACATGCGATCGGTGCGGCCAACAACCTCCTTGCTGCCATGCTCGACAACCACATTTATCAGGGAAACCAGCTTGGGATAGATGTACGGAGGATCACCTGGAAGCGGTGTGTCGATATGAACGACAGGCAGCTCAGGTTCATCATAGACGGCCTCAACGGCAGGACCAACGGCGTCCCCCGCGAGGATGGATTCGATATCACCGTGGCATCCGAGGTAATGGCTATCCTGTGCCTTTCAAAGGATATCGAGGACCTGAAGGAAAGGCTCAGCAGGATAGTCGTCGGCTATACAAGGGACGACCAGCCTGTGACAGCCGGACAGCTCAATGCCCAGGGAGCTATGGCGGCCCTGCTTAAGGATGCCCTCAAGCCCAACCTTGTCCAGACCCTGGAGCATACGCCGGCTTTCATCCATGGAGGCCCCTTTGCCAACATAGCTCACGGGTGCAACAGCATCATGGCCACAAGGATGGCTCTGAAGCTGGGTGACTATGTGGTGACCGAGGCCGGCTTCGGCGCTGACCTTGGCGCGGAGAAGTTCCTCAACATCAAGTGCCGCATTGCAGGGCTCAAACCGTCAGCAGTAGTGATCGTTGCGACCGTAAGGGCACTGAAGCATCACGGCGGCGCGCTAAAGGAGAACCTGGCCCAGGAAGACCTGGCTGCGCTGGAGAAGGGTATCCCCAACCTGCTAAAGCATATCGAGAATATTACAGTGAAGTTCGGCCTGCCTGCAGTGGTAGCCATCAACCGTTTCCCCACCGACACCGAGGCTGAGCTTAAGCTTGTAGAGGACAAATGCAGGGAGCTCGGTGTCAATGTGGCCTTGTCCGAGGTATGGGCGAAAGGCGGAGAAGGCGGTATACAGCTTGCCGAAGAGGTGATGAGGCTTGTAGAAGAAGGGCATAGTGATTTCAGGTTCACCTATGAGGATGATAAGCCGCTCAAGCAGAAGATCGAAGCTATTGCCAGGGAAATCTACGGCGCTGACGGAGTGGATTTTGCGCCAAATGCCCTGAAGGATCTGGCGATGCTGGAGTCATATGGCTTTGGGCAGTTCCCGATTTGCATGGCCAAGACTCAGTATTCCCTGTCGGATGATCCAAAGAAGCTGGGGTGGGCAAAGGGCTTCAGGATAACTGTCCGTAATGTGAAGGTTTCTGCCGGGGCAGGCTTTGTTGTCGCCTTGACCGGTGATATCATGACCATGCCCGGACTGCCAAAGGTCCCGGCAGCGGAAAAGGTCGATGTAGATGCATCAGGCGTGATCACGGGCTTGTTCTAGGCATTACAGCTTGTTTGTGTACCTGGTATACTTCCATATACTTATAGATATAATCAAGTAATATCTAGATAAACCCATAGACATGATATACTTAGTGGTGTAGAATGGTAACCGGGTATACAATTACATCTCCAGAGGTGATCGTTTGGTTTCCGACTTGCTCTATCGAAAGAAAACCGGTTTCCCGTTTATCTCGCTGTCGATCGCATACAGCTGCATACTCGCGTCGCTGATCGTGTATTTCAGGCCTGAATACTATGATATACTCGGCGGTGGCGATCCCGTCTTCTATCCATGGCAGTACCTGACCAATTATCTGCAGCACGGTACATCGCTTGATCCTCCGGCACTGATGGACCCCTTGTTCCACCTTGTACTGAATTTGCTGATCATATTGCTGTTCGGTTGCCTGGCTGAAAGAGTCCTGGGTGCTATAAGGTTTCTTGCATTCGTTGGGTCTTCCCTGGCTCTCACGTTGCTGCTGCGTCTTATATTCGGCATTTGGGACAATGGCATATCACCCATTGCCTTAAGCTTTGCCCCGGCAGTCTTCCTAATATTGCTGTATTCGATCAGGAAACTGAAGCGCAGGATCTTCTCGGACCCGGTCCTGTATATATGCCTGGCTCTGCTTGCTGCTGCATGGCTTGCGGTCACGATCGCCAACCTGATAAAGGGCCTGCATATAAGCAACCTGTTGAATCTCATGGGGACGGTGGCAGGAGCCGGGCTTGCATATCTCTGGAAGGGCCATATAGAAAGACGGGTAAAGGATATACTGGATGGCCAGGCTGAGAGCAGCAAGCAAGATATATTGGACAAGAGCCTTTCCTTGTCGGGTTTGTTGATCCCCTGCCTTGTCATAGGCATCCTGATCACAGCGCTCTCAGGCTCCCTCAAGGACCATGTCACCTCTTCGCACCTTGTTGAAATCTACCCCAGGAGCGGTTCGGTTGAGGATATCAACAATGCAGACAACAGGATCATGCTCAGATTCAGTGAGCCCATGAGGGAGGATATAGCCCAAAGCAGGATCTCCATAGAGTCCCAGGTCGATTCTGCGCCGCTTACCGGCAATATCATATGGGCGGATGACAAAACAATTGTCATACGCTTCAACAGGGCGATCCAGAAGGGCGAGCATATAGGCGTGACGCTTCAGGGCTTGAGAGACACTCAAGATCGGGGATATTACGACATAATAAGGCTTGAATACAACTAAGCAAATTCAATATACATTATATACCTGTTTCTCAAAACGGGTATTTTTTTGTCCAAATGCAGGATTGCTGATGCACTCATAGAATTGATATAATTATTATCCGCAATTATCTTATATTATCAAGTGAGGGGTTGAATAAATTGGACTTTTCAAAGCGCTTCAAGATGAAGGAGTTGTATGACTTCTATGAAGGCAGGATGGACCGGTGCCCCTTCATGCAGGTGGTCCAGGGCGGCAGTGATGCCACAGTGGTCATCCAGGGGCAGGAAAAGATCA
>JAKPIB010000006.1 GCA_029549985.1 Bacillota bacterium
GAGATGGTAATGCCCGGCGACAACATCCAGATGACCATCAAGCTTATAACCCCCATCGCCATCGAGGAAGGTCTGCGCTTTGCTATCCGCGAAGGCGGCAGGACCGTTGGCGCAGGCGTTGTTGCTTCGATCGTCGAGTAAACCGGGTTGACATTGAAGCGTTTAAGCTATTGACGAAATATATCAGGAAATAAGTAAGGGGTCATTCCCCTTGCTTATTTTTTGGTATTTTACACGGGGCATATCTCACCTGCCTGCAGTTTAAATCCGTATTGACAGCCCCTTTTACCGTATGGTAAATTATATAAGTATAGTTGTGACCGCTACAGATTGATTGCCAAGTGAGGTGTAAAAGATGAGAGTAAAGATTACATTGGCTTGTACAGAGTGCAAACAGCGCAATTACAACACCATGAAAAATAAAAAAAATGACCCTGACAGGCTCGAGCTCAAGAAGTACTGCAAGTTCTGCAGGAGCCATACAGTGCACAGAGAAACAAAGTAGTTTTGTTTTCAGCTTATAAGGTCATAATTGTTTAAAGACCGGAGATAAGGATGTGAGTTAGATGGCCAAGCAAGATACGAAAAAACCGGCGGCCAGGAAAGAAAAGAAAGCAGGAATCGTTAAGTTTTTTCGCAGTGTGATTTCTGAAATGAAAAAAGTCACATGGCCGACCAGAAAGGAACTTACGAACTATACGATCGTAGTCATAGTAGTGGTTCTCATTGTTGCAGCTGTTGTGGGAGTAATGGACCTGGGATTTGGTCAGCTTCTTCAATTAATCTCAAGGTAAGGAGGGGGGGTCAGGTCGAGCCTTGACCCTTGGTTTATGTCAGAAAAAGAGAAAGATCCAGGAAAATGGTATGTCATTCATACTTATTCAGGATACGAGAACAAAGTAAAAGCCAACCTTGAAAAAACAGTTGAGAATCGCGGACTGCATGATTTGATTTTCGAGATCAAGGTTCCCATGGAGGAGCAGGTTGAAGTCAAAAACGGCAAGCGGAAGGCAGTATTGCGCAAGGTATTTCCCGGATATGTCATGGTTAAGATGATCATGACCGATGAGTCCTGGTATATCATTCGCAATACAAGAGGAGTCACCGGCTTTGTCGGACCGGGGTCCAAGCCGATCCCTCTGACCGATGAGGAGGTACGCTCCCTGGGTGTAGAAGACATTCCGGTTACGCTGGATGCAGAAGTTGGCGACAATGTCCGTGTAATTTCCGGTCCTCTCGAAAATTTCATTGGTGTTATCGAAGAAATTTATCCCGACAAGCAAAAGGTCAAAGTTATGGTGTCCATGTTTGGAAGGGATACACCAGTCGAACTGGATTATGATCAAATTCAGAAGATATAGCAGCATTCTATCAAGGAGGTGTACTTAAATGGCCAAGAAAATAACCGGTATGGTAAAATTGCAGATCCCCGCTGGCAAAGCTACGCCCGCTCCGCCCGTAGGCCCGGCCCTCGGTCAGCATGGCGTTAACATTATGGGTTTTTGCAAGGAATTCAATGAAAGAACAGCTAAACAGGCAGGACTGATCATTCCTGTAGTCATCACTGTTTATCAGGACAGATCATTCACTTTCATTACCAAGACCCCGCCGGCAGCAGTGCTTCTGAAGAAGGCAGCCGGTATCGAAAAGGCATCTGGCAGGCCCAACACCCAGAAGGTTGCCCAGGTGACCAAGAAGCAGGTGCAGGAGATCGCTGAGCTTAAAATGCCAGATCTCAATGCTGCCAGCCTGGAAGCAGCAATGCGAATGGTAATGGGCACCGCCCGCAGCATGGGCATTACAGTAGTAGACTGAGCTGATCACAACAAACAATCAAAAACGTGGCAGGGTCGACCCCGATATGACCACAAGGAGGTTTATTAGAGTTGAAGCGAGGAAAGAAATATTTAGAGAGCTTAAAGCTTGTAGACAGAGCCAAGCTATATGATCCCGAAGAGGCCATCAGGCTGACAAAGCAGACAGCAAAAGCCAAATTTGACGAGACGGTCGAGATGTCCATCAGGCTGGGCGTAGACCCGAGGCATGCGGACCAACAGGTACGTGGTGCTGTCGTCCTGCCCCATGGTACCGGCAAGACCGTCAAGGTGCTTGTGTTCGCCAAAGGCGAAAAGGCCAGGGAAGCCGAGGAAGCCGGCGCTGATTTCGTAGGCGCAGAAGAGATGGTCGCCAAGATCCAGAATGAAAACTGGTTTGAATTCGATGTCTGCGTTGCCACGCCCGATATGATGGGTGTCGTGGGCAGACTGGGCCGCGTGCTGGGACCGAAAGGCCTTATGCCGAACCCCAAATCCGGCACAGTAACCATGGATGTTGCCAAGGCAGTAAAGGACATCAAGGCCGGTAAGGTCGAGTACAGGCTCGACAAGACCGCTATCATCCACGTGCCCATTGGTAAGGTATCCTTTACCGACGAGCAGCTTTCTGAGAACATGCATGCCCTGATGGATGCCATCATCAAGGCCAAGCCGGCTGCAGCGAAGGGGACCTACCTGCGCAGCGTAGTCGTATCCAGCACCATGGGACCCGGAATAAAGATCAACGCTGCCAAGTTCTGATTTTAGCTTGACACATTAGCGCCATTGTACTATAATGGCAGCGACATAAAATAATAATATTGGTATGATCTTATCGTAGACAGCAGGTGCTTTGAAAAGCTTAAATCATGCCTGCCGAGGTAAGGGAACGTGCGTATTGGAATATACTGCCCTCTTGCCTTAAAGAGGGCTTTTTTAATGAAGCCTTCCCCTGTGATAAGATTCTGACCAAGAGTGTGTCGGAAAGGAGGTGCTGTGACAATGTCCGCAAGGGAAGAAAAAGTCAGGATAGTCGAAGAGATCAAGCAGAAGCTGTCCCAATCCAGCAGCGCGGTTTTGGTTGACTATCGCGGGCTTACCGTTGAAGAGGTTACACAGCTGAGAAAGCAGTTTCGTGAAAACAATGTAGATTACAAGGTGTATAAAAATACACTGACCGAGCTGGCAGCCAAGGAGCTGGGATATGATGAGCTCATACCCTATCTGGCAGGGCCGACCGCCATCGCATTCGGCGTAAAGGATCCCGTTGCACCGGCCAAGATCCTCACAGAGAACATCAAAAAGCTCAAGAAAATGGAGCTCAAGGCAGGCCTGATCGACGGCAAGGTCATCGATGTAGACGGCGTGAAGGCGCTGGCAGAGCTGCCATCCAGAGAAGAGCTCATCGCCAAGATGCTTGGCAGCATGAACGCGCCGATCACCGGACTGGTGAGAGTGCTGAACGGCCCGATCCGTGGCCTCGTAGTTGCGCTCAACGCTATTAGAGAGCAAAAAGAAGCATGAATCGGACATGCTTGAAGCAAACCCGATACAAATAAAAAATAAAATCAATATCAGGAAATAGGAGGATTATAAAATGAATAGAGAAGAAATAATGCAAGCCATAAAAGAAATGACTGTTTTGGAGCTGGCTGAGCTCGTAAAGGCCCTTGAAGAGGAATTCGGCGTAAGCGCCGCTGCTCCCGTAGCAGTAGCTGCTGCTGTTCCCGCTGCCGGTGCTGCTGCACCTGCTGAAGAGGAAAAGACCGAGTTCGACGTTGTGCTGGCTGATGTCGGCGCTGACAAGATCAAGGTCATCAAGGTCGTTCGCGAAGTAACAGGTCTGGGCCTCAAGGAAGCCAAGGATCTTGTTGAAGCTGCTCCCAAGGCTGTCAAGGAAGGCCTTTCCAAAGAGGAAGCCGAGTCCATCAAGGCCAAGTTTGCTGAAGTCGGCGCCAAGGTCGAAGTTAAATAAGGATCCTTACAAGCGGCGACACACAACACAAACCATATACAAGCCAAACAGAAAGGAGCTCTTGAAACACAAAAAGAGCTCCTTAATATTGTTTGATTTTTTAATTGACAACCAGTACAGATTGTGTTAGTATTGTAAATTGCATTAATAGTTTATTCCATGGGACAGCCCATTTTTCCTTGCAAAAACGGGTGGTTTAAGCCCCGTTTTTCCACTTATATTGTACACTGAATAAGGGATAATATGCAAGGGTATAATAAATATTAATGTCCATTTACCAGCAAAACCTTCAGATAACCCAAAAATTTGGATGTTTTGGTTAATAAGCTTAAGGGGTGATTTATTGCATGGTGCATCCAGTTAAGTTGGGAAACAGGACCAGGATGAGCTATTCAAAGATCGATGAGGTCCTTGAGATGCCTAACCTCATCGAGGTGCAGAAGAACTCATACAACTGGTTCCTGACACAAGGATTGAGGGAGGTTTTCGATGATATATCCCCTATAACGGATTACACTGAAAACCTTGTCCTCGAGTTCGTAGACTATTATTTGGAGGACAACCCCAAGTATCCCGTAGAAGAGTGCAAGGACAGGGATGCTACATACTCCGCGTCGCTCAAAGTCAAGGTCCGTCTTATAAACCGGGAGACCGGCGAAGTCAAGGAACAGGAAGTGTTCATGGGAGATTTCCCGCTGATGACAGAGCAGGGCACCTTTATCATCAATGGTGCTGAGCGCGTGATAGTCAGTCAGCTGGTCAGGTCTCCGGGCGTTTACTATGCCGAGACCATAGACAAGACAGGCAAGAAGCTGTATTCCGCCACGGTCATACCCAACAGGGGCGCCTGGATAGAGTACGAGACCGATTCTAGCGATGTCGTATATGTACGCGTAGACCGCACTAGAAAGCTGCCTGTCACAGTGCTCCTGAGAGCCTTAGGATATGGCACCGATGCGGAGATAAAGGATCTGCTCGGTGAAGACGAGCGACTGCTGGCCACCCTTGACGCAGACAGCACCAACAGCAAGGAGGAAGGCCTGCTTGAGATATACAGGCGTTTGAGGCCCGGCGAGCCTCCTACGGTGGAAAGCGCAAGCCAGCTTCTAAGCTCCATGTTTTTTGACCCGAAGCGCTATGATCTGGCCAAGGTAGGCCGCTACAAATTCAATAAAAAGCTGTCACTGGCAAGCAGAGTATACAACCGGATCGCTGCGGAGACAATAGCAGATCCTGAGACGGGTGAGATATATGTAAGCGCCGGCGAGCGAATATCAAGGGAAATGGCTGAGACCATCCAGAACGCCGGCATCAATCATGTTTATCTGGAGCTGGAAGGCGGCAAGGTTGTCAAGATAGTCGGCAACAACTTTGTGGATGCCAGAAGATTCCTGGATTTTGACCCCGCAGAGGCAGGCATAAACGAGAAGGTGCATTTCCCCACATTGATGGAGATCCTGAATGCATACAAGAATGAAGCCGCCCTCAACCAATCGATAGCTGAGAAAAGCTTAAGCTCAGACGACCTTAAGCAGGTGCTGAAGGACAATATCGACAAGCTTGTTCCAAAGCATATAATAACCGATGACATAGTGGCATCGATCAACTACAACCTGCATCTTGTCAACGGTATAGGCAACATAGACGATATCGACCATCTGGGCAACAGAAGGCTGCGCTCGGTGGGCGAGCTATTGCAGAACCAGTTCAGGATAGGCTTGTCCAGGATGGAGCGCGTGGTCAAGGAGAGGATGACGATCCAGGATATAGACGTCGTGACTCCCCAGGCCCTTATCAACATCCGTCCTGTCACGGCTGCCATGAAGGAATTCTTCGGCAGCTCCCAGTTGTCCCAGTTTATGGACCAGACCAACCCCCTGGCTGAGCTTACGCACAAGCGCAGGCTTTCCGCCCTGGGACCCGGCGGCTTGAGCCGTGAGCGGGCAGGCTTTGAGGTGCGCGACGTTCACCATTCCCACTATGGACGCATGTGCCCCATTGAGACCCCTGAAGGTCCCAATATCGGACTTATCGGATCCTTGAGTACATATGCCAGGATCAATGAATACGGCTTTATAGAAGCTCCCTACCGCAAGGTGGACAAGGAAAGGAATGTTGTTACCAATGAGATCGTCTACCTCACAGCGGATGAAGAGGACGAATATATAGTAGCGCAGGGCAATGAGCCCCTCGATGAAGAAGGTCATTTCATAGAGGAAAAGGTTACGGTGCGTTTCAGGGACGACATCCTGGAGGTGCCCAGGGAGCAGGTCGAGTACATGGACGTATTGCCCAAGCAGCTGGTATCCGTGGCTACTGCCATGATCCCATTCCTGGAAAACGATGACGCCAACCGTGCCCTGATGGGGTCCAACATGCAGCGTCAGGCAGTGCCCCTCTTGCAGGCTGAAGCGCCCATCATAGGTACCGGGATGGAGTACAAGGCAGCCAGGGATTCCGGCGTAGTGGTCCTGTCCAAGACCGACGGCGTAGTCAAGAAGGTTTCGGCAGACCGGATCATTATAAAAGGCAACGACGGCAATGAGTATGAATACAAGCTCCTGAAGTTCCGCCGGTCCAACCAGGGTACCTGCATCAACCAGAAACCCATCGTAGACGAAGGCGACCTTGTGAAAAAGGACCAGATCATAGCGGACGGTCCTTCCACGGACCAGGGCGAGATCGCCCTTGGGCGCAACATCCTTATGGGCTTCATGACCTGGGAAGGCTACAACTACGAGGACGCTATCCTGATCAGCGAAAAGCTTGTCAAGGAAGATATCTTTACTTCCATCCATATAGAAGAATACGAATCAGAGGCCAGGGACACCAAGCTGGGACCGGAAGAGATCACCAGGGATATCCCCAATGTCAGCGAGGAAGCATTAAAGGACCTCGATGAGCGCGGGATCATCCGTATCGGTGCAGAGGTCACGGCAGGCGACATCCTGGTAGGCAAGGTCACGCCCAAGGGTGAGACCGAGCTGACCGCAGAGGAGCGGCTCCTCAGGGCTATCTTCGGTGAGAAAGCCCGGGAGGTCAGGGATACGTCCCTGAAAGTGCCTCACGGCGAAGGCGGCATAGTTGTGGACGTCAAGGTCTTCAGCCGCAAAAACGGGGATGAGCTCGCACCCGGCGTCAACGAGCTCGTAAGAGTATATATCGCTCAGAAGCGAAAAATATCCGTAGGCGACAAGATGGCCGGACGGCACGGCAACAAGGGTGTTATCTCCAGGATACTCCCTGAGGAGGATATGCCCTTCCTGCCCGACGGTACTCCGCTTGAAATATGCTTGAACCCTCTGGGTGTGCCTTCCCGTATGAACATCGGGCAGGTGCTGGAGGTCCACCTTGGCCTGGCAGCAAAAGCCCTGGGCTGGCATGTAGCGACACCTGTTTTTGACGGAGCTTCCGAGATAGACATCATGGACACGCTGGAAATGGCGGGCTTCTCTCGTACCGGCAAGCTTACCGTGTATGACGGCAGGACGGGCGAGCCCTTTGACAAGCCCATCACTGTTGGATACATGTACATGCTCAAGCTTGCCCACCTGGTAGACGACAAGATACATGCCCGTTCGACCGGACCGTATTCACTGGTGACCCAGCAGCCCCTGGGCGGCAAGGCCCAGTTCGGCGGACAGCGGTTCGGCGAGATGGAGGTTTGGGCCCTGGAGGCTTATGGGGCAGCTCATACACTGCAGGAGATCCTGACCGTCAAGTCCGACGATGTCGTGGGCAGGGTCAAGACATACGAGGCAGTGGTCAAGGGCGACAATATCCCCGAACCCGGAGTGCCTGAATCCTTCAAGGTGCTTATAAAAGAGCTTCAAAGCCTTGCCCTTGATGTAAAGGTGCTTTCTGAGGACCTTGAGGAGATCGAGATCAAAGAAGTCATCGATGACGACGTTGAGGACCTCGAGGTGAACATCGAAGGCAGGGAGGATCAGGCCGACCTGGTAGGCGGCGGGTCCTACGATGACGATGATCTGGACTTAGATCTGGACGAGATTGCAGATATTTCAGGCCTTGAAGATGATGGCAGCGAAGACGATCTGGATGATGAACTGCTTGATGAATTCGACCTGGAAGACGACGAAGAGTAAATAGATGAAGGGAGAGATAGCCCTTGTATGAGCTGAACAATTTTGAAGCGATTCAGATAGGCTTGGCATCACCGGACAAGATCCGGGAATGGTCCAGAGGCGAGGTCAAAAAGCCAGAAACCATCAACTACAGAACCTTGAAGCCTGAAAAGGACGGACTTTTCTGCGAAAAGATCTTCGGCCCCCAAAAGGACTGGGAGTGCCATTGCGGAAAATATAAGCGGATACGTTACAAGGGTATCATTTGTGACCGCTGCGGCGTCGAGGTCACCCGGTCCAAGGTCCGCCGCGAGCGCATGGGCCATATAGAGCTGGCGGCGCCGGTATCCCATATCTGGTATTTCAAAGGCATCCCGAGCAGGATGGGCCTTTTGCTGGATATGTCGCCGCGGTCCCTTGAAAAGGTTTTGTATTTTGCTGCCTATGTGGTCATAGACCCCGGCAATACACCCCTGGTCAAAAAGCAGATATTGCTGGAGAAGGAGTACAGGGAGTATTATGACAAGTACGGCGACACCTTCCGCTGTGGCATGGGCGCTGAAGCGGTCAAGGAGCTGCTTGCAGAGATAGACCTGGATAAAATGGCCAGGGAGCTCAGGGCTGAGCTCAAGGACTCCACAGGCCAGAAGCGGATCAGGATAGTGAAACGCCTGGAAGTAGTCGAGTCCTTCAGGAAATCAGGAAACCGGCCTGAGCATATGATATTGGATGTGATACCGGTCATTCCTCCGGAGCTTCGGCCAATGGTCCAGCTGGACGGCGGCCGGTTTGCGACCTCCGACCTCAATGATCTTTACAGGAGGATAATCAACCGCAACAACAGGCTGAAGAGGCTTTTAGACCTGGGAGCTCCTGATATCATAGTAAGAAACGAAAAACGCATGCTCCAGGAAGCCGTTGACGCCCTCATAGACAACGGCCGGAGGGGCAGGCCCGTCACAGGCCCGGGCAACAGGCCTTTGAAATCCCTGAGCGATATGCTCAAGGGCAAGCAGGGCCGGTTCCGCCAGAACCTCCTGGGTAAGCGTGTTGACTATTCCGGACGTTCGGTAATCGTGGTCGGTCCGGAGCTCAAGATGTATCAGTGCGGCCTGCCCAAGGAAATGGCACTGGAGCTGTTCAAGCCCTTCGTTATGAAGCGGCTGGTAGAAAAGGGCCTGGCCCACAACATCAAGAACGCTAAACGCATGGTCGAAAGAGTGAAGCCCGAGGTATGGGACATAGTCGAAGAGGTCATCAAGGAGCACCCGGTGCTGTTGAACCGTGCCCCCACGCTTCACCGCCTTGGTATCCAGGCTTTTGAGCCTGTCCTGGTGGAAGGGCGCGCTATCAAGCTGCATCCGCTGGTATGTACGGCATACAATGCCGACTTTGACGGTGACCAGATGGCAGTGCACGTACCTCTTTCCGTTGAGGCCCAGGCAGAAGCAAGGTTCTTGATGCTCGCATCAAACAACATATTGAAGCCCCAGGACGGAAAGCCGGTCGTCAGCCCGACCCAGGACATAATCCTTGGCAGCTTCTATCTCACCATAGCCAAGGACGGCGAAAAGGGCGAAGGCAAGGTATTTTCCGGGCCTGAAGAGGTGCTGATGGCATACAGCTCCGGCGATGTAGCCATCCAGGCCAAGGTCAAGATGAGAGTGACCAGGGAGATCAACGGCGAAAAGGTGTCAAAGCTCATAGAAGTCACTCCGGGACGGGTCATCTTCAATGAGGCCATACCCCAGGACCTGGGCTTCAAGGACAGAAACGACCCCAATGAGATGTTTGAGCTGGAAATAGACAGACCGGCAGACAAAAAGCTGCTGGAAAAGATAGTTGACAAGTGCTACCACAAGTATGGCACGACCCAGACCTCGATAGTACTTGACAAGATAAAAGCGCTGGGCTATCACTACTCTACGATAGGGGCCTTTACGGTCAGCGTTTCCGACCTGATCGTGCCCGAGGAGAAAAAGGAGCTGCTGAAGCAGGCTGATGAAGAGGTAAGCCGGATCCAGCGCCAGTACAGGAGAGGACTTATTTCCGACGACGAGCGTTATGAAAAGGTAATATCCATATGGAACGAGACCACGGACAAGGTCACAGAGGCACTTAAAAAAGCCTGGGATGCCCACAACCCGGTCAACATGATGGCCATATCCGGCGCCAGGGGCAGCATCAACCAGCTGAGGCAGCTGGCGGGTATGCGCGGCCTTATGGCCAACCCGTCAGGCCGAATCATTGAGCTGCCTATCCGTGCCAATTTCCGTGAAGGCCTTACGGTTCTGGAGTTCTTTATTTCCACCCACGGCGCCAGGAAGGGTCTTGCGGACACTGCCCTGCGTACGGCCGACTCTGGTTACCTGACCAGGCGTCTGGTCGATGTCAGCCAGGATGTCATCATAAGGAGCGAAGACTGCTATGAGGGCAGTGGCGAGAAGATAAGGGGCATAGTCGTGACCGAGATCCGGGACGATACAGAGGTGATCGAATCCCTCTACGACAGGATCAACGGCCGGTATGCTGCCGAAAACATCCTGCATCCCGAGACGGGAGAGATACTGGTCAAGGCCAACGAGATGATAGATCCCGACAAGGCATCGAAGATAGTAGCGGCCGGTATCACCAAGGTCCACATAAGATCAGTGCTGACCTGCAGGGAAGAGCATGGCGTATGCGCCAAGTGCTACGGTTCCAACCTGGCCACGGGCGACCCGTCAAGCGTAGGCGAAGCAGTTGGTATCATTGCGGCCCAGTCCATAGGCGAGCCCGGTACCCAGCTTACGATGAGGACCTTCCATACGGGCGGTGTTGCAGGAGACGACATTACCCAGGGTCTGCCCAGGGTCGAGGAGCTGTTTGAGGCCAGAAAGCCCAAAGGGCTTGCGATCATATCGGATATCAGCGGTACCGTTTCCATAAACGATCAGAAGAAGAAACGGGAAATAGTGATCACCAACGAGAGTGAGGGCGAATCCAAGACCTACCAGATACCCTACGGTTCCAGGATAAAGGTATACGAGGGCCAGACGGTAGAGGCCGGCGATGAGCTGACCGAGGGTTCCATCAATCCTCACGACATACTCAAGATCAAGGGCGTCAAAGGTGTTCAGATGTACCTGCTCGCCGAGGTCCAAAAGGTTTACAGGCTGCAGGGCGTCGACATCAACGACCGCCATATAGAGATAATCATCAGACAGATGCTGCGCAAGGTAAGGGTAGAGGATACGGGCGATACTGACCTCCTGCCCGGCGGCCTGGTCGATATCTTTGAGTTTGAGCGGGAGAATGAGCGGGTGATCGCCGAAGGCGGACAGCCTGCCCAGGCAAAGCGTGTCCTGCTTGGCATCACCAAGGCTTCCCTTGCCACCGATTCCTTCCTGTCAGCAGCCTCCTTCCAGGAGACGACAAGAGTACTGACGGAAGCAGCCATCAAGGGCAAGACGGATCCTCTGGTAGGCCTGAAGGAGAACGTGATCATAGGCAAGCTGATACCTGCAGGTACAGGCATGAGCCGGTACAGAAACATAGAAGTCTCAAAGCTTGTGGATGATACTGCGGGCGATGCTCCTGCAGACACCCTGCCCATAGATATTCCAGCAGGTCAGGCGGCCCAGGGCGGAGATAAGGCTGGCAATACGGACGGAGTCGCACCCTATTCCGATCTGGCTAATATAGATATGCCTGATCTTGATATTCCGGATGATGATCTGGAAGAAGTAGATATGGACGATATAGACCTGCCGGATGACCTGTTCACCGACCTGGACCTGGACGACGACCTGAAAGAAGAGGACAGGACCTGACAGCAGAGCGACAAGTAAAAATACCGGATAGGACAACAGTGGGCAGCGGACGCATAAGGCGGCCCACTGTCCCGCTGTTGTTTATGTGATTTTTGTTGACATCATAAATGCATGATGGTAGAATTACAAAGTGTGCTTATTTAACATGCATTATTGTAGGGGGAAAAAAACCGGAATGTTGCAAAAACTAAAAACAGCTGCCAACAAGACTGTTGGGATGAAACAGACCATCAAAGCTGTTCAAAGCGGCAGCGCTGAGGTCGTATTCCTGGCGCGCGATGTTGATGACCACCTGGCTTCCAGGATAACTGAGGCCTGTAAGACAGCAGGCGTAGAGATCATCCTGGTCGACTCAATGGCAGAGCTGGGTGAAGCATGCGGTATACAGGTCGGAGCCTCTACAGCTGCCATCGTTAAATAAGGCGCAGAAAATACCCTTTTATCAAAAAGTCAGGCCGCACAGGGCGGCTCCCAAAGATAGTTGGATTTAGATCTAAGGTTCCTAATGCAAGCATTTACAAGCCGAAGGGAGGTGTGGGAATGCCAACGATAAATCAGATGGTTCGCAAAGGCAGGGAAAAAGCAGTATACAAGTCGACTTCTCCCGCTCTCAACAGTTGTCCTCAGAAGCGCGGTGTGTGCACTGCGGTCAAGACGACCACTCCTAAAAAGCCCAACTCTGCGCTGAGGAAGATCGCGAGGGTACGCCTGGTCAACGGTATCGAAGCTACAGCTTATATACCGGGAATAGGCCACAACCTGCAGGAGCACTCGGTTGTTTTGATCAGGGGCGGCAGGGTAAAAGACTTGCCCGGTGTACGCTATCATATAATCCGCGGTGCGCTCGATGCCTCGGGTGTTGCCGACAGGAAGCAGGGCAGATCGAAATACGGTGCCAAGAGGCCTAAGAAGTAAAACGCTTTTATTTGTAGTTGAAGGAGGTAAAGGGATGCCAAGAAAGGGATACGTTCCCAACCGCGATGTACTTCCTGATCCGATCTATGGGAACAAGATAGTGACAAAGCTGATCAACCAGGTAATGCAGGACGGCAAACGTGGAGTTGCCCAGAAGATCTGCTACGAAGCCTTTGATATCATAAGGGAAAAGACTGGCAAGGATCCCATGGAAGTCTTCGAGGCTGCGATGAACAACATCATGCCGGTGCTTGAAGTCAAGGCAAGGCGCGTCGGCGGTGCCACCTATCAGGTGCCTGTAGAAGTCAGGGCTGAAAGGCGGCAGACTCTGGGGCTGCGCTGGCTGGTGCTTTATGCACGGAACCGTGGCGAAAAGACCATGAAGCAGCGCCTGGCCAATGAGATCATGGATGCTGCCAACAATACCGGCAATGCGGTCAAGAAGAAGGAAGACACCCACAGGATGGCCGAAGCCAACAAGGCTTTTGCACATTACAGGTGGTAATTGGATGCCTTGCACCGAATTATTATGACAGTGCAAGGTTATTCTACGATTATAAGCTTTTATAGTCTTTTAGCAATAACAGGAACTGATTTGGGGAACGGTAATTGGGTTTGACACACAACTGAAAGGAGGATAAAAGTGCCTAGGCAATTTACGCTGGAAAAGACCAGAAATATAGGTATCATGGCTCACATAGATGCCGGCAAGACAACAACGACAGAGCGTATATTGTTCTATACCGGCCGTGTCCACAGGCTTGGCGAGACCCATGAAGGTACAGCCACCATGGACTGGATGGTACAGGAACAGGAACGCGGCATCACGATCACATCGGCAGCGACTACGGCGCAATGGAAGGGTCACCGTATCAACATTATTGATACGCCAGGGCACGTTGACTTTACTGTTGAGGTTGAACGCTCACTCCGTGTCCTCGACGGTTCCGTAGCCGTATTTTGTGCCAAGGGGGGCGTAGAGCCCCAATCTGAGACTGTCTGGAGACAGGCAGACAAATATGGAGTGCCTCGTTTGGCTTATGTAAATAAGATGGATATAACAGGCGCTGACTTTTTCAATGTTATCCGCATGATGAGGGAGAGGCTGCAGGCCAATCCGGTACCGATCCAGCTGCCGATCGGCAAGGAGGATACCTTCAGGGGTATCGTGGATCTTGTTACCCGTCATGCTTACATCTACACCGACGACCTGGGTACAAGGACAGAGGAAGCAGAAATACCTGCCGATATGGCCGACCTGGTCGATGAATACCGCCGCAATCTGCTGGAAGCCATCGCAGAAACGGACGAAGAGCTTATGATGAAGTATCTGGACGGTGAAGAGCTGACAGTAGAGGAGATAAAGGCGGGCATACGTAAGGCTACCGTATCGGTCCAGATGATCCCGGTCACATGCGGTTCATCATACAGGAACAAGGGCGTGCAGCTCCTGCTGGATGCCATTGTAGATTACCTGCCTTCTCCGGTGGATATCCCTGCCATCAAAGGCGTGCTGCCAAGCGGCGAGGAAACCGAAAGGCATTCATCCGATACAGAGCCATTCAGCGCTCTGGCGTTCAAGATCATGACCGACCCCTTCGTAGGCAAGCTGGCTTTCTTCAGGGTATATTCAGGTACACTAAAGTCAGGCTCCTACGTTTACAACTCCGTTAAGGGCAAGCGGGAGCGGATCGGGAGGATCCTGCTCATGCATGCCAACCACAGGGAGGAAACCGATGAGGTATATGCCGGTGACATAGCTGCCGCTGTTGGACTCAAGGATACAACGACAGGGGATACCCTCTGCGATGAAGCCAATCCGGTTATACTCGAATCGATGGAATTCCCTGAGCCTGTCATCCAGGTTGCAATCGAGCCCAAGACAAAGGCCGGCCAGGATAAGATGGGCATAGCCCTTCAAAAGCTGGCTGAGGAGGACCCGACCTTCAGGACCTACACCGATCAGGAGACCGGCCAGACGATCATAGCCGGTATGGGCGAGCTTCACCTGGAGATCATAGTGGACCGGCTGCTGAGAGAATTCAAGGTAGAAGCCAACGTAGGCAAGCCCCAGGTCGCATACCGCGAGACCATACGCAAGGCTGTCAAGGCCGAGGGCAGATTCGTCAGGCAGTCAGGCGGCCGTGGCCAGTACGGCCATGTATGGATCGAGGTCGAGCCCCTGGAAGCAGGCGCCGGCTACGAGTTCGTCAACAAGATCGTCGGCGGCGTAGTGCCCAAGGAGTACATTCAGCCGGTCAACAACGGTATCCAGGAAGCCATGCAGAGCGGTATCCTGGGTGGCTATCCCGTTGTGGACGTAAGGGTCACGCTCTATGATGGCTCTTACCATGAGGTAGACTCCTCGGAGATGGCCTTCAAGATCGCGGGCTCCATTGCTTTCAAGGAAGCCATGAAGAAGGCAGACCCGGTGCTCTTAGAGCCGGTCATGAAGGTCGAAACGACCGTGCCTGAGGAATATATGGGCGATGTCATAGGCGATATAAACTCCCGCCGAGGCAGGATCGAGGGCATAACAGCCCAGTCCGGAGCCCAGGTCGTAAAGGCTTATGTCCCGCTGGCCGAGATGTTCGGCTATGCCACGGATCTAAGATCCATGACCCAGGGCCGGGGCGTTTATACCATGCAGATTTCCCACTATGAAGAAGTGCCCAAGAGTATTGCTGAAAAAATTATCATCTGATAATTTGGAAAAATATAATAGGAGATTGGATATAAGGAGGATCAATTAAAAATGGCAAAAGCAAAATTCGAAAGAACCAAGCCCCATGTCAACGTGGGCACCATCGGTCACGTTGACCACGGCAAAACCACATTGACAGCGGCCATAACCATGGTAATGGCCAAGTTCGGAAGA
>JAKPIB010000041.1 GCA_029549985.1 Bacillota bacterium
TTTGCTCGTCACTTACCAAATTCGGAGTGACCGATGGTTTTTCCTTCTTTTATTTTGCGAACTTAATTATACATGATCCCCTGGGGAGCGAAGGAGTTGTTCAGCCATGCTATGGGGTTGCTTGGCACGAAGCTTCCTTCCACTGTAGCCCCTCTTAAGGATACTGTCAGATCAGCCCGGAAATTGCCCAGCCTGCAGGCATCCTCCGCATCACCGGTCGCCAGCACTACCCTGTCAAACTCCTTCAGCAGATCATCATACGTCTTATCCGAATTGTATATAATGTCAGACCTGACCTGGGCAGCCAGCTGGCTCTCAAAGGAATCCGGATGCCTGCCGCGGATGTTCGTATAGCCGAGGTTCCCCTTTATATCCGAGCGCTTGTTTTCAGAATAAAAGGTCATTGTTTCAATAACGCTTATCGGCTTCAGGGCGATCCCGAATTCCTTTTCGAAATATGGCAGGCAATCGTTATATGGCCTGTTGAGTGCGTGAAAGATGGCTTCTCCGTTGACAAACCTATCTCCGGGCAGGCGCCGCCTTTCAAATATCACGGGCCTGAGGCCGTGTTTCTCCAGATATATGGCGCAAGACAAGCCTGACAGGCCCGCCCCTATGATCGCTGTTCTCATTGCACCTATCCTTCCTGCGGCGGTTGTTTATTCCCGGATAGTATTTGGCATGTTAATACCGATTATTTATGGGTAAAAAATATAGGTACAATAGTCCGGAAGGAGGCAGGCAATGGAATGCGGAAAAAGAGAGTTGTCGCTAAAGGAGCGGGAGGAGCTGCTCGCAACCCTCAGTGACCGCTTTGTAAACAACATGGACCGCCATATAGGGCTTAAATGGCCTGATATACATGCAAAGCTGGAGCAAAACCCGGACAAGCTGTGGTCGCTTTATCAGATGGAAGCAACGGGCGGTGAGCCCGATGTTATAGGCTATGATGCCGATACCGGCGAGTTTATCTTCTGCGACTGCTCGGCGGAAACCCCGCAAGGCCGCAGAAATGTCTGCTACGACGATGAAGCCCTCAGGTCCAGGAAGAAAAACAAGCCTGAAAGCAGCGCGGTGGGCATGGCTGATGCTATGGGCATAGAGCTATTGACCGAAGATCAATACAGGAGGCTGCAGGAGCTGGGTGAGTTCGATACCAGGACGTCAAGCTGGATACAGACACCTCCTGAAATAAGGAGGCTTGGTGGAGCCCTGTTCTGCGACCGCCGTTACAATACGGTCTTTGTGTACCACAATGGGGCAGAGTCCTACTATTCCGTCAGGGGCTTCAGAGGTCTGCTCAGGGTATAAAAGTGCGGGTCTAAGAAGGAGAAAAACATGTGGCAGTGTCCGAAATGCAAAAAGAAATTTGCCAAAGAAAATCAAAGCCACTATTGTGGCGAGCCGCCAAAGACTGTTGACGCATATATCGAAGCTCAGCCTGAAAGCATCAGGGAGATCCTCTACAGGCTGCGGGATACCCTCCGGGCTGCGCTACCTGATGCCGAGGAGCGGATCTCCTGGAGCATGCCTACCTATTGGAAAAAGCACAATATCATCCATTTTGCAGCCCATAAAAAGCATATTGGCCTGTATCCCGGCGATAAGGCCATAGAACATTTTGCTGACAGGCTGAAGGAATACAAGACCAGCAAGGGGACGGTACAGCTTCCATATGACAAGCCTCTTCCCCTTGATCTCATCGCGGAAATGGCAGCATGGTGCTACACTACGGGCAATCATCCTTGATGGCTGCCTTTTATGCTGCTGTATATTGACAGTAAGGCGATTTTTCTGTATAATCTACCCTGTTGAACAAGGGCGTTCATCGTACAATGCGAAATACCAGTTAAAAAAAACCTGTTTTTTAGCAGGTTGTTTAGCTGTCGCGTTATGTGATGAGCGCCCTTTTTGTGTTTGGCGAACAAGTACGATTTTCAAGATAAAAGCCGTTTTTTGGCAGGCAGGAGTGTGGAGTACCAATGACGAAATGTATCTTTGTAACCGGAGGGGTCGTGTCCGGCCTTGGCAAGGGCATCACTGCTGCAGCCCTGGGCAGGCTTCTGAAGCAGCGCGGCCTGAAGGTGGCTGTACAGAAGCTGGATCCGTACATGAATGTGGATCCCGGCACTATGAGCCCCTATCAGCATGGGGAGGTTTTTGTCACCGACGACGGTGCCGAAACCGACCTTGACCTCGGGCATTATGAACGCTTCATCGACGAAAGCTTGAACAAGCTATCCAATCTCACATCCGGCAAGGTATACTGGAACGTGCTCAACCGTGAGCGTACGGGAGGCTATCTGGGCGAAACGGTGCAGGTCATTCCCCATATCACAGGGGAGATCAAGGACTTCATATACGCCGGAGCCCGAAAAAGCGGAGCAGATGTGATGATCGTGGAGATCGGCGGGACCACAGGAGATATAGAAAGCCAGCCCTTCCTGGAGGCCATCCGCCAGATCTCCCTTGAGGTGGGGCATCATGACTGCCTCTTTATCCACGTGACGCTGGTTCCTTACCTTAAGGGCTCTGGGGAGCACAAGTCCAAGCCGACCCAGCACTCGGTCAAGGAGCTCCGCTCCATGGGCATTTCACCGGGCATCATCGTAGCAAGGTCCGATGAACCCCTTGACGAGAGCATCAAGGCAAAGATTTCCCTGTTTTGTAACGTCAAGCCCGACTGCGTCATAGAAAACCGGACCCTGCCCTGCCTGTACGAGGCACCGATCATGCTCCATGAGAACGGGCTCGACAGGGTGGTCTGCAGGGAGCTGAAAATAGACGCCCCGGAGCCGGATTTGTCCGAGTGGAAGGCAATGCTGTCCAGGATAGGGGCAAGGAACAGTACCACCAACATTGCTATCGTTGGCAAATATGTAAAGCTCCACGACGCCTACCTTTCGATCATTGAGAGCCTGAACCATGCAGGGTTTGAAGCAGGGACAAGGGTGAACATACAATGGATAGACAGCGAGAGCGTGGAAGCCGGCAATGTCAATGAGCTTTTCAAAGACACGCATGGGATCATCGTTCCGGGCGGCTTTGGTGACCGTGGTATCGAGGGCAAGATCACTGCCTGCCGGTATGCCCGGGAAAACAAGGTGCCATTTCTGGGGATCTGCCTGGGGATGCAGGTCGCTGTCATAGAGTTTGCACGCAACGCGGCAGGCCTTCACGGTGCCAATTCCGCTGAGTTTGATCCGGCTGCAAGGTACAGGGTGATCGACATCATGCCCGACCAGGTAGGCATCACACAGAAGGGCGGTACGATGAGGCTGGGTACATATCCGTGCAGGATAGCGCCCGGCACACTGATGCACAGGCTGTACGGTGCTGAGATGATCAGCGAACGGCACCGCCACCGCTACGAATTCAGCAATGAATACCGGGACGTCCTGACCCAAAACGGGCTGTGCCTCAGCGGGACTTCACCGGACGGCAGGCTGGTGGAAGCCGTGGAGCTGCGGGAGGATGTGCACCCGTTTTATATCGGCGTACAGTTCCATCCTGAGTTCCTGAGCCGGCCGAACAAGCCCCATCCATTGTTCCACGGGCTGATAAAGGCAGCCATGGCTTGATTCTTTTTTGTGTGGACATGAATTATTTGCGGATAGGAACAATATAATCAGCATTATATTTAAGTAGGAGGGAAGCCTGTGTGCGGCATAATTGGATATGTAGGATATGAAGATGCTGTACCGATCATACTGGATGGGCTGAAGAAGCTGGAGTACCGGGGCTACGATTCTGCAGGCATTGCAGTCATGGATGACCAGGGCTTCAGCGTGGTCAAGCAGAAGGGCCGCCTGACTGCGCTTGAAGAGCTTGTCAGAAAAAGCCCTATTGCAGGCTACATGGGTATCGGGCATACCAGGTGGGCGACTCACGGGGAGCCGTCAGACATAAACTCGCACCCGCATCTGGGCAGCAAAAACAAGATAGCTATCGTCCATAACGGGATCATAGAAAATTTCAAGCAGATCAAAGAGCGCCTGGAGCAAAAGGGAACAGTGTTCGTTTCGCAGACGGACAGTGAGGTTATCGCCCAGCTTGCAGAGCATTACTATAATGGAGACATAATCGATACTGTCATAAGGGTCACAAATGCATTGGAAGGTTCATATGCCCTCGGCATCATGTGCATTGACGAGCCGGGCAAGCTGATAGCCGTCAAAAAGGACAATCCCTTGATCGTAGGCATCTCAGACAAGGGCAACTTTATCGCATCGGACGTACCGGCCGTCCTTGCCCATACAAACAAGGTCTATTACATGAATGACAAGGAAATAGCGGTGTTGACAAAGGACGGCGTGAGCTTCTTCAACACCGACAACGAGCCGATCGAAAAAACCCCTGAGACCATAACCTGGAGCATTGACAGCGCCGAAAAAGGCGGGTATGAGCATTTCATGCTCAAGGAAATAATGGAGCAGCCCAGGGTTTTGAAGGATACGATCAACTCTGCGCTGAGAAGCGGGGAAAATAAAAATCTGCTTGACAGCCTGGATATAACGCGCTTCAACAGGATCGTCATCACAGCCTGCGGCTCAGCATACAATGCGGGCATGGTGGCCAAATATGTATTTGAACGGCTCTGCCGGATCTCCGTTGATGTGGAGCTGGCGAGCGAGTTTCGTTACAAGGACCCCATTATCGATGAAAACACCCTGGTCATTCTGGTCAGCCAGTCCGGTGAGACCGCCGACACGATAGCTGCGATGCGGGAGGCCAAAAGCAGGGGCGCCTATACCCTCTCGATTGTCAATGTGATCGGCAGTACGATAGCCAAGGAGTCAGATGCCACCTTGTATACCCTTGCCGGTCCTGAGATAGCCGTAGCCACGACCAAGGCATTTTCTGCCCAGCTTGTGCTGCTTTATATTCTGGCTGTAAGATTTGCCCACAAGCTCAAGAGGATAACCGACGACCAGCAGGAAGAGTTGCTCTCCGAGATAGCCGCATTGCCGGACAAATCGTACGAACTGTTTGAGCATGTGGATTTCATACAAAAATATGCATCCAACTGCGTGGGCTACAAGAGCATCTTTTTCATCGGCAGGAACATCGATTATGCCATATCCATGGAGGGCTCGCTCAAGCTCAAGGAGATCTCCTACATCCATTCAGAGGCCTATGCCGGCGGCGAGCTCAAGCATGGGACCATTTCCCTCATTGAAGAGGGGACCCTGGTCGTAGCCATATCCTGCAGTGAAAAGCTGTACGGCAAGATCTACAGCAATGTAGAGCAGGTCATCAGCCGCGGGGCCAGAGTACTGTTCATCGGAAACTGCATCCAGGCTATTCCCGATGACAGGCTTTCCATCATTGAAATACCGAAGGTAAACGAGCTTTTCTCGCCCTCCCTGTCGGTGATTGTACTGCAGTTGTTCAGCTATTATGTTGCCGCCAACAAGGGCCTGGATATAGACAAACCGCGCAACCTTGCCAAAAGCGTTACCGTTGAGTAAAATAAGCGTTACTGTTGAATAAATATGTATAATTCAAATAAAGTTCACTCCATGAAAATAAAGTTCGCTCTATAAAAATAAAGTTCGTTCCAAAATCCCGTAGCAGATGCAGGAGAAATCTTCATTTGCTGCGGGGTTTGCATTTTAACAGGTGAAAGGGTTAAGGTGTAAGGAATAAGGTTATTATGGTTAAGAAGTATTAGATAAGGTTAGAAGTATTGATTTTAAAGGGATTGAAGACTATATTGAAGATAATATTGATAA
>JAKPIB010000015.1 GCA_029549985.1 Bacillota bacterium
CTGAAATGGCAGACAAGCACGGAAGCCTGATTTACCTGACTCTGATGTATTTCATGATCATGCTGGCCTTGCTGCTTGGCATGATGAATATGCTGATATTCCCGATGATTGTTACTTACAGGCTGAAGCTTCGGCAGATAATCAAAAATGCTTTCATACTTACAATGATCAAGCTGCCTATTGCTTTCCTGGTATTCCTGCTGGTAACAGCCCTGCTCGTACTGACCTCATCGTTCTTTTTAGGGATACCCCTGGTTGTCATCGGATTTACTATCACAGGGCTTATTACAGCCTCTTATGCCAACTGGCTGTTTGACAAATATATCAACAACAGGCCGGCCTCTGCTGCGAAAGAGGATAAGTAGATCAGAATTATTGAAAAGCGGAGGGCCCTTGGATGTACGAAAAGTTTGCATACGTTTATGATGCCCTTATGCAGGATGTGGACTATGACAGGTGGGTCGACTTCATAGAAGACATCTTCAAGGTATATGGTGCAAAGCCTGAGACCATTGTTGATCTGGCCTGTGGGACCGGCAACATTACAGGCAGGCTTGCAGAGAGAGGCTATAAGGTAACGGGCATAGATATTTCCGGGGACATGCTCGCTGTCGCCTCAGAAAAAGCCAGAAATGCAGGCCTTGACATAACCTATGTATGCCAGGACATGAGGGAGCTGGAGCTTCATCGGCCGGTAGATGCAATAACCTGTATGTGTGACGGGTTCAACTATATCCTGGAGGATGCAGATCTGGAGCAGACATTGTCAGGTATAAAGCGGTACCTGAATCCTGGAGGCATCCTGGTGTTTGACACCAGTTCCCACTACAAGCTTTCCAGGGTGCTCGGGAACAATGTAATGACGGAGACAGAAGGGGACATCAACCTTATCTGGTGCAACACTTATGACAAAAGCTCCGAAATCGTTCAAATGGATCTCACATTTTTTGTAAAGGAAGAAAACAGGTACAGAAAATTTGAAGAGACCCATTTTCAAAGGGCCTATAAGCAGGAGGATATGATCCGGATGCTTGAAAAATGCGGCTTTTCGAATCCGGCCTGTTTTGCGGAATTCAGCCTGGAACCTCCGAGGAAAAAAACACAGCGTATCTTTTATGCAGCAACAAATATATAAAGTAGCATGAATTGACTGAATCATATGACTATAAGAGGTATATAATAAAAACGAAAAACAGAATACTTATTTGACAACTGAATATTGGTGTGGTAGACTATCAAAGTATTATTAATTTAGGAGGACTGTTTAGTGGAAAGAGGAAAGGTCAAGTGGTTTAATGCTACAAAGGGTTTTGGCTTCATAGAAAGAGCCGACGGCACTGACATATTTGTGCATTATACCGCAATTAACTCCGATGGCTTTAGAACATTGGCCGAAGGACAGGAAGTCAGGTTTGACGTAGTTGAAGGCGATAAAGGCCTTCAGGCAGCAAATGTTGAATTGGTTTGAATGTGATTGATTAAAGCCAGTGATTACCCCGGTGAAAACCACCGGGGTATTTCAATAATTGGAGGTGTATTAAATGGACTATATAGTCAGGGCTACTGCCGCTGATGGAAGTATCAGGGCTTTTGCCGGTGACCTGACCCATACCGTAGCAAAGGCGGCAAAGATCCATGGCCTTTATCCCGTAGCTGCTGCTGCCCTTGGAAGGACGATCATTGCTGCAGCCTTGATGGCATCGGATATGAAGAATGAGAAGAACTCGGTTTCAATTATCATAAAGGGCGGGGGACCGCTGGGCAACATCGTCGTTGTGGCAAAGGCGGACGGCACGGTGAAGGGTTATGTTGACAATCCCCATGTAGACCTGCCCCTTAACAAGCTAGGCAAGCTTGATGTAGGAGGGGCGGTCGGCATCGACGGCAAGCTCACAGTGATCAAGGACCTTGGCCTCAAAGAGCCTTATGCGGGGCAGATAGAGCTTGTGACCGGGGAGATCGCTGAGGACCTGGCAAATTACTTCTGGGTCTCCGAGCAGCAGCCATCGGTCACGGCCCTGGGCGTACTGGTGAACCCAGATCTGACCATAAAGGCCGCAGGCGGTTACATAATCCAGCCATTGCCGGGGACCAGCGAGGACATAATAGACAAAATAGAGACTCAGCTTGCCCGGATCCCTTCGATCTCAACTATGATAGACGAAGGCGCTTCTCCCGAGGAGGTCCTGGAGACCGTACTGGCAGGCATGGAGGTAAAATTCAACGCCAGGCTGCCTTATGAATTCAGGTGCGACTGCAGCAAGGAACGGTTGGAAGGAGTAGTGCTGAGCCTGGGCTATGAGGAGATCGGCAATCTGATCAAAGCAGACGGCAAGGCTGAGCTGGTCTGCCATTACTGCAACACCAAATACCATTTCGATCGCAGTGAGCTTGAAAGACTGCTGGAAAAAGCAACGGAAATGACCGAATAAATAGGCCCCTGCTTATAGAGCCATGGGGCACTTTATGATATAATGTAGCTAAATAAAGCGAGTGCCCAGGAGGGGAGTATGGCTAAAGAACTGTTTGCACATACCTTGAAAAAGGTCGTGCCCTTCGAGCAGAACGGAGACTTTTATTATCGCAAGGCGAGAAAATATATAGAAAGCAACAACTACATCAATGCCCTGAGCTATTACAGGAAAGCTCTGGAGAAAGAGCCCGACAATATAGATTACTCCATGGACCTGGCTGAAGTCTTTACTGAGATGGGTTACTTCAACGAGTCCAATCAGATCCTGTTTTCCGTCATCCAGAAAAGTCCAACCAGGCCGGAATGCTATTTCGGTATGGGATGCAATTTCCTTGGGCTGCAGGAATACGAAAAAGCGCAGGAATGCCTTGAAAAATATCTGGATCTGGACTATGACGGGCCCTATGCCGATGAGGCTGCTGACCTGCTGGATATACTGCAAAATCAGGATTATTACTTTGACAAGATCGATGAAGTGGACCCGGTCAAGGCCAAGGTCTTTCTGGCGGCCAGCAAAGGCAAAACCTATCTGGACAGGGGAGATTACAGACGTGCGATAAAGGAGCTTGAAAAGGTAGTACGAAAGGAGCCTTCCCTTGTCTTTGCGAGGAACAATCTCGCCCTTGCCTATTATTGCACGGGCAAGGTGGAGAAAGCTATCGAAATAAGCGCTGCCGTAGTGGATGAATATCCGTTCAATGTACATGCCAACTGCAATTTGGCCTTGTTTTATTATGAGCAGGGTGACATGGACAAAAGCCAGGCTTGCATGAGCAAAGTCCTGAGTTTGCCGACGGAGGACCCTGAGGAGCTGCACAAGATAGTAGTCACCCTTTGCGAGCTCAAGCAGCATGAAAAGGCTAACCAGCTGCTTAAAAAGCTGCTCCGGTATAAGCCCTATGATATCAAGGTGCTTCATTACATGGCAGTTTCATGCTACAACCTCAAGCTGTTCAAGACAGCGTACAAGTATTGGGACAAAATAGGAAGAATAAACCCGGGCAATACGATCAGCGCCTATTACAAGCACCTTGTCCAAAGCGTCATAAGTGGGAAAACTTTGCCCGCTGAGCTTCCGTACAACTTTCAGGTGCCGTATGATGAAATAGTACGAAGGATAAAGAAGATCAACGATCTGCTCAAGCTGCCAAGCAGAGACCTGCAGGAGAAATGGAGAAGCGGTGAGAGCCTTTCCGACCTGTTGAGGTGGGGACTCGACCTAAATGATACCGTGATAAAAAGGGCTATCCTGAATGTGGTGGCATCATTTTCAGACGAGAAATCTGAAAGCTTTTTGCGGGAGTTCATACTGAGAAGCGATGAGGATCAGGAACTTATCAGGGAAGCCCTGGCGATGCTCAAGCAAATGGGTGCCCAGGGACCGTATATAGCAATGCTCAACGGCAGCATTTCAAAGGTCAATGTCAGCCTGGAGAAGGATTATGGGGTAAATGACAGCATACTCGAAGATATACCTCAGGTTGCTGTTACCAATCTCACGCACCACTACGGCTTTGTGGACGAGCAAAACATCAGGCATATATGGAGCTGCGTTATCCGCTACTGGCATGAAAACGGCATGCCTCGCATAAGAAAGCCTGAAGGCTGGGCAGCAGCCCTGGAGCTTTATTACTGTGAGCGCAACGGCATAGCTGTCAACAAAGACGGTCTTGCCCGTTCCTATGGGGTTTCCAGAGCGACCCTGCTTAGCAATCTTCGCTTGATAGAAGAAGCAGCGATCCTGTTTTTCGAATAATAAGAAAGCATATGCTCATCTCCTCTGCATAGTATTAGATAGGAAAACAAGCAGGGGGATGAGGATGCGAAGCAGACAAAGCTGGAGCTATGGAATAAGGATAGCCATGGCCTATATAGGTACTGTTATAGGGGCCGGCTTTGCTACAGGCCAGGAGATCCTTCAGTTTTTTACAAGGTACGGGTACAACTCGATCCTGGCCATATTGCTGTCGACGGTCTTGTTCATAGTGGTAGGCAGAAAGATCCTGCTGCTGGGTCACAAGCTTGGCGCTGAGTCATATGGTTCGGTCATGGATCAGATGTTCGGAGCGGTTTCACCATTGGTCAATATATATCTGGCGATTTCCTACATACTGATCCTTGGGGCTATGTTTGCCGGCGCAGGAGCCATGCTGAATGAACAGCTTGGCATACCTTACCTGGCGGGTGCTGTTATTACAGCGGTCGTTTCACTGGCAGTCACCTTATATGGGGTCAGGGGTATATTGGCTTCCAATTCCATAATCGCTCCTTCGATCATCGCCTTCAACCTGTTCATACTGATATATGTCCTGTTTAACGGGTACACGCCTTCAGGGCGGATATATATATCGTCCGGGCAGATCCTGCCGCTCCTTAAAACAGGTATAACCTATGCCTCCTTCAACCTCATATTGTCTGTAGGGGTATTAGCGCCCATGGGTAGAGCGGTCGGGGATGTAAAATCACTATACATAGGCAGTCTGCTGGGCGGAGGGCTCCTGGGCCTCCTGCTTCTTATCGGCAATTATTCGATGCTGCAGTATACTCCCGAGATTTTTGACAGGGAGATACCGCTCATGCTGATAGTAGGAAAGATGGGCCGGATTTTTCTGCTTATCTACGGGTTGATAATTTGGCTGGAGATATTGTCAACAGCGATTGGCAATCTGTTTTCCATAGATACTGTGATCAAGGAAAAGCTCAAGGTGAAATCAAATCTTCCGGCTTTTGCGATCACACTGGCCGGGTTTTTGATATGTACTCTTGGCTTTTCCAATATAGTGCAATGGTTTTATCCGGCTTTGGGCATGATAGGGTTCATTCTTGTGGGCATGATCCTTTTGCAGGCTTAGCAAAGGGCTTAACAATAGATCATTGAATGGAAAGGCTGGTATGAATGAAAGAGATAGTATTGGCCGGAGGCTGCTTTTGGGGTGTTGAGGAATTCATGTCGAGGGTTGACGGTGTCCTGGAGACGACAGTAGGCTATGCCAATGGTCATACCGAGAACCCAACCTATGAGGAAGTCTGCACGAACAAGACGGGACACGCCGAAGCCTGTCTGGTCAAGTATGATGAAAGCAGGATTTCCCTTGAACAACTGCTGGACAAGTTCTGGTTCATCGTCGATCCAACTGTGATGAACAGGCAAGGCAACGACATAGGGACCCAGTACAGGACCGGGATATACTATACCGATTCCGAGGACCTGGAAGTGATCCTGAGATCAAAGTCCAGGGAGCAAAGCAAATATGACAAGCCCATAGTAACGGAGATAGAGCCCCTTAGGTGCTTCTACCCGGCTGAGGAATATCATCAGAAGTACCTTAAAAAGAATCCGGGCGGCTACTGCCATATAGATCCGTCGAAAATGACTCGGGCATAAAGTCCATCGCTGACAAAGTACATTTTCAAACCAATACAAAAGCGAAGGCACCGCTAGACCAGCGGTGCCTCTATTATTTCGGGACTCTGATTCAGCTCGTTTTCCCTGGCTATATAGTACATGCCTACAAACACATACGCGATGGCCAGGCCCCAGTATATGAAGAAGCCCAATGCACGCAGGGGAGAGCCAAGGAGTGAATGGACACAGCTAAAAAGCACCGGCACTGTGGAGGCATATATGGCTATGTTCCAGTTTTCCTGGAAGGAGAGCCTTTGGTTGTATACTGCTGAAGCAATCAGCGCTATCAGGGTAAGGACCAGGACGCCCAGCATCTTGCCGGCAAAAGCGAAAATGATCCAAAATGCGAGGAATATCCATAGGAATGCCTGAATGAAACCCTTGAAATTGGACATTATCCTCAGCAGGTCATTTTTGTCAAACTCATCCTGGAGCAAGGAAAAATCAAAGGACTGAACCTGGCCCGGCAACACGGTAACAAACTCATCCTTCGTGATGACGAACCCATTGATGATATCATGCTGCTCTAACAGCTCATCAGAGGTTTTGGTCGTATCAACAATGATGGTCAGGCCGTCAGCCTCTTGAACAAACGGCATGGGCGCATCAACGGTCAAGATGCCGTCTTTGATGCTGAAATCGGGTATTTTATCTATGATCTCGCTATCTGATAATATGTCCACTATCACGTTTGCCGTTCTTGTGATATTTATGCTGAAGACCAGGTACATCAGCAGAAACAGGAGGAAAATGTACAAAAAGCTTTTTCCGCCCTTCATCCTGGCCAACGAACCGTACGACTTGAAGCCATATATACTTGTAGTAAACTGCTCTGTTATTTTCATATGATCCTCCTAGGCTATCGTTTTACTACATTATATAACTATTTATGGAATCACTCAACAGATGCTAATGACTATATATTCTTAATAGCTCTTCCAACAGCTTGTCCCTGCTGTTGAGTTTGGGATTATGCAAGACCCAGTCATGGGCTGTCCTGAGTGCTTCGCCGACCTCCTCGGGCTTGTGCTTTCCAATGCCTGCGTTTATAATGTCTCGGCCTGTGATAGCCAGATCTTTCAGGCTGACAGGATCCCTGTTCTGCAGTATTTCTTCATACATTTGGCGTATTTTGCTGTATCTATCAGACATCCTCCGGCTGTTATGGGCTCTCGCGGCTTCAGCATACCATACGATCAGGCTTGACATATCCTTTTGCCCTATAATAGAGAGCAGTTTTCGTATGTTGTACGGTTCAGGGTCATATGTCAACAAAGCTTTGAAGCCCCTTATCAAAGAGGCCGCATCTTTTGCTTCCGCCCTGCTGAAGCGCAGGCTTTTCAGCATGTCCATGATCTCAGTATCGCTTTTGCCTGGGTATAGATAAAAGCACAGGGCAGCCAGGCGCACCGTCAATACAGGGTCTATGCCGGAGATTATGCCTGCTTGTCCGGGCGACAGGTCAGCCCTGCCCGGACGGGGAAAGATCATGTTTATAGCACCGGTGGATGTCAGATGATCAAATCCGGCTGCCAGGCAGGGCGACAAGAGGAGCTTTGAGAGCTCATCTCTTATCCGCTCAAATGCTACCTTGTCAAGCAAAGGGTGGAGCCTCTTTATTGCTTGCCAGGTGCATTTATCGATATCAAAGCCGAGCTGGGCAGCCAGACGTATAGCTCTGAGCATGCGGAGGGGGTCTTCTTCCAACCGCTCCCTGGGGTCGCCAACGGTACGTATGACCCTCGCTGCAAGGTCATGCCTACCCATGAAGGGATCCACGATTCCATACTGGGCCAAGGGATCATAGGCGATGGCGTTTATTGTAAAGTCCCTTCGGGCAAGGTCTGATTCGATGTCGGAGATGAAATACACCCTGTCCGGATGGCGGCTGTCGGTATAGCTGTCTTCACCCCTTAAAGTGGTTATTTCTATGGTTGTTCCATTGATCAGGACACTTACGGTACCAAAGCGCTTGCCGGCCGTGTAAGGCCTTAAGTCGGGAAATAAGCCTTCAATACTGTCAGGACGTAATGTCGTTGCTATGTCATAGTCCTGAACCGGCCTTCCCAGCAGCATATCCCTGACGGAACCACCCACCAGCCAGGCCTGTCCACCTGCGGCATGGATACGTTCTATAACAAATATGACCTGTTCAGGCAAATCCATAAGATCACCTAATCATAAATATTCTCAAGCCGGCTGCCGGGATAGTAGTGTTCTATGATTTCAATGAAGTTCTTGCCCATCAGGGTGAGTCCGTAGGTCCCGTACTGGCTCATGCCGACTCCGTGCCCATAGCCTCCGCCTGCTATCCGTATATATGTAATACTGCCCTCATTGTCCCTGCTGAAATCTATATAGGCAAAAGCGCTCGGCAGTATGGGGAAGTCCGTCCTTTTGCTCCCGTCATTGCAAATAAGCTCTATGGGCTTGCCGTTTTGCAGGTAGTTGACCGGCTTCAAAACCTGCCTGATATTGTACTCCTTGATTATTTTAAACGTTCCGCGGGTCGTAGTGATCTCCAGCTCCATCATATTGCCGCCCGCGCCTCTTTTTAAGACTTCGATGTTCTGCAGCCTGCCTACATCATCAGGTATATCAAGGCTTTTATAGGTGTTTCCCGTTCTAGTGAGGACAAAATCCGGCTGTTCATTGTACACCTTTTTCAGGTTGGCCTTGAGCGTGGCTTCCAGTTGTTCCAGGGTGAATACTGTTTCCCATCTGAAGAAAGGGGAGAACCTGTCATAGCCTGGCAGGTCCTTGTTGTTGATAAAGCTGCGCAAATTCTCTTCATTATGCAGGCTGGGCGCATTTCCCGGGTACTGAGGCTTGGCAGTAAGATATGGGACCTGCTCGGAGGGGAATTCCTTCTTGTCGTTGCTCCACACCTCGTGGCAATTGGCTGTATATCCGCAGGATGTTGAAAAAAACCTTGTATCTACTATACTGCCGTCGTATACGGGGACCAGGCCTGCTGTTTCCTCCACTGCATATGATGCCACATCGTTTTGCACTGTATTGTTGTAGACCTGGCTGCTTGTGGAATCATCCAGGTGAGCGCCATAGAACCTGAATCCGGATGACTGCATGGCCCTGACGGCATATGCTCGTGCAGCCACTGCCTGGACCTTCAGGGCTTCAAAGCCAAACAGTACGGGCATCTCACTGGGCACTACAGATTTTAGGTATTCCTCCAGGCTCACTTCATTGATGAGCACCAGCCCACCTTTATAAAGGGCTACTTCAAGTATGCCTTTGTAAGGGGTCCCATCCAGGTTTGCCGTATGACCCCGGGCAATGGTGGTCACCTTTAGGCTGCCGGTTCCTTCAGGCTTAATATACCACCTGAACATTGATGAGGCAATCTGTCTGCCCTTATGATAAACTTCTGACTTGTTGTCCAAGGATCTGAATTCCGCAATATCGCCACTATTGAACCTGAGGCTCTTGCCGCTTAATGGTGAGGTTACAGTGAAACCGGTACTGCAGGTGATCCTCACTATGTCATGATATATGCTGGTGTGTCCGCTGGTACGCAAAGCAACCCTTACGGAGTCGCTTACCCGCTCGGGTTTCTCGTAGACAGCCGCCAGGCCTATACCATCTGCATTGCGGTACAGGATAACGTTCTCAGCAGCAACGGGCAGCTCATGATCTCCTGCATACTCAAGCCTGCCGTCAGCGATCATGTAGACTGGAAAACTTCCTTTGACCGGCAGATATCCTTTGTTCATATCTTCGATCATCGTACCGGTCAATGCCATGACCCTGGCCAGCACAGTCGGGGACAAGGGCTCTGTCTTGGCCAGAAAGCCATCTAGGGTCAGGATGGCTGCAGGTGTACCCTCCTTCAGTGCATCCTGGTTATCAGGGTGTACCTCAACATTGATGGCAGTGCCCCCGATATCAACGGTCCAATATATAGCTCCCTTGTCATCTGTTTGCTTGTTCAAGGGCATCACGAGTTCATACGACTCTACTTCCGGAAACCTGGTGATCTGCCATTTATTCTCACTTTTTTGCAAGTCGAAGTATATCAATGCCTTGCCTGCCTTGAACTCGACTAATGCTTTTACCTGCACTGAATCCGGCCCGGCTGGTGTTTGATCCGCAACCTTGAAGGACTCTACTTTTTCCTGCAGCATGAGCTCTACAAAGCTATGGTCCTGCAGCTGTGGGGCAATAAGCTCCTCGTAGGCATAATCTCCATTTGATATGCTTTGAAGGAAGCGATGCACCGTTTCACGCGGCAGGGAACGGGCAAATATCAAAACCAGGAATGCCGCTGCCAAAATCAACAATATGAAAGGTACAACAGTAAGAAATACCTTCTTGTTCAAAACGCTCACCTCTAAACATATGTATATGCACGCTAGCCTACGGTATAGATTATGGACAACCGGTCAGGTGTACAGACAAAAAGATGCTACATAAAGTATAAGTTTAAGTAGATGGTATTTGTCAATAAAAAAGAAACAGCGGAGTGACCGCTGTTTCCGATTATCACTGGCGCCATCTGAGATATTTTTTTTCAAGCCATGCAACGCCCTGATACATGAGTGCTGCAGCGACAGCCAGGATCATGACGCTGGTCATTACAAGGTCAAGCTTGAATACCTGGCCTCCATAGACGGCAAGGTAACCGAGCCCTGCCCTGGAGACAAGGAACTCACCGACAATGACTCCTACCCAGGACATCCCAACGTTGATCTTCAGGGCAGATATGATAGTCGGTATGCTGGCAGGGAGTATTACCTTGCTGAGTACTTGAGTTTTGGTCGCGCCAAAGGTCTTAAGCAGCTTAATCTTGTCAGGGTTCACTTCCAAAAACCCATTTAAAACGCCGATGACCGTCACCACTATCGATATCAGCAAGGCCATTACGACTATCGATACAGGCCCGGCACCGACCCAGACGATTATGATAGGGCCCAGCGCTATTTTTGGCAGCGCATTCAGTACGACCAGATACGGATCGGCGACCTTGGCCAAGAAGTCAGACCACCATAGTATGATGGCGATCAGAGTGCCCAATATGGTCCCTACTGTAAAACCTATTATCGTTTCGAGCATCGTTATTGAGACATGCCTGAAAAGCTCGCCTTCCCTTGCCAGGCTGATGATGGTTTTTACTATCCGGGAAGGCTGGCTTGTTATGAAAGCATCTATCCAGCCCAGGGAGGCAGCTACCTCCCAAAGGACGATAAAGACGATCAGCACTGCTATTTGAGTTATCCTGATCGAAAGCTTATATCTTCGTACCTTCTTCAGGTAGGCCAGATGCTCCTCCGATACCGGTGCTTTGTTATTGTTAGTTGACATGGACATCCAGCTCCTCCCATATGATGTTGAAGTATTCCCTAAACTCCGGGGCCTTCCTGAGGCTTACCGGGTTTCGCTTTTCACCTGACAGGTGTATGTCATGGCTGCTCTTGATCACCCCGGGACGCTTGCTCAGGACTATCACCCTGTTGCACATGGATATTGCTTCCGAGATATCATGAGTAACGAGCAGCGCAGTCTTTTTCTCCTTTTTGATAATGTCAGCAACTTCATCGGACAAGGCCAGCCTCGTCTGGTAGTCCAGGGCTGAAAAGGGTTCATCCAGCAAGAGTATCTTCGGGTCGACTGCCAATGTTCTGATCAGGGCCACCCTTTGCCTCATGCCGCCTGAGAGCTGGCGGGGATAATGGTTTTTGAAATCACCCAGTCCATAGGTGTCCAGCAGCTTCATAACCTTTTTTTTGTTTTCTTCATTGGCTTTCTTCTGGATTTCGAGTCCCAGCATAACATTTTGAAGTATAGTGCGCCATTCAAACAAATGATCCTGCTGTAGCATGTATCCGACCTTGGAGGAAGGACCTTCGACTTCTTTACCTTCAATTTTGACCTGCCCCGAGCATGGTTTGATCAGACCTGCAATCAAAGAAAGAATAGTAGATTTTCCGCATCCGCTTGGACCTACTATCCCTATGAATTCACCTTCCTGGACTTCCAGGTCTATGTTCTTAAGGGCAGGAGTCTCACCTTCAAGATCCTGGTAGTTCATACATACTCCTTCTAGTGATACTATGCCTTGTTTACTCATCTACGGCAATCCTCCTTTGATTATTCCCTTAGTTCATTGTATTCCGATAGGCAGATTTTGTTCAGAGGAAAGCGCTGCTAGTATGCCGGTACTGGCTGATGGCATAAAAAAAAACAGCCTTTCGGCTGCTATCAGGCTATCTATTTAACAGCTTGTAAACAAGCTGTACTATCAGGGCTATCACCAGGCCGGCAAAAGCGCTGACGAAAAAGTACATAACGCCTGCTATATCGCCCCAGCTATCATTTCCTCCGGTGGCGAAGCTTGCATACATAAGGATGAAGCCGGTCAGTATGCTGACCAGAAATACTATGGCAGATACCTTTTGCCTAAACAGATAGAGCAAGGCCGATATCACACCCAAAGCCAGGGATGTGATCGCATAGGCCTTTATGTTCTGGCCGGTTATGCTGATACCAAGTGAGATCCTGATCCCTGCATAAAACAGGATGAAAGAGACCAGGGCCGTGATGAGTCCGATGATCGCATAGTTGAATCTTTTGATCTGTACCATGTGTACAACCCCTTTTGTCCGTAATTATATCCATTATACCAGACATAACTCCTGCATAGAATACGAACTTATAAGTTGACATATGCCCTGGCATGAAATATCATCAAAACTAGCATAGGGAACAGGGGGAGCGTCTATATGTATACCAAACACGACCTTATCCGGGATATAAAGAATCTTGGCATAGCCAGGGAGGATACCCTGCTCGTACACTCATCAATGAAGGCCATAGGGGAAGTTGAAGGTGGAGCAGACGCGGTGCTCGATGCATTTATAGAGTATATGGAGCCGGGCTTGCTCGTTTTTCCCACTCATACATGGAGCACGATTGGAAGCGAGCGCTTGCTGTTTGATCCGCGTACAGAGCCTTCCTGCGTTGGCATATTGACCAACCTTTTCATGAAAAGGCCTGGGGTTGTCCGGTCTCTGCACCCGACCCATTCGATAGCGGCCCTGGGCAGGGACGCCGCCCAATATGCGGCCGGCGAGGAGTACTCAGATACGCCATGCTCCCGCAGCGGCTGCTGGGGTAAGCTGTACGACAGGAATGCAAAGGTTCTGTTTCTCGGCTGCAGCATGAAGAAAAACACCATCATCCACGGGGTTGAGGAGTGGAACAATATAGAAAACCGTCTCACCAACACCCATGTTATGATGCAAATAGCCATGCCGGACGGGACTGTCATGGACCGGCCCATGCGCGGCCATAGCGCGCCTGTACCTGATATATCAAGCAATTATGACAAGCTGAAAGCCCCGCTGGTGCACCTGGGTATCGCAAGGTGCGGCAGGATCGGGGATGCTGACAGTGTGCTATGTGATGTGAGAAAAATGGTAGATCTGACTTCCGAGTTCTTGAAGCGGGACCCGGACTTGTTCCTGGATGACAGCCCGGTCCCTGAAGAATGGTACAAATAAACGAAAAAGGAGGAACTGTTCTCAGTTCCTCCCTGCGTTTATAGCCAACCGGAGAAGATTCCCGGCCCAATGCTTATTTTACTACGCTGTCAGCATATTTGTTGGTGGTGATTTTCTCAAAAGGTGCCCGTTTGGCGAGCTCACCTGCTGTTTCCATGATGTCCTGCAGCCGGTCAAAGGCCTCCTTTTTCATCCTGGGATCCTTTGGCCAGGTGTCCTGGTCCTTGTATCTCTTGACGACGGTGACCAGCACTTCCATATCAGCATCAGGGAAGGCAGGCTTTATAGCCTCAGCTATTTTTTCAGGCGTATTGTTGGCAACAAACTGTTGACCCTTGTAGATTGCCCTTGTGAATCGGGTGATAAGATCCTCATTCTTTTCAATATAGCTCTTTTTCGCCATATAGGCGGTATAGGGCAGCTCTCCCGCGGCAGCTCCGATGGATGCTACCACATAACCTGATCCTTCTTTTTCAAGCGTAGCAGCTACAGGCTCAAACAAAGCTACATAGTCACCGGTCCCGCCTTTGAAAGCGCCGGCCATCAGGTCAAACTGGATGTTGGTCAGGAATTCCAGGTCCTTATTTGGGACCAGGCCATGCTGTCTGAGTACATACTCTAATGCCATAGCCGGGACTCCGCCCTTACGACCTCCGATTATGGTCTTGCCTGCAAGGCTTTCCCATTTGAAGTCAGGCTCCGGATTTCTGCCTACCAGGAAGGAACCGTCCTTTTGGGTCAGCTGGGCAAATACGATGGGGTGATCCTCTCTACCTTCGTTATACACATAGATCGTAGCTTCCGGGCCGCAGAAGCCGATGTCTGCCTGGCCTGCCAGTACACCGGTCATGACCTTGTCAGCACCGCCGGCATTGAAAAGCTCGATCTCGATACCTTCATCCTCAAAATACCCTTCATGAATCGCTACATACATGGGGGCATAGAAAATCGAATGAGTCACTTCCCACAACCTGACTTTTGACGTAGTCTGCTTGCCACAGCCCGTCAAAGCAAAGGCGGCTACCAGCATTAGTGTAAGTAGTAAAATCAGAAGTTTAAAGCGCTTCAAGCAAATCCCTCCTTGAAATAAAGTCTTTTTCTGTATATAATATTCTGAGTGCGGCAAAAGGTGAAAGAAGGGACACTGAAACAATGCCTGCCGCCTAAAAAATACAAGTTAAAAAATGATGACATAACTGTTTTATCGTGCTATAATTTATATTCGCAATGGTTATTTCCTTGCCAATATAGCTCAGCAGGTAGAGCAGCAGTTTCGTAAACTGCAGGTCAGGGGTTCGAGCCCCCTTATTGGCTCCATATTTTTCGGGGTGTAGCGCAGCTTGGTAGCGCGTCTCGTTCGGGACGAGAAGGTCGCAGGTTCAAATCCTGTCACCCCGACCATAAAAAAACGGCGATCTTTTATCAAGGTCGCCGTTTTGATTTCCTGATTTCTCATCTTGAATTTACTCACGTCATACAATTGCCCTTTCCAGGCACTTGAATAAAAGTGCATGGATATATAACTTTGAATTTTTTATATAACACGCAAGCAAATCCTATCCAAGTCTGCTTTCGGCCTTGCAACCCCTTTTACAAGTATTTATGGAGTGTGCAGGATCTCGCTTGTCGGCGCTGAGTATGCGGTGATCTAGCTAAGCCCGGAGTCATCACGAGAACGGAGTCGCCATATGACAGACTGATCGAGTATATGAACGGCCAGGGCTATAGCAAGGAGGATCAGTATGGTGCAAAGGTAATATTGCGAAACAAGGAAACCGATGATATAGCCGGGATACTTTACTCAGGCGGAGGCAGGTTCTCGGAGTGGAGATGGCTAGAATAGCAACGCCGATTTACAACCTGCAATTAAAGGCTTTATATAAAAGAGCAATATATTAATGCGAATGGGCATGGATGGTATTGGATTTACTCGACAGTAAACTCATCCAGGAAATAAGCCCTTGTATTTGCATGCCTTCCTTCGCTGTCCGTGACATCAAAGCGGATATACCCGTCCATAGGGTGGATATCAAAGACGGCTTCATTTAACACACGTCCGTTTTCGGCAGCAAACAGCTTTGCCCGCCTGCCTTGGGTAGTCATGGAAATGTACCTGGCATCTGAGCATTTTATATATGCCTTGCCATCTTCTACATAAAGTTCATTGATATACGGACCGAAGGAGGCGTAGAAGTTCCCTTTGATCAGTGAATCCATGACTGCCGAATAGGTAAGCTTTTCTGCCTTTATCATAGTGAAACCGCCAAAGTAATCGGACAATGCAGCAGGCTTGTCGGCCATGCTGTGGCAGTCATCGTTGGCAGTACAGAATATCCTGCCGGCCTGGCGCAGGTATGTATCATAATCCTTGATGTTGTACTCGCTTATGCCCATTTTCGCACAGCCGGTATTGTAGATCTCCATGGCGAAGAATCCCTTATATCTGCAGAAATCAAATGCGTCTTCCAGAGACCATGCCGGATGGTTGTATTGCACTATGAATCCGCTGTTGTTGGCCTCCTCGATGATATGGTTGATGGTTTCGGGTGAATAGGTTCTATGATAGATCCCGCCCTTGTATTTCTGACGGTCGATGATCTCTTTGCTGATGCACCAGCAATAGTCCGGGTTGAAGCAAACGGCGGTATCGATGTCAGGTCTTGTGGCGAAAAGGTTGAGATGACAGGTTTTCTTGAGGTCAAATGGTCCGGGCTTGTCTTCAGTTACTGCTATTTCATATCCGGTTATGGTGAGGAAGTCAGCGTCGTTCAGATAAGAGTGATCTATCAATACCTCATGGTCGGTTATCGACAAAACGGAGTATCCGTTGCTTTTATATAAGGCCTTCAGTTCTTCCGGAGAAAGCCTGCCATCGGAAATAGTGCTGTGGCAGTGGAGATTTGCCTTGTAAAAGCGGCCTTCCCTGGGAAACAGGTATTTTTTCATAAATGTCTCCTTTCGACGCGTCATATACATATAATAAATGATACCACTTATTGCAGGGTTTTCAATAATAAAATCTACGTGTCTGCAGACCATATAGCTAAAAGGATTGAAGGACGTGAATTTGTGTTTGACATTACACAGGAAATACATTACAATTGGTTCGTGTCCTGTTAGAGCAGGGAATCGGGTTTTGTAGACAGGCGTGTAAATTTACTAAATATTAGAGGACTTTAGATGGTTTAGTCGAATACAATAGTAGTGGCTAGGCTCAATGTCGAGACGGCATGAAGGGAGGCTTACTTTTTGAATATCCCTAACACGCTTACAGTCATCAGGTTTCTCATGATAGGCCTGTTCGCATTCTTATATTTAAACGAAGGGATAAAGTCCAATGAAATATGGGCTTTTATTGTGTTTCTTGCAGCAGGAGCCACCGATGTGCTGGACGGCTTCATCGCCCGCCGCTACAACCTTGTGACTGACTGGGGCAAGCTCATGGACCCGCTTGCTGACAAGCTGATGCTTATCACGGTCATGGTGTGCATGTACATAGATGGGATAGTTCCATTGTGGGTCATCATAGTCATAGCGCTGAAGGAGCTGTTGATGATACTCGGGGCTGCATTTTTATACAAAAAGGATATAATCGTGCAGGCCAATTTTTACGGCAAGCTGGCCACTGTATTGTTCTACGTGGCGATCACCCTTCAGGTATTCAAGGTACAGCCTTATGCCTGGTATGTGCTGCTTATCGCCATTGCCAGTACGATAATGGCTTTCATACAATATACGATAATAGGGTATAAACGAAAAAAAGGTTGACATTTCAACGGTTTTGGGTATAATCTCTAGTAACGGATAGCGCAAAGGCAATGAAAAAGAGGAGTACGCACAATGCATCCAACAGAGAGGGAGACTCGCCGGCTGAAAGGTTTCCCGGGAGAGCACTGCGGAAGGTCGCTTTTGAGCCTTCTGACCGAAAGTGTTTATTTTAAGTCAGAACGTTTTGCTCACGTTATAGAGCCAGAGTGTTTGATTGCCATTTAGTGCGATTAAAAATTAAGGTGGTACCGCGAAGAATGCCTTCGTCCTTTAGGATGAAGGCTTTTTTAGTTTTGGAGGGATAGTTGTGGAGACAAAACAGTTGATGGCAAAAACATATGATCCCGCTCAGGTGGAAGACAGGATCTATCAGGACTGGCTTGAAAAAGGCTATTTCCATGCCAGGGTGGACGAGAGCAAGGAGCCATTTTGCATCGTTATCCCGCCGCCGAATATAACAGGCCAGCTCCACATGGGCCATGCCCTGGATAACACCTGGCAGGATATCATAATCCGCTTCAAGCGTATGCAGGGGTATTCGACCCTGTGGCTGCCTGGGACGGACCATGCCAGTATAGCGACAGAGGTCAAAATAGTGGAGAAGCTGGCAGATGAGGGCCTTACCAAGTATGACCTGGGCCGGGAAGGCTTTCTTGAGCGGGCCTGGGAGTGGAAAAGGCAGTACGCAGGCAGGATCGTCGACCAGCTCAAAAAGCTTGGCTCATCATGCGACTGGTCGAGAGAAAGGTTTACCATGGACAAGGGCTGCAGCAGGGCAGTCAATGAAGTTTTCGTCAACCTGTACGAGAAAGGCCTTATATACCGGGGGGATCGGATAATCAACTGGTGCCCGGAATGCAAGACGGCCTTGTCCGATGCTGAGGTCGAATACGACGAAAAACAGGGCAGCTTCTGGCATATCGCCTATCCGGTAAAGGGAGAAGACGAAAAAGTAGTGGTTGCCACGACCCGGCCGGAAACTATGCTCGGCGATACAGCCGTGGCGGTCCATCCCGATGATGAGAGATACCGCCACCTTATAGGCAAAACCGTCATATTGCCGCTGGTAAACAGGGAAATACCCGTTATCGCAGACACATATGTCGACATGGAGCTGGGCACCGGAGTTGTAAAGATAACGCCTGCCCATGACCCCAATGACTTTGAAGTGGGCCTGAGGCATGACCTTGAACAGATACGGGTCATGAACGACGATGGCACTATGAACAGTCATGCAGGCAGGTACGAGAGTATGGACCGTTACGAGGCCAGGAAAGCCATAGTAGAGGATCTAAAAGAGTCAGGCCTCCTGGTGAAAGTCGAAGAGCACAAGCATAACGTAGGTGAATGCTACAGGTGCCATACAGTCGTAGAGCCTATCGTCTCAAAGCAATGGTTCGTCAAAATGAAGCCCTTGGCTGAGCCTGCGATCGAAGCCGTCAGGTCTGGCAAGGTCAGGTTTGTGCCGGAACGGTTTGAGAAAATCTATTTCAACTGGATGGAGAACATCCGCGACTGGTGTATTTCAAGGCAGCTCTGGTGGGGGCACAGGATCCCGGCCTATTACTGCGAAAGCTGCGGAAAGACGATCGTCTCCAAGGAGCCGCCGCAAAAATGCACCTGCGGCCACACAGGCTTCAAACAGGACGAGGATGTACTGGACACATGGTTCAGCTCGGCGCTTTGGCCTTTTTCGACCCTGGGCTGGCCTGACGAGACTGAGGACCTCCGATACTTCTACCCTACCAATGTACTCGTTACTGGCTATGACATCATCTTTTTCTGGGTAGCCAGGATGATTTTCTCAGGGATCGAGCATATGGGCGAAGTGCCCTTCAAGGATGTTCTTATCCACGGCATAGTCCGCGATGCTCAGGGCAGAAAGATGAGCAAGTCGCTGGGCAACGGCATAGATCCCCTGGAGATAATAGACAAGTACGGTGCTGACGCCCTGCGCCTTAGCCTGATCCTGGGGAACTCGCCCGGCAATGACATGCGGTTTTCGACAGAGAAGGTAGAGGCAAGCCGCAATTTTGCCAATAAGATATGGAACGCATCGAGATTTATCATGATGAATCTGGAGAACGTTCATGGCGATGCTCTGGCTCCGGGCAAGCCGGAGATCCCGGACAAATGGATCATAAGCAGATACAACAGGCTGGCAGGCGAAGTGACTGAAAACATAAACAAGTATGAGCTCGGCCTTGCGGCTCAGAAGGTCTATGATTTCATATGGGATGAGTTCTGCGACTGGTATATAGAGCTGGTAAAGCCAAGGCTGTACGGTACGGATGAGACTGCAAGGCATACAGCCCTTCATACCCTTGTTTATGTACTGTCCAATACCATGAAGCTGCTGCATCCATTCATGCCCTTTATCACTGAGGAGATCTGGCAGCACCTGCCGGGCAACACAGGCAGCATAATGGTGTCCTCATGGCCCAGGGTCAACGAAGCGGAACTGGACGAGGAAGCCGAGGAGCAAATGCAGGCCGTGATGGACGCTATAAAAGCTATACGGAACATCAGGGCAGAGATGGAAGTGCATCCTTCAAGAAAGGCTAAGCTGATCATTGTGACTGAGGGTGCAAACATTAGGCTCTTTGAAGAAGCAGCTATTTACTTTGAAAAGCTGGCAGGCGCATCTGCAGTCGTGGTACAGAGCGACAGGAACAGCATAGCTCCAAATGCAGTATCAGCCGTGACTGATACAGCCCAGATATTCATGCCCCTTGAGGACCTGATCGATTTTGAAAAAGAGCTCAGCCGGCTCAATAAGGAAAAGGAAAACCTTGACAAGGAGCTGGCCAGGGTCAACGGCAAGCTCAGCAACGAAGGCTTTATTAAGAAAGCGCCGCCCGCCGTTGTCAAAGAGGAAGAAGAAAAGAAAGCTAAGTATGAGGAAATGATGAAAAGGGTCCTTGAGCAGATCGAGAAAATACAGAATATGATGTCCCATTAAGCTTATATGCTCCCCTGAAGGTAGGTAGTTGAATGTAACAGCCTTCCACAAGGGGGAGCATTTTTATACTATATCTTTTACTGTATCATTACTTGTCATTGAAATATTTGCTGATATATATTATTAGGATTAAGCGGATAGAACGACATCGATATGTGTGCCCTTATCTGTAATGGCTCATCATATATACTGTTGTGAGTGCGTCTTCAATGCAAAAATTCTGTACTAGAGGTGTTGGCTGTAATTTTCCTGATCCTTTGTGATATAATCTGATTACACATGAAACTAAAAATATTCAGGAGGTAATTTATGATTATTCCGGTATTATGTAATGACATCTGGCATCCCGGTGAAGTAGTCAAAAAGGGACTGTCATCGTTAGAGAGCTCAGATATCCGTTTTGAGTACATAGAAGATGCTGCTGACTTCAGCCCGGATATATTCAAAGGCAGCAAACTGGTTATTCTGAGCAAAGAGAACAATGTCAATGCAGAGAATGAGGCTCCATGGATGACCGACGAGATCCAGGATATGTTCAAGGACTTTGTCGATAAGGGGGGCTCCTTGCTGGTGATCCATTCCGGCACAGCGGACTACGAAGAGCAGTGGACCCTGCGCCGCCTGCTTGGCGGAGTATTTGACCACCACCCGGAGCAATGCCCGGTGACTGCGAAAATGGACCCCGATCACTTCATGACCCAGGGCTGCAGCGACTTTACCGTCATGGATGAGCATTATTTCATGGACATGAATGACGACAGCATAGAATGCTTCATGACCACCCATTCAGATCACGGCAGCCAGCCCGCAGGCTGGATCAAGCGGTCAGGCCTTGGCAAGGTATGTGTGATAACACCGGGGCACAACCTTGAGGTATGGCTGGAGCCATCCTTTCAAAGGCTCCTTAGGAATGCTGTCGATTGGTGCCTGCAGTCAGACTGAGATTATCGGCATAAATGGTTTTGCGGCTGGATTATAAAGAAGCAGAGGAGGTGCATGTATGGAGCGATGCCCTTTCAATGACACGATCAGTGCCAACCCCATGAGACTCTGGTATAAAAAGAGGGCCGAAAAATGGGTCGAAGCGCTCCCTGTGGGCAACGGGCGCCTTGGGGCCATGGTTTTTGGAGGAGTAAGGCGGGAGCGGATCCAGCTCAACGAGGACACTCTGTGGTCGGGACAGCCCTATGACACAAACAACTATGATGCACATAACTACCTTGATGAGGTCAGGAGCCTGATCTTTGACGGAAAATATGTGGAAGCGCAGCAGATCATCGAAGAAAAGATGCACGGCCCCGACAATCAGGCATACAAGCCTTTAGGGAATGTTTACATAGACTTTGATTCTGATGCCGAGCCGGATAAATACATGCGCGAGCTTGATCTCTGTGAGGGCATTGTCCGTACCTCATACCTGCAGAACGGCTGCCTTTATACCAGAGAGGTCCTTGCCAGCGCACCGGACCAGGTGATCGCCATAAGGATGGAAAGCAATAAGCCGCGCAGACTCAGCTTCAGGATCTCAGCGGACAGCCTGATATCTTACAGGGTCAAGGCCACTGAAAATGACTGCCTGTTCCTGGAGGGGCAATGCGAACCTATGAGCGATAAGTACCACCAGGGCATAATGTTTGGCTTCATGGTCAAGGCGATCTGTGAGGACGGCCGTGTGAAGGCTGAGGACGATACTATCATCGTCAGGAACGCAAGCAGGGCTTTCATATACATATCAGCGGCTACCAGCTTTAACGGCTTTGACAAAAACCCGGTCACAGAAGGCAGGGACTACCGGACTGCCTGTGCTGAAGCCATGGCAGCAGCAGCTTCTAAAGCTTACGATGAGATAAGGCAAAGACATGTAGAAGATTACCGCGGGCTATTTGGCAGGGTACATATCGACCTGGGGCACAATGAGGCTGAGAGACTGCCTACTGATGAACGGATCGAACGGGTGAGAAACGGGGAAGAGGATCCCGCCCTGGCGGCCCTTTTATTCCAGTATGGGCGCTACCTGCTGATTTCAAGCTCGCGGCCGGGCACCCAGCCTGCCAACCTGCAGGGCATTTGGAACGAGGAGCTTTGGCCTCCCTGGAACAGCAACTATACGACTAACATCAATGTAGAGATGAATTACTGGCCCGCCGAGGTATGCAACCTGGCGGAATGCCACGAACCCCTGTTTGACATGATCGAAGAGCTGATGATCACCGGTAGGAAAACGGCCCAGGTGCATTACCAGGCCAGGGGATGGGTCGCCCATCACAATGTGGATCTGTGGAGGTCCGCTACACCGGTAAGCGGATCTGCGAGCTGGGCCTGCTGGCCTATGGCAGGGGTGTGGCTATGCAGCCATCTATGGGAGCATTATCTCTTTGGCAAGGATATAAGGTTCTTACGGGAAAGAGCCTATCCGGCCATGAAAGGTGCTGCCTTGTTCTGCCTGGACTGGCTTGTCCAAGACAAGGAAGGCAACCTTGTCACCTGCCCGTCCACTTCACCTGAAAATATGTTCCTGCTGCCAGACAGCAGGGAATGCAGTGTGAGCTATGCAAGCACCGTGGATATTTCCCTGATACGGGAGCTGTTTCATCATTGCATCGAGGCAGCTGAGATACTACAGGTGGATGAGGGCTTGCGTTCTGAGCTGGCATTGGCATTGAAGCGCCTGCCCGGGTTCAAGATCGGGCGGCACGGCCAGCTTCAGGAATGGTTTTTTGACTTTGATGAAAAGGAACCCGGACACAGGCATATGTCCCACCTTTACAGCGTATATCCTGGCTGCTGGATTTTAAAACGTAAAGACCCTGGCCTGATAAAAGCCGTGCGTAAATCCCTTATCAGGCGAATTGAACATGGCGGAGGGCATACCGGATGGAGCTGCGCATGGCTTATCAACCTTTGGGCCAGGCTGGGGGATGCGGAAAATGCCTATAGGTTCGTTATGACTTTACTCAAAAGGTCTGTGTATCCCAACCTTTTCGATGCTCATCCGCCGTTCCAGATCGACGGCAACTTCGGAGCTACAGCAGGTATAGCCGAAATGCTCCTGCAGAGCCACCAGGGTCATATCAGCCTGCTTCCCGCCCTTCCGCCCATGTGGCCGGAGGGGGAGGTCAGAGGGCTCAGGGCAAGGGGCGGTTATACTGTTGACATAGCCTGGAAAGACAGCAGGATAACCTGCGGGAGGATATACTCTCATGTATACGGCAAGTGCCTGGTAAAGGCAAAGACACCAGTTGTGATCTGCTCAGGAGACGGACCCATTGCAGCGGAATATGGCCATGACGGGCTGATTTCCTTTGACTGCAGAGCGGGTGAAGCTTATATAATCAAAGCAGCAGAATCCTAAAGAGGAGGCATGCATACAGATGTATCATCAAGACAACGTAGAAGGTTCGCTGATTAGAGAAGAAAACACATTTACCACAGAAGGGTTGCCGGACTGGAGCAATCACAAGGTGCTTGGGCGCAACAGGCTGAAAAGCAGGGCACACTTTTTTCCATATTCTGATCCCGACACGGCTGTGACATATCAGCGTGGCCTTTCAAGCAGGTTTTTACTGCTGAATGGGCAGTGGGACTTTTATTACGCTCCTTCACCTCAGGAGGCACCTGCCGGATTTTACAATGCGGACTTTGATACGACCGGATGGGACAGGATAAAGGTGCCATCCAACTGGCAGCTTGAGGGATATGGGAGGCCCCATTACACCAATATAGCATATCCTATACCGGTCGACCCACCGCATGTACCGGTTGAAAACCCTACGGGCTGCTACCGCAGGGAGTTCTTTATCCCGGAGGAGTGGGAGGGATTCAGGATAACGCTGAACTTTGAAGGGGTCGATAGCGCGTTCCATGTCTGGGTGAACGGCACTCTTGCCGGATACAGCCAGGTCAGCAGGATGCCATCGGAGTTTGATATCACTCCATTGATAAAGCCGGGTAAGAACATTCTGGCCGTCAGGGTATACCAGTGGTCCGACGGGACATATCTGGAGGATCAGGACATGTGGTGGCTCAGCGGCATATTCAGGGATGTATATCTGCTGGCCAGACCGGGGGTCCATATAGGGGATGCCTTCGTATGGACAGACCTGTACAATGGATACAAGGACGCAGTCCTATATGCGGATATTGCCCTGAACAACACATCGGATGAAGAAGTCAGGGGGATAGGGCTTGAGTGCCTCTTGATGAAAGAGGACGGGCGGAAAGCAGGCATAGCCCGGCTTGAGAGCCTGGATCTTGCGAGGGGTGAGAACAGTATAAAGGTCACTATGGAAGTAAAAGAACCGGTACTGTGGTCTGCAGAAAATCCCTGCCTGTACATGATAGTACTGATACTCAAGGACAGCAGCGGAAACATCCTGGAGGTCGTACCCCAGAGGACTGGATTCCGCAGTGTTGAACTGAAAGACGGGAGGTTGCTTGTAAACGGCAAGGCAATCAAGTTCAAGGGCGTCAACCGGCATGACCATCACCCGACCCTGGGCAGGGCGGTCCCATATCAAGCCATGCTGGAGGATGTCCTGCTGATGAAGCGGCATAATATCAACGCAGTCAGGACCTCCCATTATCCAAACGATCCAGTCTTTTTAGATCTGTGTGATGAGTATGGTCTTTATGTCATAGATGAGACGGATCTGGAAACCCACGGATTCGAGATGGCGGGCTGCCTGGAAAGGCTCAGCGATGACCCTGACTGGCAGGAGGCATATCTAGACCGTGTCAGCCGGATGGTGGAACGGGACAAAAACCATCCCTCCATAGTGATGTGGTCCCTGGGCAATGAATCGGGCTTTGGCTGCAATCACATCGCAATGTACAAATGGATAAAAACCAGGGATCAAACGAGGCTGGTCCATTACGAGGGAGAGTCGAGCCGTCATTTCAAGGATGAGGCGTATGTACTTAAAAGCTGCGATGTGCATAGTACCATGTATACGTCAGTGGAGGAGATGGAGCTCGCAGGCAGACTCCATGGCATGAAATATCCGCATATAATGTGTGAATATGCCCATGCTATGGGTAATGGCCCCGGATCGCTGAAGGAATACTGGGAAACCTTTTACAAGTATCCCAGGCTGCAGGGAGGCTTTGTCTGGGAATGGATCGACCACGGCATACTCTGCTACAAGGGCGGCCGGGAATACTACGCATATGGCGGTGATTTCGGGGACTGGCCCAATGACGGCAACTTTGTGATAGACGGACTTCTTTTCCCCGACCGCAAGCCGTCGCCAGGGCTCATTGAATACAAGAAGATCATAGAGCCAGTGAAGGTCGAAGCAGCTGACCTAAACGAGGGCAGGTTCAGGATAATGAACCTGTATGACTTTGTTGGCCTTGACCACCTCAAGGCGATTTGGAGCATGGAATCCGACGGGATGTTGCTTAGCTCCGGTACATTGGCGCTGCCAGCTATTCCTGCCGGTGAAAGCAGGGATGTGGTCATTCCGTGGGACAAACCTAAGCGGGTGACGCCGGGTGCGGATTACTGGCTCAACATAAGCTTTATGCTAGCACATGATACCAAATGGGCAAAGCAAGGCCATGAGGTAGCGTGGGCCCAGTTCAGGCTGCCCGTGGATGTACCGGCTGGCTTTGCCGTGAGCAAAGGTTCAATGCCGCAGCTTGGCTGCAGCGAGGACGACAGGTTTATTTCCATATGCGGTGCGAATTTCAGCCTAAGGTTTGACAAGCTATACGGGACAATAGTATCCTGGGAGCATGAGGGAAGGATGCTTATAGTAAGCGGCCCAAGGCTCAATTTCTGGCATGCTCCGACGGACAATGAAATGCATATAAAGCATGAATGGCGCAGGTTCGGCCTGCATGCGCTGCAGCACAGGACAGAAAAGGTAAGCTTTGAGTATGGGGGCAGGTCCGCCCTGATAAAGGTAAGCACTAGGATAGGGCCTCCGATCCTGTCCTGGTGTATAAATGCCGAGTATACATATGAGGTTTTTGGCAGCGGGGATGTGATACTGTCTGTCGCGGGAGGCCCATCTGGCTCTCCCTTGCCGGAAACCTTGCCCAAAATCGGGCTCCGGATGGCCATACCGGCTGATATGGACCAGTTTACCTGGTATGGCAGGGGACCGGGCGAATCATATGCGGACAGTAAGGAAGCCAACCGCTATGGTGTTTATACCGCTTCTGTGGATGAACTGTTCACACCCTATGTATATCCCCAGGAAAACGGCAACAGGACGGATGTTTACTGGACTGCTGCAGTCGATCCGACAGGGACCGGGCTGCTTGCGGTTGGCATGCCAGGTCTTGACTTCAGTGCCCGCCCATATACCGACACGGATCTTGAAGAAGCCAGGCATGCCTGTGACCTGGTCCGGAGGGATTTCATAACCCTGAATCTGGATCACAGACACAATGGGCTGGGCTCTAACAGCTGCGGGCCGGGGCCCTTGGAAAAATACAAGCTCTATACAAGGGATTTCAAGTTTACAGTCAGACTAAAGCCTTTTTCCTCAAGGTCCGCATCACCTGCGATGCTGGCCAGGCAGATCATTGCAGACTAAGGAAAGCCAAATACTACTAAAAGAGGAGGTGCTGCCGGGTGCTTGTCAGATGAGCACTCTGGCCTGAGTATGAAATTCTCCAACGGATTGTGGCTCAACAGGGAGGGTGTAAATATATACAGCCCTGCTGAAGTAGCCGATCATGAGATTAGAGACGGTAAGCTTATATTGACCCTGCCCCATATCAGAATCGTACACCGGGGGCAGACCCTGGCCGGACCTGTGCTGACAGCGGAGCTAAGCTCCCCCATGCCTGATGTCATCAAAGTCAGGGTATATCATTACAAGGGCTGCAGAAAAAAGGGTCCTGATTTTGAACTATCTGAGGACAAAACCGCTCCTATCGAAATCACTGAATGCGAAGAGACGATAGAATTTAAAAGTGGGAGCACCAAAGCTGTCATCAGCATCAAAGACTGGTCAATGGACTTCTATTACGGCGAAAGGTACCTGACCGGCACGGGCAGGAAGAACATGGCCTATATAACCGCCCCGGAAGGCAATTTTATGAGAGAACAGCTCGGCCTTCAGGTTGGCGAATGTGTCTATGGCCTTGGCGAACGCTTTACTCCCTTTGTTAAGAACGGGCAGGTAGTCGATATTTGGAACAGAGACGGGGGTACATCGTCTGAGCAGGCTTATAAAAACGTGCCCTTCTACCTGACCAACAGGGGCTACGGCGTGTTTGTCAACCATCCGGAGTGCGTATCATATGAAATCGCATCCGAGGTAGTGTCCAGGGCCCAGTTTTCCGTTCCGGGTGAAGAGCTGGAGTACTTCATTATCGGAGGCTCATCGCTCAAGGAGGTAATCAAGAACTATACTGACCTTACGGGCAAGCCGGCCCTGCCGCCTGCATGGTCCTTCGGGCTGTGGCTGACGACATCCTTTACGACAAGCTATGACGAGGATACCGTGAACAGCTTTATAGACGGCATGGCCCAGCGTGACCTGCCTCTGCATGTTTTCCACTTTGACTGCTTCTGGATGAAGGAGTTCGAATGGTGCAACTTTGAATGGGACGACAGGGTCTTCCCCGACCCAGAGGGAATGCTGAGAAGGCTCAAAGAAAAGGGCCTTAGGATATGTGTGTGGATCAACCCCTACATCGGCCAGAAATCCAGGTTGTTTGATGAGGGCATGAAGCGAGGCTATCTGCTGAAAAGGCCCAACGGGGATGTCTGGCAGTGGGACCTGTGGCAGCCGGGTATGGGCATAGTAGATTTTACAAATCCGAAAGCTTGTGAATGGTATGCCGGCTATCTCAGAAGGCTCATCGATATGGGTGTTGACTGCTTCAAAACCGACTTTGGCGAAAGGATACCGACTGATGTCGTATACCATGACGGTTCCGATCCCGAAAAAATGCACAACTACTATTCCTATCTCTACAACAAGGTGGTTTTCAAGGTACTCGAAGAAAAGCTGGGCAAGGGCAAAGCAGTAGTGTTTGCCCGTTCCGGCACAGCCGGCTCACAAAGATTCCCCGTCCACTGGGGCGGTGACTGCATATCGAGCTATGAGTCCATGGCTGAGAGCCTGCGGGGCGGCCTGTCCCTGTGCCTTTCAGGCTTTGCATTCTGGAGCCATGATATAAGCGGCTTTGAGAGCACTGCATCTCCTGACCTTTACAAGCGCTGGGTCGCTTTCGGCCTGTTGTCGACCCACAGCAGGCTGCACGGCAACAACTCCTATAGAGTGCCCTGGCTGTTTGATGAAGAAGCCGTTGATGTGCTTAGGTATTTCACCAGGCTGAAATGCAGGCTGATGCCTTACATATTCAGTAAAGCGGTCGAGGCGTCCAAAGATGGGCTGCCGCTGATGCGGGCCATGGTCCTGGAGTTTGAGGATGATCCGGCCTGCGACTATCTTGACCGCCAATACATGCTGGGCGACTCCCTGCTTGTTGCTCCCGTATTCACAAGGACCGGTGATGTGGCCTATTACCTGCCGGAAGGAAAATGGACGTCCTTTATAACAGGCGAAACTGTTGCGGGTGGAGCCTGGAGAAAAGAGCACCACGGCTATATGAGTATACCCCTGATGGTCAGGCCCAATTCGATCATCCCGGTAGGCGCTGTTGACGGCAGGCCGGACTATGACTATGCAGACGGGGTAGAGTTCCATGTGTTCAACCTTGAAGAGGGAGCTGCTGCAAGAGCATCGGTGTATAATGCCTGCGGCGAGTCTGAGCTGGTCTTGATGGCAGAAAATCGAGACGGTAGCATGGTTTTTGAACACAAAGGCCGTGACTGCAGGTACACGATCCTTTTGAGAAACGTAGAAGCAGTTGCAGAAGTACGCAACGGATCCTGTGAAGCAACTGTTTCAGGTATGAAAGTGACCCCTCTTGACATAAGCAGTCCGGTGATAGTCAGGCTCAAGGGCTAGGCAGGCCATCAGACAAGAAAGCCATTCCATCATACGATAATAAAGACCTATAGAACCAGCTTCTATTTAAAAACCAACAACCTCTGAGCTATACGTTCAGAGGTTTTCTTTTTGTGTCGAGAGTATACTGGCTCTTTGTTTTAAGGAATGATACCAGATAAAGTATGTATGAACCATATTAAACCGTTAGCGGCAATCATTTTAGCAATATAACCAAAATAAACCTGTATATATTGTATAATATATATAATTTACACTTGACTATACACACATCGAAACCTATAATTATTATGTCAACCAGACAAGTGGTTTATCAAACAGGCCGACAGCAATTATAGCATTTTCGGGCAGGCAATAGAATCGGTAAATAATGCTGCTATTAGAAAATGCGTATGGCTATAGATGATGGATAGGAAGTGATGATTTGGAAACCAGACGAAATAGACTCAGCGATATAATGCTGTACCTGTTGAGAGCAGTTTCCATACTGCTGATGATCTCCCTTGTACTGCCGGCATTTAATCCGGCCAGATTGAGCGCTTTGATCAGCAAGGATTCGGCCTTGCTGACCATCTCCTTGTCATATACGTCATTGAAAGGCGGGTTCACCAGGGCTATCAACAGGGGATGGGTAGAAGAGAGTACCATTACCCTGATATTTTTAGCTTCTGTTGTAATCACTCTAGGTATAGCCATGCTTTCTGCCGGGTGCTTTATGACCCTGGGTAAATTACGATTTCAAAAGCTAGGGGCAAGGCTGGCAGCGATAGGGTCAGCGATAGGCATGCCCGGGCTCATCATGCTTATACCTGCATACATTGCAATGTCTCAAACCGGCAATCCGGTCAAGGTACAGCCCATGCTTCCGATCGGGATCTATGTCCTTTTCGGATTGCTTGCGTTGAATCTTGCGATCAGCCTGATAACTGCGATAAAGCTCCCAAAGCCCCAGGCTACGGACCGATATGAAATGGAACCCAAGTATCAGTTGTTCCTGATGATACTTCCCTTTGTGATTCTGACCCTTGTATTTGCCTATTTGCCCTTGTGGGGCTGGAGGTATGCTTTCTTCAATTACAAGCCAGGACTTGGCCTGAACGAGTTTGTCGGCCTCAAGTGGTTCACCTTCCTGTTTGAAAACCCTGCTACCAGAAGGGACATAGCCAGGGTCATCACAAATACGCTGGCCATGAGCGGTATCGGTATCGCCACTTCATGGCTGCCAATGGCATTCGCCATATTCCTGGCTGAGATAAAGTCCGCCAGGGTGAGCAGGATGGTCCAGACATTTACTACGATACCCAATTTTATTAGCTGGGTCCTGGTATATACCTTCGCTTTTGCCCTGTTCTCCACTGAAGGCTTTGTCAATTCCATGCTCATCGACCTGGGCATCATTGAGAAAGGCAGGAATTTTCTGATGGACGGAGATCACATATGGCTGAAGATGTGGGCGTGGAATACCTGGAAAGGACTTGGCTGGAGCGCGATCATCTATATAGCGGGAATATCCGGCATTGACCAGCAGCTATATGAGGCAGCGACCATAGATGGGGCGGGAAGGTTCAGAAAGATGTGGAATATCACTGTTCCCGGACTTATTCCGACCTTCAGCGTGCTGCTCCTTCTTTCCATAGCGGGCATACTGTCAAACGGCATGGATCAGTACTTTGTGTTCAAGAATTCTGCAAACAAGACCACAATAGAAGTGCTGGACCTATATGTGTATACCCTGGGACTTGGAAGCGGCGGATCGGGTAATATACCGCTTGCTACAGTCGTTGGCATGCTCAAGTCTATTATCAGCGTAACTCTCCTGTTCACTGCCAACCGGATATCGAAACTGGTACGCGGCGAGACCATCGTGTAAAGGGGGTAGAACAATGGATGCAGCATACAACACAAAACAGAGCCGGAAGCCGCTTAAAACAAGGAAACACCGTTATATGCGGGCAAAGGGAGATATTATTTTCAACATAATTAACTATACAGTATTTATACTCTTTACCCTGATATGCATATTTCCCTTTTACTATCTGCTGATAAATACGATCAGTGACAATGAACTGGTCAGGACAGGCCAGATCAAGCTATACCCCATAGGTATACATTTTAAGAATTACCTTGCTCTGGTCAATGTAAACAATCTTGGGGCTTCCGTCATGGTATCGGTAGCCCGTACCGTGATTGGCACTGCTACCATGGTCTTGGCGTCAGCCTTCGTCGGATATCTTGTCACCAAGCGGAATATGTGGGGCAGGAGGTTTATCTATCGGCTCCTGATCATTACCATGTATTTCAACGCAGGCCTGATACCCTGGTACCTTAATATGTCGATGCTGGGGCTGACCAACAACTTCTGGGGGTACATCATACCCGGCATTGTAGCCCCATACAACATAATCCTGGTGAAGACCTATATAGAGTCGATCCCGGCAGAGCTTGAGGAGAGCGCTTTTGTAGACGGTGCGGGTTATTTCACTATATTCAGGAAAATCATCTGGCCGCTCAGCAAGCCGATCCTGGCGACTATAGCAATATTCGGGGCAGTGGGACACTGGAACAGCTTTACCGATTCAATGATCCTGATGTCCGGCAAGCCGGAGCTCTATACCTTGCAGTATCGTCTGTATATATACCTGAGCAGCACTTCGAACCTGTCAGCCCTTATGAATTCAGGCGGATCGGTTAACGAGTCGGTATTGAACGCAGCCCTAAATATGAGGACAGTCAAGCTTACGGTTGCAATGGTCACGATAATCCCGATACTGCTCGTTTATCCCTTCATGCAGCGTTACTTTGAAAAGGGCATCATGATAGGTGCCGTTAAGGGCTGATCAGGACCTTGCTGTATGACCTGAGGTAATGACCGTTGATGTATATGCATCAACGCATTATATAAAAACACTCAAAGGAGGACTTTTATGAACATTTCAAAGAAGATCATTGCCATACTGCTGATAAGCGTTATGGTATTCTCTTTCGCAGCCTGTGGCAGCAAAAAAAATGCTGACCCCTCGCCGGCTCCTTCAGGAAGCGGCGACAAGCTGGCAGACATCATACCCAAGGAGACAGTCAAGCTGACAGTCTACACGCAGCTTGCCAATTACTCAGGCGAGCAGATCGGTTGGTTCGCCCAGGTCATGAAGGAGAAGTTCAACGTAGTACTGAATATCATCAATGAAGGGGACGGTACCTTCGCTACCCGTATGGAATCCGGAAACCTCGGTGATATAGTGGTATTTGGCAATGACAGTGATGAATACCTGCAGGCTGTAGAAGCAGGCATGCTGTTTGACTGGGAGGAAGACAGCCTGGTTGAGGAATATGGCCCATATATATGGGAAAACATGCAGGCAGCCCTTGATAAGAACAGAAACCTTTCGGGAGGAACCCTGTACGGCTTCGGCCACAATGTAGGTTCAAACTCCGAGGACCATGAGGCTTTCTTCTACCGCCCGGACATCCGCTGGGACTTGTATGCCAAGCTCGGATATCCGGAAGTTAACACACTTGAAGACTTCATAGATATTCTTGAGGACATGGTCGCCCTTGAGCCTACATCCGATACAGGTGGAAAGACATACGGCGTTTCCATGTTCCCTGACTGGGACGGCAACATGGTCATGATGGTCAAATCGACCGGCGCACTCTACGGTTATGATGAGTTCGGTTTCGGCCTCTACCATGCTGAGAGACAGGTATATGAAGATGCCCTGATGGAAGGCGGGATGTACCTGAGAGCTCTGAAGTTCTACAACAAGCTGTACCAAAGAGGCTTGCTGGATCCCGATTCCATGACCCAGACCTATGACGAGATGTCTGAAGCTTACCAGACAGGTGCAGCTTTCTTCAACATCTTCGACTGGATGGCAAGCGGCCTTTACAACACAGAAGCACACCTTTCCCAGGGCAAGGCAATGATGCCCCTGGCTGCAAAGGATCAGAAGAATCTCGCTTACGGCCTTAATGTAAATGGTGGAAACCGTGTATGGACCATCGGTGCGAATACGGCCTACCCAGAGCTTTGCATGGCAATAATCAACTGGCTGTCGACTCCTGAGGGAGTGATGACCACCCTGTACGGACCTAAAGGCGTAACCTGGGATTACAATGAAGATGGAAATCCGTTCCTGACCGATCTCGGAGAAGCAGTGATGATGGACGGAAATACAGAGATGAGCGGTGGATATACCGGCAAGTTCATTGACGGAACAAGCAAGATCAACAATACGACATGGTCGACCGATGCAACCAATCCGGAAGCGGCTGATGGCAGCACCTACAATTACAAGTACTGGAAGACAAGGGCTGACCGTCCTGTAACAGAAATAGAGCAGGATTGGAGAAACAAGACCGGTTTCTCGGATGTACTGCACTACCTCGAGGATCAAGGCCATGTAGCGGTCAAAATTGCCACAACCTATTCTGAAGCACCGAAGAGCGACGAGCTTATGACAAAGTGGAACCAGGTTGCGGAAACGATCAAGACCTACTCCTGGAGAGCTATTTACGCAAAGAGCGATGCTGAGTTCGACAAGCTTGTTGAAGAGATGACAAAAAAGGCGAATGAGTACGGCTATCAGGATTGCGTAGAGTTCCAGAGGGGCGAGGCTGCCAAGCTCAAGGCCCTTGAGGATGCGGTAAAGAGCTCTGGCAACTAAGCATGAGTACGACTGAGTTACTGCATTGACATCTAAAAGCAAATGGGTTTTCCGGCAACGGAAAGCCCATTTTGCGTTTTAAAATATGCAAATCAGGGAGGAAAAGCAGACCTGTGTAAAGAAAAACATGGTAGTATCACCCGATAAAGGGGCAGATAAAATAAAGGCAGGACCAAAAGCAACCTTAGTGGATAAGGAGGAATGAAAATGAACGGGTACAAGAATTTCAACGCAGCTATCTATTGCCCGGTCGGCGACCTGATCAACCTGACGGACCTGGATAAGTTTTCAGAGCAGCTTGATTGGATCGAAAAGCAAGTCAGGGTCGGGAAGGTATACCTGGAGACCTATCGCCACGGCAGGACGATAGACAGAGATCAAATCGAGCGCTTGATCGAGTTTTTCAACAAACGGGGTATAGAAACCTCAGGGGGCATTACCACGGACGCCCCTCCGGGCGGTGAAGGCGGCTTTGATCCTTTGTGCTATACCAGCAATGAAACGATAGGACTCCTTACAAAAGTGGTTGAGCTGACGGCATCCCTTTTTGATGAGTTCATCCTTGACGACTTTTATTTCACCAACTGCAGATGCCAGTCCTGCATAGAAGCAAAGGGGGAAAGGACCTGGGCGCAGTTCCGTCTGGACCTGATGAGGGACATCTCGGAAAATGTCATCATAAAGACAGCAAAGCGGGTCAATCCCAATGTGAAGGTCATCATCAAGTACCCCAACTGGTACGAGCATTATCAGGATAGCGGCTACAACCTGGAAGATGAACCCCGCATTTTCGATATGGTCTACACTGGTACAGAAACCCGCAATCCTGCATATACACAGCAGCACCTGCCCAAGTATCTGAGCTACTTTTTGATGCGCTACCTTGAAAATATCGCCCCGGGCCGCAACGGTGGCGGATGGTATGATCCGTATGAATGTACATACAATTATACTTCCTATGCACAGCAGGCATATTTGACCCTGCTCGCCAAGGCAAGGGAGGTCATGATGTTCTCTTTAGGCTCCCTGCTGAGTCCTCAATATTCGCTTTGCATACCAATCAACGGGCAGATTTTCAGCGATATGGACAAAGTGCTGGGGCTATTGGGGAATCCTACGGGTACGGCCTGTTATCTTCCTGTTCACGGCCACGGTGAAGATTACCTGCACGATTATATCGGCATGCTCGGCATACCCCTTGAGCCGGTGCCCGAATACCCACGATCGGCCAGGACAGTCTTCCTCACGGAAAGTGCTGCCATTGACTGCCGGATAATAGAAAAGGTCAAGGGCACCTTGTCCGCCGGCGGCACTGTCATAGTGACATCAGGCTTCCTAAAGGCAGCCTCGCCTATGGGCTTCCAAAAGGAGCTGGCCAATGTAGTCCATACCTCCAGGAAGGCCATGATCAACACCTATGCATATTCAGACAATGGGGGCGTTACCTTTGGCGGCCGCCTGGAAGCAGCAAAGTCTGTGGTGATACCCCAGCTCGAGTTCATGACCAATGACACCTGGGAGCTTGTTGCAGGCCTGGGTGAAGACAACGGCTTCCCGCTCCTGCTCAAGACCATCTACGGCAAGGGCAGGCTCTATATCATGACGATACCCGATGACTATGGCGATCTGTACCATTATCCAAGAAAGATATTGTATGAGATACGCCGGGTATTTTGCCCTGACAGCCCTGTCAAGCTGGATGCATTCTCCAAGGTCGCCATGTTTACATATGACAACAACTGCTTTGCCCTTCATTCCTTCCAGCCATGGTATGATGAGATACGTCTTGTGCTGAGAAAGGACTATGACGCGCTATTGGACCTGGTCAGCGGCCGTATCCTGGAGGCAAGACCGGAAAACGAAGGCATGGTGGTCCGGCTCCGTATGATACCCGGCATAAACTATATCTTTGAGCCGATCTCAAAGTGATTTGGAGGAAACGAGATGAGCCTGACAAAGAAGTGCGAATATGTGCCCTATGAGTACAGACATGCCCCCGTACCCGGAGGGGGCTTTGTTACGGGCTTTGCTTTTCACAGACTGAAAAAGGGGATACTGTATGCCCGCACAGATATCGGCGGTGTCTACCGGTACAACTTTGACGATAGGACCTGGCACTCGCTGGTGGACCATGTCACAGCCCCGGGCAAGTGGGAGACCTATCCTCTATCGATAGCCCTGGATGACAATCATCCTGAATGGCTGTATATAGCCGCCGGAGACTGGAAGCACAACTACTTGTGCAGGTCGAAGGATATGGGCAGACATTTTGAGTATTTTGAGATCCCCGCAGGGGTGCATGGCAATGCGCCGGGCAGAGGTACGGGCGAGCGTCTGATTGTTGATCCTGTCGATCCGGGTGTCATCTATTTTGGTTCGCAGACTAACGGTCTCCTTATATCAGAGGATCATGGGGAGCATTGGAGAGAGCTTCCTGTATGTCCCGTTAACGGAAAACCCGAAACCGATATCGCATTTGTCTGGCTGGATCCCAGGAGCGGATCAGGCGGACGGTGCAGCACGATAGTCGTTTCTGCATCAGGCAAGGACAATTCGCCCGTAGGCAATGTACGGGGGCCGAGCCTGTATATATCAAGGGACGGGGGCCGAAGCTTTTCGCCCATGCCAGGGCAGCCATCTCCGCCTGATATTGGCAACTACCCCGGCTTTGTAGGCCAGCGGGCAGCCTTTGATGGAAGGTACCTTTATGTGACAATGGCGTCGGTGGTGAACTCCTGGGCGGGATGGCGGGGCTATGCCTGTGATATGGGCGGAGCCCAGCTTGGCTGCGTGATCAGATATGAGTTGGCGGAAAACGGAGACATCCGAGGCTGGAAATACATAACCCCGGATATGTCCCTGTTAACAGAAAGCAAGGAAGCCATATGCCGATTCAGCGGCTTTGGGGGCATATCCGCAGACACGTCCAAGCCGGGCCGCCTGGTATGCTCCACCCAGTGCTGCGCAAAGGGCGACGCGGTATTCTACTCCGAGGACTTTGGGGAGACCTGGACACAGATACTCCATGGGCTGACTATAGGTCAAATGGATTTTGACGGGGTTCCATATATGAAGCCTGAGTATAACGGCGGAGGAAACCTCATACACTGGCTGTCTGACATCAAGATCGATCCTTTTGACTCAGACAGGGCTGTGTTCAACACCGGAACGGGTATATTCATGACTGAAAACCTATGCGCTGCAGCGGAGGGAGGAACCGTAGTCTGGAAGCCAAGCTGCAAGGGACTTGAGGAGACAGTGCATCTAAATTTATACAGCCCGCCAAAGGGAGAGGTCAGGCTTATAGACATAATAGGTGATCTGGGCGGCTTTGCCTTTACCGATCTGACAAAGCCTGCCGAGAACTCATTTGCCGATGAGAATGGCAACAGGTACATAACCTGCCTGAACGCCGATTTTCCCGACGACAATCCCTGGCATATAGCTGTTACTGCGAGGGGCAACTGGACAGGTAAAACAACAGGCGGGCTTATCTGGTCTGAGGATCAGTGCAGGACGTGGACCCGACTGAAGGATCCTACGGGCTTGACAGAACGTATCGATCGATTGATTGACGCCATCAGAAGGCCGAACACCAACTCCGGATGGGTAGCTGTCTCAGCGGACGGGAGGACTTTGGTCTGGAGCCTGGCGGAAGGCAGCCGGCTGCCTGTGGATGCAGTCGTCTATACTGATGATCTGGGGAGCAGCTGGAATAAATGCAGGGTATATGACCTGGAAGGGAATATAGTGGATAATGAACAGGATACGCTCAAAGTCATGTCTGACAGGGTAGACCCGGAGGTCTTCTACGGATTTGGAGATGGATCCAGGCTGTACATCAGCAGGGACAGAGCCCGGACATTCCATGAGATACAAGTGCCGTCTGATTTTCCTGCTCTTGAGCTTGGAGGCATAGACGGGAGGATGCCTGCCGAGATACGCGCTGAGTCAGGCAAAACAGGTGTTATCTGGATATCGACCGGGGAGCAGGGCCTGTGGAAAATTATCTTTGACAAGCTGAATGGCACGGCTGACTTCAGAAAAGTATCGGCCGATGGTGACGTCATTTACCGCCAGGGTATGGGCAAGGCTGCGCCTGACAGCGACTGCAAGACACTGTATGTCAACGGTATAATCAAGGGCGAGTATGGGTTCTACAGGTCCTTTGACGAAGGGAGGACATGGCAGCGCATAAACAGCGCGAGCCAGATGTTCGGAGATATAAGGAGCATAGCAGGTGATCCGAGAGTATTCGGGCTTTTATACATCGCGACCGGCACCAGGGGAGTATTGTGGGGGCAGCCGGCAAAGTAAGCAGCCCTTCGCGTAAATGCCGCCAAAAGGCTTTAAATAAGGGATTCCATTATCTTTTTATATACCTCGGGAGCTTTGACCTTCCATTTCTCGCACACGCTCTTGGCCTGCTCCATGGTCGTCAGGTTCAGCTTGAGCTCGATCAGTGTGATCGTGCCCTCCATGACCTTTAGCACAGCGAGGTACTCATTGTTTTCCAAACGCTTGTAATCCGCGATCAGCTGGCTCTCCCTTTTCAGGCGGCTGCGATTGGCCAACACGAAGTCTTCGATCATATTGCGCGTATAGGTATCAATCCGGGAGCTGAAAAGCCTGAGGGTCTCCTTGCCCCTTTCCGTAATGGAGTAAAAATTGCTGTTTCGGCTTTCCATATAGCATAGATGCTCTGTTTCGAAAAGCTCGGCCAGAAACTGCTGCAGATCGAAATAGTTCATCAGGTATTTGTTGACAAAAAAATCAGTTACCTGCTCATTGGTAAGCGGGATCCCGAGGGAATCAAAAAAATAGAGGATCGCCAGCTTGTTGTCTGCTAGATCCATGCGTCTCATCGTTGGATTATCGCCTGCTTTCTCATAAACTGCCTTAATATTATACAATAAATCATATCAATAGTAAAAAACCTGATAAACACTCATTGGTAAATGCAAAGGACATCCGGCGGTGGATGTCCTTGTACATTATAGGCTATTATTCCGTCTGATTTCTTATGATGCCTAGATCAGGTATTCCTTGATATCCTCCAGGAAGTCATCGCAGTCATCGCTGTAGATCTCAACAATTATGGGCTTGCTGAGGTCAAGGCTGAATATACCGAGGATCGATTTTGCATCGACAACATGTCTGCCGGATCTCAGGTCTATTTCGTATGGATACTTGTTGACGATATTGACAAAGCTCTTTACATTTTCGGCGAGGGACAGCTTAATGCTTACGGTCTTCATATGACAACCTCCTAATCTATCATTTCTTTACCATAAGTATATCCCAATTAGTATAAAACGGCAATACCTTATCTATTTAACTTCATTACTAGTACTTTGCGCAAAATAGTATAAATTTCATTATACTAATGCTGCAAATGGCAATAATAACAGAATGAGGTTTCACAAAGACCTTGTTCAATGGGAGGTATATTTTGAAGATAGGTATACCAAGAGCGCTGTTATGGAGCATTTATCTTCCTCTATGGAAAGCCTTTTTCAACGAGCTGGGGCATGAAGTTGTCCTCTCTCCGCCGACCAACAAGAAGATACTGAATGACGGGGTAACGGCCTGTGTGGATGACGCATGTCTGCCGGTAAAAATCATGCACGGGCATGTCATTGATCTGATGGACAGGGCAGACCTTATTTTCATCCCCAGGCTTATCAGCATTTGCCCTAGAGAGTATATCTGCCCCAAATTCATTGGCCTGCCGGAGATGATCAGAAACTCCGTAGCGGGCGGGCCGAAGCTGCTGGTCCTGGATTTCAATGCACATAAAAGCATCAGGCACGGCTATGATGGCTTTATTGCAATCGGCAGGCAGCTGGGTGCACGGGAGAGCGCTGTCAGGAGGGCACTTGCCAGAGCGATGAAGGCCCAGGATGAATATACAGCCAGGCTGCTTGGGGGCTCAAATCCGTTGATGTTGCTCGAAGGCATGGCCCTGCATGCAGGCATCGGGGGTAATAAAGGGACGATCGGGTTGATAGGGCATCCGTATTTGCTGTATGACAGGTTTGTCAGCATGGATGCCTGCAGGAAGCTTGCCCAAATGGGATATCGGCTGATCTTCCCGGAAAACATTCTCCCCGAGCAGATCGAAAGGACTTGCTCAATATATCCAAAAAAGCTTTTCTGGAGCTATGGAAAGCACCTGCTTGGCAGTGGTCTTGCTATGCTGGAAAAGGGTATGGCAGACGGGATAATTGTGCTGTCAAGCTTTGGCTGCGGCATAGACTCATTCATGGTAGAGCTGCTGCAGCGGCAGAACCAAAGAGATTTTCGGATACCACTGACAGTCATCACCCTTGATGAGCACAGCGGAAACGCAGGCTTTGATACCCGACTGGAAGCATTCGTGGACATGCTGGAATGGAGGGATCACAATGGTCATTACTTTTCCCCACATGGGGAGGGTTTATATATCTGTTAAAGCGCTTTTTGATGATTTGAACGTAAAGCTCGTAGTTCCTCCGCCGGTGAGCAAGAATACCCTGGAGCTCGGTACCAGGCTTGCTCCTGAGATGGCCTGCCTGCCTCTTAAAATAAATATCGGGAATTATATCGAAAGCATAAAACGGGGGGCTGATACTATCATCCTGACAGGCAGCTGTGGCCCCTGCAGGTTTGGATACTACGGCGTCGTTCAAAAGGAGATCCTGAAAGACCTGGGCTATGATGTAAACATCGTTATCCTGGACGCCCCGAATACAGGGTTCAAGGCGTTTATCGACAAAATACGCATGATAAGCGGATATAGCTCCCTGTCAAGTCTTATGAGAGCATTCAGGGCTGCATTCAAGGTCACTGTCGAAGTCGATGAGCTTATGGATATCGTGTTGAGAAAAAGGCCAAGAGAAAAGCACAAGGGCGAGACAGACAGGCTTCTCAGCAGGTTTGAACATGATGTTCTGAAGGTGCACGGAAGCACCGAAACACTCGAACTAGTGGCCATATATAAGGATAAGATCTCAGTCATAGCGGAAGATGAAAAGGCCGACCCTGTACGTATAGGTCTAGTCGGGGAGATCTATACCCTTATAGAGCCTTATGTCAACCTCAATGTCGAAAAGAAGCTGGGAAGCCTTGGAGTTGAGGTGCATCGGGGCATCACGCTCACAGACTGGATAAAGACCCATCTTTCGATGGATATGAAGTACAAGCGGGCCAGAAGGAATGCATTGGACAAGGCAAAACCGTACCTGGGCCGCTGCATCGGCGGTCATGCATGGGAGACAATAGCGGCCACTGTAGGTTTCAATGAAAAAGGCATGGACGGAGTGATACAGATCCTGCCCTTTGGATGCATGCCTGAAATCGTGGCTGAGAGCATAATACCGACCATATCCAGGGACCTGAGCCTGCCCGCGATGACTGTCACCGTGGACGAGCTGACCGGAGAAGCTGGCTACATGACCAGACTGGAGGCCTTTGTTGACCTATTATCACAAAAGAAAGGAATGGTATCATGACCGGTATAGACTTATATATGGGGATCGATGTGGGTTCGGTCAGCGTCAATATCGTGCTGATCGATGAAAAATACAACCTGCTGGAGAAGCTCTATCTGCGGACCCAGGGCAGGCCGATCAGGATTTTGAAGGAAGGGCTGGAGGAGATCCACCAAGCCCTGCCTCTGCATTCCAGGATCGCAGGCGTCGGGACTACCGGAAGCGGGCGGGAACTGGCCAACGCCATAGTATCTGCGGATGTAGTGAAAAATGAAATAACGGCACACGGGACCGCAGTACTGCATTACATACCGGATGCCCAGACCATACTGGAGATCGGCGGCCAGGACAGTAAAATAATCCTGCTTAGAAACGGTGTCGTATCAGATTTTGCTATGAACACCGTTTGTGCAGCCGGTACCGGCTCATTTTTGGACCGGCAGGCCGAAAGGCTGGGAGTCCCGATCCAGGAGTTCGGGGCCCTGGCCCTCAGATCCGCTACCCCTGTTCGGATCGCAGGCCGTTGCGCCGTGTTTGCCGAGTCCGACATGATACACAAGCAACAGATGGGCTGCAGTTGTGAAGATATAATCAAGGGGCTCTGTGACGCCCTGGTAAGAAACTATCTCAACAATGTGGGGAAGGGCAAGGAGATACTCCCCAGGATCGTGTTTCAGGGCGGAGTCGCCGCCAACGTTGGTATTGTCAAGGCCTTTGAGGAGGCCCTTGATCAGCCGGTCATAGTCCCTGAGCATTTTGATGTCATGGGCGCGATAGGTGCCGGGATCCTGGCCCACAGGAAAACCTCACGAACCGGTGACACTCGATTCTGCGGATTCAACTCACTTAGAGGGGATTTTGCGGCCCGGACCTTTGAATGCAAAGGCTGCACAAACCTTTGTGAGATAGTGGAAATCTTGTCCGATGGCAAATTGAGAGCAAGGTGGGGAGGCCGCTGCGGCAAGTGGTCGGTGGCTGCAGGCGATGAAACCGGAAGCTTAAGTGTGGCCCAGGGAAGTCCTTCTGCATAGAACAGGCAAGGGTATGAGATACTATTTGCAGGTGAAATATCCCATGGGAGGCATACGGCATGGATAAGAACCGGACCGACAGTCCAGAATACATGGTGAATGCAGCATACGTATGCGATAAATACTGCTCTAAAACAGCAGCACTGACGACCTTCAGCTATGAAAACGAGGAAACGGACTGCAGGAACTGCTTTCACTGGAATGACAAGCCGTGCTCATTGTATGCTGAGATGAGCAGCAGGGTAAAAGGCGACATGGAATCATGAGCGGTATCTGCCCGGTGTGCAACGGCCTGTACTCTGATGCCAGGGTATGCTATATATGCGGACTGCCCATGGTCCAGTTGGGCAGGCTGGAGGATCTCAGCGGACCCTATAGCCCGTATATGGCAGAGGACACCTTTCTCTACAACAATTCACCTGACCTGACGGGGGACAACTGCTGCATACATGTTTATAAATGCGAAGTGTGCGGTAATATTCGGCATGGATCGATCAGACTGATAACCGTATGATAGGTTGAAATTGGTTAATATTATGTATTGAATTGGACACATGATTATATTAATATAATACTAGAGAAAGCATTTGTCCTGGGATGTGCGTTGATCTATTGTTTTTAACCCACAGAACACATACGGGAATCCGGAGTTTGCATGCTGATATCAGGCCCCGCCTGAGGGGAAGATTGAGGTATGCAACAGGAATCCCACCTGCTGAGAGGCGGGTATTAAAATCATAGGTGGACGGCATCATGGGATAATAAGCCCTCAATAGAGCGTTGAGGGCTTATTATAAGAAAATCGACCGATTATTATAGCAACCTTAAAAAATACGGTTGACAATCGTAATAAAAATGTTATAATAAAATTCGTCACAAAAATGATGCGGAATGGTGTAACGGTAGCACATGTGACTCTGACTCACAGTGTCTGGGTTCGAATCCTAGTTCCGCAGCCATCATGCTCCCATGGTCAAGTGGTCAAGACACCGCCCTCTCACGGCGGTAACAGGGGTTCGAATCCCCTTGGGAGTGCCATTGTATCCACAAAACAGGTTTTCGTTTTGTGGATATTTTTTTTATAATGCATTAAAATACTAAATATAATATAATTAACATGCAATGCTTGTTCCTGCTTGTATTTCATATTTGATACAGAAGGGAAATCCTGGTGTGAGACTCGCGGATTTAGTGATCGGTCTGGAAGCAATCAAGATCCATGGTAGACTGAACAGAGATATAAAAGGGATATCCTATAATTCCAAACATACAGAAAAAGACTATATCTTTGTCGCCATTGAAGGCCTGAAGCATGACGGTCATCAGTATATCGATGACGCTCTGAGCAGAGGTGCCAGTACATTGGTGGTCAGCAAGGATCCCGATATACTGCCGGATGGCGCAACGGTGATAAGAGTAGCAGATACCAGGCTGGCTTTGAGCAGGCTTTCTGCTTCCTATTATGGTTCGCCGTCAAAGAGCTTTGACTTGATCGGTGTTACAGGCACCAATGGAAAGACCACCACAGCATATCTGGTGAAATCGATACTGGAAAGCTCACATATCAGAACCGGGCTTATAGGCTCGTTGGGTCTATATATTGATGATCATTTTGAAAGCACTTCTCATACGACTCCTGAATCGCTGGAGCTGCAGCAAATGTTCAGGAGAATGGCTGATGTTGGTGTAAAAGCATGTGTGATGGAGGTATCATCCCATTCGATCGAACTGGAGAGGATCAATGACTGCGACTTCGATACGGGCATTTTTACCAACCTGACTCATGAGCATTTAGACTTCCATAAAACCATGGAACACTACTATGAAGTGAAAAGAAAGCTGTTTTTCAGCACGAAAAGAACCAACATAGTAAATATCGATGATCAGTTTGGCCGGCGGCTGGCCAATGAACTGTTGGAGGCAAAGCGGCCTATTATATCCTATGGGATCTATAATAAGGCCGATGTTCATGCCAGGGATATCCTCATTAAGGACGGAGGGAGCAGCTTTACCCTGGTATCGCCTGCAGGTACCATAGAGATAACCTCTGCCCTCCCGGGCAAGTACAATGTATACAACAGCCTGGCAGCAGCTGCATGCTGCCTGGAGCTGGGCATCGGCCTGGAAACGGTCAGACAGGGACTGGAAGCTGTCAAGGGTATCCCTGGCAGATTTGAAAGGATAAATATCAGGGACAACATAAATGTTATAATTGACTACGCCCATACGCCTGATGGCTTCGTACAGCTCCTGGAGACGGTAAAAAGCTTTGCGAGGGGCAGGATCATAATAGTATTCGGCTGCGTTGGCGAGAGGGACCGGAGCAAGCGAAGCGTTATGGGAAGGATAGCGGCTGAGTACTGCGATTTGAGCATATTGACTACGGACAACTGCCGCCTGGAAGACCCGGGCGATATAATTGAGGAGATCAAGCAAGGGATCCCTCATACTGCCAATAATATCGAGATTTTGGACAGGGCAGAGGCGATAAGATACGCTATCCTGAACAGCAGGGAAAACGACACGATCCTGATTACCGGCAAAGGGCATGAACACAGGCAGATAATTAACGAAGAGGCATTCTATTTCAATGAAACAGAGATCGTGGAACAAGCCCGGGATGAGCTATTGAAAATGGTCGGCATGACAGTCTAGTTTGACTGTCCTTGTAAACAAGTGTAAAATATATGCAGTAAGGGAGATGGAGGTTTGGGTATGGACAAGGTACGGATCGGGATCATAGGGATCGGCAGCATGGGCAGCATGCATGCGGCATACATATCAAAGGGTGACATACCGAACGCCGAGCTGACTGCCGTATGTGACATTGATCCTGAAAGGCTAAAATGGGCCAGATCAGCTCTCGGGGACAAGATAAGGCTTTTTGATGACAGCAAGGCCTTTTTCGATTCACATGCTATGGACGCGGTCATGATCGCTACCCCTCATTATTTCCATCCACCTCTGGCTATAAAAGCCTTTGAAGCAGGATATCATGTACTCACGGAAAAACCGGCCGGTGTTTATACGAAGCAGGTCCGGGAGATGAACGATGCGGCGGCCAAAAGCGGCAAGGTTTTTGGCATAATGTTCAATCAACGGACAAATCCCTTGTATCAAAAGGTCAGAGATCTGGTCAAAGCCGGAGAGCTTGGAGAGATAAAGCGGACCATCTGGATCATCACCAATTGGTACAGATCTCAGAGCTACTATGATTCTGGCGGCTGGAGAGCCACCTGGGCAGGTGAAGGCGGCGGAGTGCTCCTGAACCAGGACCCCCATCAGCTTGACCTGTGGCAGTGGATGTGCGGCATGCCCAAGAGGGTTCGTGCCTTTTGCTCATTCGGCAAGTATCACAACATTGAAGTCGAAGATGATGTGACAGCCTATGTTGAATATGAAAACGGCGCTACAGGCCTGTTTGTCACATCCACCGGTGAAGCGCCGGGCACGAACAGGTTTGAGATCTCGGCTGACAGGGGCAAGCTCGTAGTCGAGGACGGGAAACTGACCTTCTGGCGCCTGCGCATCCCCGAGCGCCAGTTCAATGCCGAGTATAAGGGCGGGTTCGGCGAGCCTGAGTGCTGGAAGTGCGAAATCCCGGTCCACGGCAGCTTTACGGAGCACAGGGGCATTACCTCCAACTGGGTGCAGGCCATCCTCAAGGGCGCACCACTGCTTGCACCCGGAGTTGAGGGCATCAAGGGCCTTGAGATATCCAATGCCATGCATCTGTCAGCATGGACGGATTCCTGGGTAGACCTGCCCATTGATGAGGACCTGTTCTATGAGCTGCTCCAGGAGAGGATCAAATCTTCGACATACAAGAAGCCTGCTGCTTCCGGCATCTTGAACGTGGAAGGCACATTCTAGCAGTATGCTTAGAATAATATTTTGAGTGAGGTGGTTGCGAAATGGAAAACCTGAAAATTGCTGCCCAAATGTATACTGTGCGCGAGTTCATCCAGACACCCGAGGGTATTCGTGAAAGCCTGAAGAAAATCAAAGAGGCAGGCTATGACGCGGTACAGACCTCAGGGCTGGGACCCATCGGCGACCATGAGCTGAAAACCATGGTCGACGAGCTTGGCTTGACGATATGCGCGACTCACGTGGGATATGAAGATTTAAAAGACAGGATGGATGCAGTGATAGCCCAGCACAAGCTTTGGGACTGCAAGTATGTGGGGCTTGGGTACATGCCATTCGAGTTCAAGGACAGCGCCGAAGGCTTTAAAACCTTTGCCAGGGAAGCATCCCGGTTTGCAAAGGTACTCAATGAAGCAGGCCTTAAGTTCATCTACCACAACCACAGCTTTGAGTTCGTAAAGTTCGACGGTGTATGCGGCATGGACATCCTTCTCAATGAATGCGCACCCGAGGTAGGCTTTGAAATAGACACCTTTTGGGTCCAGCACGGCGGCGCTGATCCGATCCAGTGGATCAGGAAGGTCAAAGGCCGCATGGATGTAGTGCATTTTAAGGATATGGTCGTTGAAAAGGCTGACAAATGGGTAGCCCAGGCCATGGCTGAAGTTGGTGAAGGCAACCTTAACTGGCAGGGCATTATCGAAGCCTGCAGGGAGACCGGTGTCAAATGGGCAGCGGTGGAGCAGGATGTATGCAAGCGTGACCCCTTCGAAAGTCTGGCAATAAGCAGACAAAATCTCAGGAAGATGGGCCTGTAGAGGATCGCATTACAGGCAGTGTGCAAGCAATGGTTTGGGGGTGCCATATTGGAAAAGTACGTTCTTGCACTGGATCAGGGGACTACTAGCTGCAGGGCTGTTTTATACGACCGGCAGGGCAGGATTGCAGGCTCTAAGGCAAAGGAGTTCAGGCAGATATACCCGAAGCCGGGCTGGGTCGAACATGACCCGGAGGAGATATGGGAGTGCCAGCTGGGTGTCATGCGCAGCCTCCTGAAGGAGAAGGACATACCTGCTGAGCATATAGAAGCGATCGGGATAACCAACCAGAGGGAAACTGTCGTTGTATGGGAGAAAGCCACAGGCAGGCCTGTGACAAATGCCATCGTATGGCAATGCCGCAGGACAGCATCGATCTGCGAAGAGCTCAAGCAGCAGGGTCTGGCTGATATGATACATAAAAAGACGGGCCTTGTCATAGATGCTTACTTCTCAGGCACAAAGCTAAAATGGATACTTGATGAGAACCCCGGTTTGAGGCAGAGGGCCTATAAAGGGGAGATACTGGCGGGCACCATCGACACATGGCTTATTTGGAACCTGACAGGCGGCGCAAGCCATGTGACAGACTATTCCAATGCATCGAGAACGATGCTGTACAATATAAGGGACCTGTGCTGGGATGAAGACCTGCTCCGCATCCTTGACATCCCGGCGGCCATCCTGCCTCAGGTAAAGCCCTCGAGCGGCTTGCTGGGCGTGCTGGATCCGGGGATCCTGGGGGCAGAGATCCCGATCACCGGAGTTGCAGGAGATCAGCAGTCCGCCCTGTTTGGCCAGGCATGCTTCAATAAGGGCGATGTGAAGAATACATATGGCACAGGCTGCTTTTTGCTCATGAACACGGGCAGAGATATCGTATATTCGTCCCACAACCTGCTTACCACGATAGCATGGGGCTTGGGCGGTAATGTCGAGTATGCCCTTGAAGGCAGCGTATTTGTTGCAGGGGCAGCGGTACAATGGCTGAGGGATGAACTCAGGCTTGTCAGGACCGCTGCAGAGACCGAAGCGGCCGCCATATCGGTCGAGGATACCGGGGGTGTATATATGGTGCCTGCATTTGTCGGGCTGGGTGCACCCTATTGGGATATGTATGCTCAGGGAGCGTTTTTTGGCCTGACGCGCGGGGTGGGCCGGTGCCACCTGATACGGGCGGTACTGGAGTCCATAGCGTATCAGAGCCGGGATGTGCTGAGTATAATGGAGAAGGACTCCCGCATCAACTTCAAGCAGCTTAAAGCGGATGGAGGCGCTTCAGCCAATAACTTCCTGATGCAATTCCAATCCGATATACTAGATACGGAAGTCATTCGGCCTGAAAACATAGAGACAACATCGATGGGAGCAGCTTTTCTAGCCGGACTGGAGACAGGGTTCTGGGAAGACAAGGAAGAAGTCAGAAGCATCTGGAAGGCGGACAAGAGATACAAGCCGGATATGCCTGACGATGTCAGAAAGAAAAAGCTTGAAGGATGGAAAAGGGCTGTCGAGAGCTGCATAAGCTTCAGACAACCCTAAATGCGCTTCGGTATCCGATCATTTGATCTGGTCCAGATTTTTAAGGAGGATCTGGCCTTTGAGCTGGGCCAGGCTGATTTTCTCATTATCAACAACATATGCAAAATCCTGGATTGCTGCATCGATTTTCTTGTTCAACGCTTCATCCTTTTTCTGCATACGGGCCTTGGCAGTCTGCCAGGCCTTTCTTATATCCACTATCAGGGCTTTTGCTTCAGGCCAGTTGTCCTGCTGGCCATATAAAAGTATCTGCCTGGTCAGGAACCTCATCTTTTTGATTTCCGGCGGCTGCTTGTGCTTATACAAGTTCAAAAATTCCGGGAAGTATGAATATAGCTCGTTGGCAGATGTCAGGGTCTCTTCTTCGACGCGTGACATTATATGCTCCGTCAGGGTATTGAGCTGATCCTCAAAGCCGGAGATGTCTTCCGGTGAAACCCCCTCCACTATCGCATCCGGTTCGAAACTGTTCCATGCGGAGTGGATGGATTCAATGGACTTTTCGATCTGGTTCCAGTTCAGTAAAGGCGTTTTTGGCTGCTGTGTCTGTCGCTCCTGCTTCTGTTGGCCCTTTTCTCCTTGCTGCTTCTGGTCTTGCTCCTCCTGTCCCTGGCCCTGCTGATTCTGGCCCTGCTGATTCTGGCCCTGATCATTCTGCTCTTGCTGTTCATTTTGTCGGACGAGGCCGCCTTGTTTTTGTTCACCTTCAGGTTCTGAAGGCTTCATCTGCTCACGCTGCAGTTTTTCTCTTTCTTTCCTGACATCCTCGATAGACTTGATGATCTTTTCGGTTTCCTGTTCCATAAGGGTAAGGGACTTTGGCGGCTCCTTTTTCCCGTCGGTCTGAGCACTTTTTTGTTCAGGCCGTTTGAAAAGGCTACAGCTTGATATAATTACGCATAATGATATCATTAAAGCAATGCATTTTGCTGTCATGCATAGCCGTCGATTCATGCGGATCACCTCTGAAATATTATGCCCGTCGTAACTGCATTAATTCAGACCGGCTGCCGATAGAACCTGCATATTTGCGAGTTTTCGTATGCTTTTACCAAAGTGCTTTATTAGTGCTTAAATTTGTAATATAATAGTCTTGTAAAAGTATGCATCAGTCAACAGATTCAATTATTTACATGCATGTAGGGGGCATTCAAGTGTCGTGTATTATAAAAACGATTAACTTATCCCGTCAGTTCAAATCAGGACATGAAACTGTCGATGCTTTGAAGGATGTAAACATCGAAATCCAGGAAGGGACCCTCACGATGCTCAGGGGAAGGTCCGGTTCAGGCAAGACTACGCTGATCAACCTGCTGGGCGCCTTGGATAAGCCGACAAAGGGCTACATATATTTCGGTGGTGAGGAGATCACCCAGCTGCCGGAGGCTAAGAGGGATCTGCTTCGAAGGAACAAGATGGGCTTCGTGTTTCAATCCATTGCTCTGATGCCCCTCATGTCTGCATATGAAAATGTGGAGTTTGCGCTTAGGATAGCGGGATACGGCAAGAACAGGATGAAGGCTAGAGTTGAGGAATGCTTGTCAATAGTGAATCTTGCTGGCAGGATGCATCACAGGCCTCAGGAGCTTTCCGGCGGAGAGCAGCAGCGCGTCGCCATAGCCAGGGCGATCGCTCACAGGCCCAAGGTCATTTTTGCCGATGAGCCGACAGCTGAGCTTGATACCGGTATGGGGCGGCAGGTCATACGGCTGCTGAAGAACCTGACGGGGAGGGAGGGCCTGACGGTGGTCCTCACGACTCATGATCCGGAGCTGCTCGAGCTGGCTGATTGTGTATATACATTAGAGGACGGCATGATCACAGAATAAGCGGAGGATAAGTGCCTTGATACGTTGCGAAAACCTGGTCAAAATTTACAAAACTGCCGAGCTGGAGGTCATAGCCCTTCAAGGGCTTGACCTGTCAGTAGAAGATGGAGAGCTTATGGCTATAATCGGCAACAGCGGCAGCGGGAAATCTACCCTGCTAAATATCCTGGGCGGTCTGGACAGGCCTTCGGCAGGTACTGTAATGGTGGACAACAAGGACCTGCTCAAGCTGACTGACCAGCAGCTGGTGAAGTATAAAAGGGAGACAGTCGGCTTTGTTTGGCAGAACAACGCACGCAACCTGATCCCTTATCTGACTGCGCTGGAAAATGTAGAACTGCCTATGATAATAAGCGGAAAGGCAAAGCGCGATAGAGCTCTGGAGCTTTTGGACATGGTAGGGCTGTCCCACCGGCGCAATAACAAGCTGAGCCAGCTATCCGGCGGGGAACAGCAGAGGGTCGCAATCGCCATTGCCCTTGCCAACAAGCCCAGGCTGTTGCTGGCAGATGAACCGACTGGTGCGGTGGATACCAGGACAGCAGATCAGATCCTGGACGTGTTCAGGGAGTTCAATAGAACATACGGCATTACCATCGTTATTGTTACCCATGACCGCCAGCTGTCCAGAAAGGTAGACCGGGTCGTCGCTATCCGGGATGGCAGGACCAGCAGCGAGTTTATACGCAAGAAAAACAGTTCTGAGGAATTGGCTGAGGCCCTGACAGGCTCGAATGAAAGGGCAGCGATAGAAGAGGAGACTCACGAGGAGCTGGCGGTGATCGACAAAGCAGGACGGGTACAGATACCGAAGGAGTATCTGGAGTCTTTAGGTCTGTCGGGCAGGAACAAGATCAAGATAGAGCTGGACAACAACAGGATCATACTGGTTCCGCCGGAAAGCCGGAATATGAACTAAGCAAATACTGACATCCTGACTGAGGAATCAGCCGATATCCAATTTATTATCAGACCAAGGACAAGCATCGATATAAAGTAAAATAGCAAGCCGCCTTATGGGCGGCTTGCTGTTTGGGTCATATATTCTAATGCTATTAGATCTTGTATATCTCAACGTACTTTCTGAGCCTTTGAGCCAGTACATTCAGCTCTCTTGCGGAGCTTGTCATGGAGTTGATGATCTCCTTCTGCTCCTGGGTGCTTGCTGCTACCTGCTGGCTGGAAGCGGCTGCTTCCTCAGATACTGCAGAAATGTTCTGGATAGCGTTGATGGCGTCATTTTTACTCTGCTCCATGACTTTGGCAGCTTCAACGACCTGATCTATTTTTTCAGATATGGTGTTCATTCCGTCTGCTATCTGTTGGAATGTCAGTATGGTATTATCAACTGCCTGGGATTGTGTTGCCATAACACTGTGAGTATGCTCCAGGATCTCAGAAGCGTGGTCAGCCTCCTTGATGATGCCTTCCATTATGCTTTCGATCTGGTCGGTCGCCCTTTTGCTGTTGTCAGCCAGCTTCCTGACTTCATCTGCAACAACTGCAAAACCAAGGCCTGCTTCTCCGGCTCTGGCAGCCTCGATAGCTGCATTCAATGCCAGAAGGTTGGTCTGGGTGGCTATCGTGTTGATCGTTGTGACAAACTGGCCTATTTCTTTTGATTTGTCTATAAATGAGGTTATAAACTCAGATACCTTTCCGGTCGTGCTCGTACTTTCTTCATTTGCCTGCTTCAGTGAGTTGATGGCGTCGATGCCCTTTCTATTGAGTTCGATCATATCCTTGGAGGCTTCGGCAACATTGAAGGAGTGCTCGGCAACTCGGTTTATCTGCTCAGACAAGCCCATAATCAGGTTAACGCCTTTCTCTGCTTCGGATGCCTGCTCTGAAGCTCCTCTGGCTATTTCATTCATCGTCATTGAAATATCGTCTATCGAAGTATTTACTTTTTCGTAATTGCTGCTGAACACGTCGGAGGTCTCAAGCAGCTGCTTTGACAGGTCATTGAAGGTCGTCATTATGTTGCGCAGATCATCGATCATTGCCTTGAAGCTGGTAGCCACTTCCTCCAGCCCTTCCAGCTCTGAGAGATCAAGCACTGATTCGCTCAGGTCCTTGGTCCTGATCCTGTCCATTATGTAGCTGGTCGACCTCATCCTGCGATTGGAGGCACCAACCAACAAGGCAGTAACACCCAACAGCGAGCCCAGCATGAAAACAAGCAGCATGATGAACTGCAGTCCTGTTATCTGCCAATCCGGACCGATAATCGGCTTCAGGATAGCTAGTAACACGATACCGAGAATAGATACGAATAAAAACGGTTTCTTGAGGAAAACAATAACTAGCTTGTCTAACAGCGATTTATTCATAACATAACCTCCAGTATAATTCTATGTAAATTATAGCATTTTTCAAATTATTTAGTAAAGGCATTTTGACGGAAAACAAATAAATATGTATAATTGACTCATACTGTATTATTGTATACAATTATACCATAGTATTAATATACCATAGTATCAAGCAAATATAATGTAACACATATCAAGACGGGAGGTTTACCATGGGTTACAATATTACGCAGAAAATAATAAAAGGTCACCTGGTATCCGGTTCGATGGCTCCAGGCAGCGAAATCGCCATAGTGATAGACCAGACCCTGACACAGGATTCTACCGGTACGATGGCATACCTCCAGTTTGAGGCCATGGGGGTGCCGAGGGTAAAGACAAAAAAATCTGTGGCATATATTGACCATAATACACTTCAGCAAGGCTTTGAGAATGCAGATGATCATAAATATATACAGACCGTAGCTTCAAAGCATGGAGTATACTTTTCAAGACCGGGCAACGGCATCTGTCACCAGGTCCACCTCGAGAGATTCGGCAGACCGGGCTGGACGCTCCTGGGCTCTGACAGCCATACGCCCACCGCGGGAGGCATAGGCATGCTGGCCATAGGTGCAGGCGGCCTGGACGTGGCCGTAGCTATGGCGGGAGGACCTTATCATCTGGCCATGCCAAAGGTATGCAGGGTTACGCTCAAGGGGAGGCTGCAGCCCTGGGTTTCGGCCAAGGACATCATACTGAAAATACTGATGATGCTCAGCGTAAAAGGTGGGGTAGGAATGGTACTGGAGTATGCCGGCCCCGGTGTTGCATACTTGACAGTGCCTGAGAGGTCCACGATAACCAACATGGGTGCAGAGCTTGGTGCGACGACATCGATTTTCCCCAGTGATGAGCAGACCAGGCTCTTTATGAGGGCTCAGGGCAGGGAGGATGAGTGGATACCGCTGGAAGCGGATCCGGATGCGATATATGATGAAGAGATCGAGATCGACCTGAGCAAGCTGGAGCCCATGATCGCCAGACCCCACAGCCCTGATAATGCTGTTCCTGTCAGTGAAGTTAAGGACCTGAAGGTCGACCAGGTGGCGATCGGAAGCTGCACCAACTCGTCATACCTTGACCTGATGAAGACCGCCAGGATACTCAAGGGCAAGACCGTGCATCCAAATGTGAGCCTGGTGATCGCGCCGGGATCCAAGCAGGTATATTCCATGCTTGCCAGGAACGGTGCCCTTGCAGACCTGATCGATGCAGGCGCCAGGATCCTGGAGTCGGCATGCGGCCCGTGCATAGGCATGGGTCAGGCGCCTGCCACAGGGGCTGTCTCCTTGAGGACCTTCAACCGCAACTTCTATGGAAGAAGCGGGACATTGAGCGCCCATGTATACCTTGTGAGCCCTGAAGTGGCTGCTGTTTCGGCCCTGACCGGAGTGCTTACCGATCCCCGCGAATTTGGCGAGCCTCCCAGGATCGACCTGCCTGAAAGCTTTCTGATAAATGACAACGGCATAATACCGCCAGCAGAGGACCCTGACAGCGTTGAGATAGTACGAGGCCCCAATATCAAGCCATTCCCTGTTAACGATGAGCTGCCCCGTGTTGTCAGGGGCACGGTGCTCCTGAAGATGGAGGACAACATCACCACGGATCATATAATGCCGTCAAATGCAAAGCTTCTGCCCTTCAGGTCCAATATACCCTATTTGTCGGACTACTGCCTTACTCCGGTGGACAGCGATTTCCCAAAACGTGCCAAGGATAACGGCGGCGGTTTCCTGGTGGCCGGACATAATTACGGCCAGGGCTCGAGCCGCGAGCATGCTGCCCTGGTACCTCTTTACCTGGGCATCAAAGGCGTGATAGCCAAGTCCTTTGCCCGTATACACAGGTCCAACCTGATAAATTCCGGCATACTGCCGCTTGTGTTCAGCGATGAGGCGGATTATGACAAGCTCAGCCAGGGGGACGACCTTGTGATCGAGGATGCTGATTCCCAGGTCAAAGCTGGTGATTTGATCGAAATAAAGGATCTGACCAGGGGGATCACTGTAAAGGCACTTTTAAGGCTCTCGCCAAGGGAGAGGGAGATAATCCTCGCAGGCGGGCTGCTGAACCTTACAAGGAAAGCTGCATTAGAATAGGCCTATGCCAGAAAGGCTGTTCGGGAGGAACTGAAGTGGATTTCAGGTTGAAGGACCCATCCTATTCCGATGAACTGTCCCTGCGTCAGCAGGTTTTCAACTACATCCTGGAAGCGGTGTTGAGCGGCCGGTTCAAGCCCGGTGAACCCCTTACCGAGCTTAAGCTGGCCGAGGAGCTCGGAGTCAGCAGGACCCCGGTACGGGAGGCCTTGAGGCAGTTGGAGTATGAAGGGCTTGCATCGTCCATACCAAACAAAGGGGTCATAGTAAACGGTATTTCGGAAACCGATATCGAGGAGATTTATGCCATCAGAGCCCTCGTAGAAGGACTTGCAGTAAAATGGGCGGCGGAGCGCATAACAGATAAGCAACGGAGTGACCTGGAGGAGACCTTCGAGCTGATGAGCTTTTACACAAGGAAAAAGGACTACCAGCAGCTGGGGAAATATGATGCCAGATTCCACAACCTGCTCTTTGATTCCTGCCAAAGCAAGGTGCTCAGGCATATCCTGCGCATGCTCATGCGTTATGTGGAGCATGCCAGGATCGGCTCGTTCAGGGTGTCTGAGCGGGCGGAGCAAGCTCTTGAGGAACATAGGGCGATCCTTGAGGCTGTTCTTGAGGGCAGCGCTGATAAAGCCCGGGATTTGATGACCATGCATATAAACAATGCCCTGGTAAACCTGATGGAGCAGAGAAAGGCCGGCGAGAAAAAGGATCAGGCATAGAACATCCTGTCCTATTCCTGATCCTCTTGCAGCATCAGCCATTCGTTATATTTTGCATCCAGATCAGTCTTGGTTTTGTTGTACAATTGCTGTATCTCAAGCATCCGGTCTATGTCATTATACAGGTCCGGGCTGCACATTTCTGCTTCAAGTTTTTTCACTTCCTGTTCGAGAGTCTTAATTGCTTCCTCAAGGTCAGACAGGAGCTGTTTGAAGGCTTTCTTTTTCTGCCTGTCGAGCTGCTCCTTTTTTCTTTGCTCCTTCAGCGCAGTCCTGGTCAATGCAGGTACTTTTTCGGCTTCCAGGCGCTTTAGTTCCTCAAGATAGGCCTTTTTAGCGATATAATCGTCGTAGTTGCCCTGATACTCCGTTACAGACATGTTTTCCAGCACCAGGATACGATCTGCGATCTTGTTCAGAAAATACCGGTCGTGGGATATGACCAGTATGGAGCCGTCATAGCCGCTGAGCGCATTCTCCAGCACTTCCTTTGAAGCCATATCGAGATGGTTTGTCGGCTCGTCCAGCAGCAGGAAGTTGTTTTGGGCAAGCATCAGCTTTGCGAGGATGACCCGCCCCCGTTCGCCGCCGCTCAAGGAACCGATAGGCTTGAAAACATCATCGCCCCTGAACAAAAACAAGGCCAGGGCATTCCTGATCTCCCCGGTGGTCAGGTGAGGGAAGGCGCTGCTAAGTTCATCTATCAGGGTGTTGGCCGGATCCAGGCTGGTCTGCTCCTGATCATAATAACCGATATCCACTCCGGTGCCAAAGCGGATCTCACCATGTAATGGCTTAAGCTTTCCAAGCAGCAGCCTGAACAGGGTGGTCTTGCCAGTGCCGTTTGCTCCGATGATGCCGACCCGGTCGCCTTTTTCCATCCTGAAGGATACATTTTCGAACAGGCAGTTGTTACCAAAAGCCATGCTGAGCCCTTCGACGGAAAGCACGTCTCTGCCGCAATGGTTTTTAGCCTTGAAGGTCATGCGGATGTCCTCTGTGTAGACCGGCTTTTCGACCAGGGTCATTCTGGCAAGGGCCTTTTCACGGCTTTCCGCGGCCCTGATGCTTTTTTCCCGGTTATAGGATCTGTACCTGCGGATTATGGCTTCTTGCCGCTCGATCTCCTTTTGCTGCTGCCTGTACTCCTTCTCCTGAAGCTCGACCTGCAGCCGTTTCTTTCTATGGTATTCAGTGTAATTGCCGGCAAAGACCTGGCCCTTGTGGTTTTCGATCTCCAGTATGGAATCGCAGACCCTGTCAAGGAAATAACGGTCATGTGAGATTATTATAACAGTACCGTCGTAGCCTTTTAGAAAATCCTCCAGCCACTGGACTGAATCCAGATCGAGGTAGTTGGTCGGCTCATCCAGCAGGAGGATCTCAGGCTTTTGCAGGAGGAGCCTGGCCATTGCGACCCTGGCCTTTTGGCCGCCGCTTAAGTGACTGACCGGCTTGCGATATTCATCCTGAGAAAAGCCCAGCCCGGTCAGGACTCCGCGCATAAGGCTTTCATAGCTGTAGCCGTTTTTTGCTTCAAACTCTTCGAGCAGACCTGCATATTCGTCTGCAAGTCTTTTGTACTCCAGGGTGGAGGTATCTTCATGCCTGGAAATCTCCAACTCCAGGCTTCTTATCCTCTTTTCCATTTCCAAAACAGGCTCATAGACCTTGAGCAGCTCATCCCAGACCACGAGGTCCGACTCGACCGAGCTGTTTTGCTCAAGATGACCGATCGTGGCTCCTTTGGCCTTGTAAACGCTGCCGCTGTCCGGAGATATCGAACCTGTGATTATCCTGAATAGCGTTGTTTTACCGGAACCGTTTGGGCCTACCACACCCATACGGGCACCTTCTGCCACAGAGAATGTGATCTTGTCCAGAATCAGGTCTATGCCATATGATTTGCTGATATCATCACAAGCCAGTATGATCATTGAACTCTCCTTATGCTCTGCATGTGCTACTATAATAATAGCAAAAACCCCCGGGAATGAAAAGCGCATCAGCCGGGCACTTTATCCCTGGTTGTTGACAGGCATTATATATAAATAGTATAATTTTGTTAAAAGATTGTCATATCGAGGGAGGTTTCCATATGGCGAGAAATGGCAGTTATGTGTCGGAAGCAGTCATACGTCGCATGCCGAAGTACTACAGGTACCTTGAGGACCTTGAAAAGACCGGAGTAGAAAGAGTTTCTTCCAAGGAGCTCAGCCAACGCATGGGATTGACCGCCTCGAAAATCAGACAGGATTTCAACTGCTTCGGCGGCTTTGGCCAGCAGGGCTACGGATACAATGTATCAGATCTGAAAAAGGAGATAATGAAGATCCTTGGCCTTGACAGGACATACAATGTGATAATCGTCGGAGCGGGCAATATAGGCCAGGCCCTGGCAAACTATACAGGCTTTGAAAAGGAAGGGTTCTTCATAAAAGCTCTTTTTGATATAAATCCGAAGCTTATCGGCATGTCTATCAGGGATATCATGATCTATGACCTCGACAGCCTTGAAGATTTCCTTGCGAAAAATCCGATCGATATAGCTGTCATATCCACGCCAAAGGATAAAGCACAGGAAGTGGCCGACAGGCTGACCAGAAATGGCATTAAAAGCATATGGAACTTTGCCGCCATAGATGTGGCGGTACCCCGGGGTGTCATTGCTGAAAACGTGCATTTGAGCGACAGTCTTTATACCTTGTCATACCGCATCAGAGAAAGCCTTGAATAGGAGATGAGCCGGATGTAAAAAGGACTTGCAGGCACAAGCGCTTCTGCAGGTCCTTTCTTAGTTCTCTCTTGTCGGATATGCTTGGATGGCTTGTTGCAGAGACATATGGCATTAGCTGATATTTTGCAGTACAATGTTATATATCGGGCAGGGCCAATGCTTTCATAGAGGTGACATTATGCTATATCCCTTGTTTTTCGAACCCTTGCATAAAGAAAGGATCTGGGGCGGGTCAGCGCTCTCAGAAAAATACAAAAGGGACCTGGGCGGACGGCGGATCGGCGAGAGCTGGGAGATATCCTGCCATGAACACGGGACAAGCAGGATCATAAGCGGCCCTCTCAAAGGGTTGAGCCTGCCGGATGCGATCTTGAGGTACGGTAAAGATTTACTGGGCTCAGGCATATATAATGAAGGGTACAGGAAATTCCCGCTCCTTATAAAGATATTGGATGCGGCTGACGTATTATCCGTACAGGTGCACCCTGATGATCAATATTCAATGGCAAATGAGAACGGCGAATCAGGCAAGACCGAAATGTGGTATGTTATAGATGCCAAGCCCGGAGCCCGGCTCGTATACGGTCTGAAGCCAGGGGTTGACGCAGATGCATTCGAACGTGCCATAAATGAAGGCAGGCTTAGGGACTGCCTCAACGAGCTGGAAGTCGAAGCCGGCGACGTGGTCTATATACCTGCCGGGATGGTCCATGCCATAGGCGAAGGCATACTAATCTGTGAGATACAACAGAACTCCGATACTACCTATCGTGTCTATGACTGGGACAGGGTGGATGCAAACGGGCAGCCTCGTGAGCTTCATTTGAGAAAGGCTCTGGATGTCATAGACTACAACAGCAGGTATGCCCGGGGCAAGCTTGCCGGCCTTGAGCTCCGGGAAGATGGAGGTATAAGGACCATATATGCCGCCTGCGATTATTTCGCCATGGAAAAGCTCACTATAAGCGGCAGGATGTCCCTTTTTATGGACGGCAGGCGATTCCAGACCCTGACTTGCATAGAAGGCAGCGGAGAGATCATCTATGAGGGTGGAAGGGCAAGGCTGGAGCAGGGCAGCTCGTGTCTGATGCCGGCTGTGATCGATGAATTCGATATTAAAGGCAATTGCACTGCCATACGGGCTTATGTCCCCGACAAGGCCGAAAACATAATAAAGCCCTTGCTGGCAAAGGGATTCGGCCGGGACGACCTGAAGAAGATAGCTGGATTGCTTGATTGAGCTGTCCGGAAGGGTATATACAAATAGCAGGATAAACTGCTGTCAAAGGAGAAGAAAATGGCTGAGAGGGATGATTATAGAGAATTCATTGAGGGCGAATATGAGATATTGGAAGGCAGGGATTACCAGGATCCATATGACCAATATGACTACAGGTTCAGGAACGGCTACTTCGAGACCGACCCATATCCGCCCTATATGACATATATGCTGCTGGGACTGAATATAGTAACCTACCTGATAATGACCGTGACCGGTATGCTATTCGGGCTCAACCAGACAGAGCAGCTGTTCATATTCGGTGCCAAGTTCAACCTATATATAGCCGGAGGTCAATACTGGCGGCTTTTAACAGCCATGTTTTTACACATAGGGATCATGCACCTGTTTTTCAACTCCTATGCCTTGTATGCATATGGACCGATAGTTGAAAAGCTGTATGGCAAGCTCAGGTTCGTTCTGGTATATATAGTCTCAGGCCTCACAGGCAGCCTGTTCAGCTATGTTTTCAGCCCCTATCCCGCGGCCGGGGCCTCGGGTGCCATATTTGGGCTCATGGGTTCCCTCTTGTACTTCCGCCGGCGCAGGAGGGATATCTATCAAAGGGTGTTTGGCCCGCGCCTGCTGATGATCATCGCTATAAACCTTTTCTATGGCTTCGTTCAGCCAGGTATAGACAACTGGGGGCATATAGGCGGACTGGTGGGCGGTTATCTGGTAGGGAATGCGACAGGCTTGTACAAGGAAAGGGGATTTGGCTTAAGGAAGCTGCTCATTTGGCTGCTGCTGATCGCAGTATTTGCGAGCGGGCTGTATTACGGCCGTATCAAATACAAGGTGTCAATACCTAATGTTTTGTAACAGGATAAAAAACGCTGATCTAAGACAGTAACAGGTTTCACATAATTCAAACCAAAGATAACGGAGTTGAGCATATGTCCAAAGTTGCGATAGTGAAATGTGCGGATTACGATCCCGACAGTGTTTATGCTTCGGTATCAAAGAGCCTGGAATTGCTGGGTGGGTTAGATAAATACATAAAGCCCGGCATGAGGGTCCTGCTGAAATGCAATCTCTTGATGAAAAAAAGGCCTGAAGAAGCTGCGACGACCCATCCGGAGGTGGCTGCCGCTCTTGCGAGAGCAGTCAGGGAGGCAGGAGCCCATCCCATTATAGCTGACAGCCCGGGAGGCCTATATACCACATCTGCTCTAAAAGGGGTATATAAGGCTTGCGGAATGGAAGAGGTATCCAACAGGGACGGCATTGAGCTCAACTATAATGTAGAGACCCTCGAGGTAAACCACCCTGAAGGCAGGCTGGTCAAGCACCTGACAGTCATCAGGCTGCTGGAGGAGGTGGACGCTGTCATCTCAGTATGCAAGCTGAAGACTCATAGCCTGGCCTTGTTCACCGGAGCGGTGAAGAACCTCTTCGGTGTGATACCCGGGACTGCAAAGGCTGAATACCATCTTAGGATGAAGAGGATCGAGGATTTTTCCGATATGCTCGTGGATATTTCGACCTATGTCAAACCGGTCCTTTCCGTTATGGATGCAGTAGTTGGCATGGAAGGGGAAGGGCCGTCAGCGGGGACACCGCGCAAGATAGGCGCGATCCTTGCAAGCCCAAGTCCCTATGCCCTTGATGTAGTTGCCGCTTCGATGGTAGGAATTGATACCGGGAGAGTATGGACGATCCAAAAAGCAAAAGAAAGAGGCCTGTGCTCGGATAAGCTTGCAGATGTCGTGCTGTTGGGCGACAGCTTTGATGATTTATACATAAAGGATTTCAGGATCCCGAGACACAAGGAGAAGAACCCGATAGAAAGGTATGTCAGCGGAAACAGCAGGATCGCCCGCTTAGTAAGGTCGAGGTTCGGCCCAAGACCGGTGTTTATCCATCACGCCTGCATAGGCTGCCGTGATTGCCAGCGCAACTGTCCGCCCAGGGCGATCGAAATGGTTGACAACAAGCCTTATGTGGACCTGGATAAGTGCATCAGGTGCTATTGCTGTCAGGAGCTATGCCCTAAAAAGGCCATAGTTATCAAGCAAAACTGGCTATTCAGGGTATTCAGATAGAAGGGACGGTAAAGCCGCATACTGCGAGAAAACGGTTGAATGCCCTCCGGCCTTGCGGATCTGTCTTATAGACTCCGGCATCCTGCAATACCCGCAGGCATTTGGCACCGACCTCATCTTTTAATATAGCCCTGGCCCGGTCAGCTGTATTGGAGCTGCCGTATCTATCGATAAGCTGTCTGAGCCATGCATAATGGTGGTTCAGTGGATGGTTATCAGCGGATAAGGCGTCTGGGTCTGCTTTATCTCCCGTCAGGAAGTACACAAGCTCCTCCAGCTCATTCCTGAGCCGGCCGGGGAGTATGAAGAGTCCCATGACCTCTATGAGCCCGATGTTCTCCTTCTTTATATGATGCAGGTCTGCATGGGGGTGGAAGATACCCAGAGGATGCTCTTCGCTCGTCCGGTTGTTCCTGAGCACGAGGTCCATTTCGTATCTGCCGTCTTTTTTCCTGCGGGCAATAGGCGTTATCGTGTTGTGGGGAGTCATGCTGCCGTCGCAGTTTTTGGTGCAGGCGACGATATCACTTGAGATGTCCGAGTATTCCCTCCACTTGCAGAGGATGTCATAGGCAAGACCGGCCAGGTATGTCTTTGACCTGCTCCGAAGCCTGAGTACGGACATCGGCCACTTGACGACCTCAGCCTCGATCCCGGGGCTGTTCGTATATTCCAGCCTGTACTCTGCTCCGGCCTTTTCCATAGGGAACACGTAGCGGCCACCCTGGAAATGGTCATGGTTCAGTATAGACCCGCCTACGATGGGCAGGTCAGCATTGGAACCGATAAAGTAGTGGGGGAAAAGATCGACAAACTGCAAGAGCCTGTCAAAGGTCTCCCTTGTAAGCTTCATGGGCACATGCCGCTTGCTCAGCACTATGCAATGCTCATTGTAGTAAACGTAGGGAGAGTATTGGAAATGCCACACTTCACCGCCCAGCTCTAAGGGCAGGGTGCGCAGGGTATGGCGCGCAGGGAAGTTTACCCTGCCTGCATATCCTGTATTTTCCACACAGAGCATGCATTTGGGATAACCTGACTGGGGTGCATTCTTGAGAGCCGCGATCTCCTTTGGATCCTTTTCCGGCTTGGTGAGATTGATCGTTATCTCAAGGCTCCCAAAGGGACTGTCAGAGTTCCATTTTATATTCCTGTTTATCCGGTCCATGCGGATATAGTTGGATTTGATACACAGGCCATAGAAGTAGTCTGTGGCTGCTTCGATCCCCTTTTCTTTCCATATTGACCTGAAGCTTTTTTCTATCTCCGAAGGCTTGGATATGAAAACCCCCATTATGCGGGTATCAAGCAGATCCCTGTGGGTCAGGGTATTTTCAGTCAATATGCCTTTCATCAGGCAATAATCCAGGATCTTTTCAAGTATGGGCGCGGCGTACTCCGGCACTCTTTCAGGGCGTACCGTGATATCAAGCATATCGCCGGGATCATCTATAGCCAGCAATTCCATCAGCCGGTTGCGCGTATAATTTATGTCCGTTTTTTCAATAAGGCCGTTATAAATGGCGTAACCGAGCAGGTCATATATGAGTGCGGGACCAATATCGATGCTATTGTCCATAAGAAACACTTCCTTCACAAGCAGTCAATTAAATTATATTAGCACTGAGAGAAAAATCAATTCAATATTGCGGCATTTGCATCAGGTTTAGCTAAGCCTTTTCTGTTCATATGAGATAATTGTAATAAAGACGGAATACAGGTATAATTGATTGGGATTTCATATCAAGGTGATTTTCGTTAACTAATAAACACACAGGGAGAGATTCAAATGTCTATTGAAAACAAGCTGCAGAGCTTGCTAAATGGTGAGTCGGCAAGAGAGCTGTTTGCAAGGCTGTATGGCAGCGACACTGCAGTCATTGAGGGACAGATAGGCAGATATCTGGGTTTGGTTAAGGATTACATGCTCATGTTTCCGGAGACCAGGGGTGATATCCACCTGTTCAGCACATCAGGCAGGACGGAGATAGGGGGCAATCACACAGACCATAACAACGGCCGGGTGCTGGCAGCTGCAGTGAATCTTGACTCCGTAGCTGTCGCTGAAAGGAATGATACTGATACGATCATTCTATACTCCCGCGGCTTTTCAGGCGTGTTCAGGGTAGAGCTTGACAACCTGGAGCCAAAGGAAGAGGAACAGGAAACAACAACAGCCCTTATAAGGGGTATTGCTTCGAGGTTCAGGCAGTTGGGATATAAAACAGGCGGTTTCAACGCATACCTCGCCAGTGACGTACTTAAAGGCTCAGGTCTGAGCTCATCAGCTTCAATCGAAGTGCTGGTGGGGACGATCATGAGCGCCTTGTACAATGAAGGCCGTGTAGATCCCAAGAAACTAGCAAAAATCGGACAGTACGCTGAAAACGTATATTTCAACAAGCCCTGCGGCCTGATGGATCAAATGGCTTGCGCGGTGGGCGGCTTTGTTGCCATAGATTTCAAGGATCCTGAAAACCCGGTCGTAAGCAAGATAGAATTTGACCTGGCCAGGGCCGGTTATAGCCTGCTGGTGGTCGATACCGGCGGCAACCATGCGGACCTGACCAGAGATTATGCAGATGTGCCACGGGAGATGAAAAGCGTGGCCGCTGTTTTTGGGAAATCCGTACTGCGCGACCTGTCAGTGGACGATGTGCTGGCTGATGTCCCATCTCTAAGGCAAAAGGTGGGTGACAGGGCCATACTCAGGGCGCTTCACTTTTTCTCGGATAACGAGCGGGCCGCTTCACAGGCAGCAGCACTGGAGAAGGGGGATTTCAACACCTTCCTGGAGCTGGTGAATGAATCGGGCAGCAGCTCGTGGCGCTTATTGCAGAATGTATATACAAACCAGAACCCTGCTGAGCAGGGGGTCACTCTGGCCCTTGCCATAACCGAAAGATTCATCAGGCAAAAGGGCGCAGGTGCATGCAGGGTCCACGGCGGCGGGTTTGCCGGGACGATACAGGCATATATCAGGCTCGAAGATGTGGATGAATATATTTCCATCATGAACAGGATCTTCGGTGACAGATCGATCACAGTGCTTGGCATCAGGCCATATGGGACACTGCACCTGAATCCCCTGTTGGGCGAATAGCTTACTTATACGGGACCTGCAAGGGTCCTTTTTTATGGCTGATCCGGCGTAACCGATACCCTTTCTGGATACCATAAATTAAAATGAGCAGACAGGAGGGTGAAATATGCGCACGGAAAGAAAAGTCAGAGAACCGATCGTTGCCATATCCGGAAAGGGTGGCACTGAAGGTGATGCGATGCTGGCAGCCCTTTCCATGCTGCCTGTAGACAGGATAATATCACCTAACGATACGGTCGTCATAACTCCAAACTGGGTAACAAGCGAGCCTCCGGAGAAAGGGACTGTAGTGGGTCCCGATACCTTAAGGCAGCTTATCAGGTTCATCAAAAGCTTTGGCCCGAGAAGAACAGTAGTGGCTGCAGGTTCCGGAGGTCAGCCCACGCCTGAGGTGATGAAGCTCAACAGCTTTGATCGGGTCATACAGGATGAGGGAGTTGAATTTGTCGATCTGAACTACGGCCCCTACATTGAAATCACGCTCGACCATGCTTTCCCTTCCAAAACCAAAATAAACAGACTGCTGGAAGAGCTGACGGTGCTGATTTCATTCAGTCAGCTGAAGGTCCACTCGGAAGCCACCGCTTCCATGACGATCAAGAATATTGCTCTTGGCTGGCCTCCTGCGGAGATCCATGGGTTTCCCAAAAAGAATCTGGGCATCCATGACGACCTGCATGGATTTATATATGCCATGGCAGAAAAAATACCGATAGATCTGGCTATCCTTAGCACTGACAAGGCTATGGTGGGCTTAGGCCCTTCCGGTGGCAAGCCAGTCGCTGCAAGTATGGTCATAGCCGGGACCGATCCGGTCAGCGTGGATACGATCGGCGCCAGGCTGCTCGGTTATTACCCTCAGGCAATAAATTACCTGTATCGTCTTGTGAAAGCCGGGGTGGGAGAGGCCGATATGAAAAAAATTCAGCTCAGGGGCTTGTCTTTGGATGAAGCCATTGCCAAATTCACCACGGCGGCATATGATTATCCGATTTCCATGAAATGAAGAATGTGCTATAAGCTGCGAGCAGGCGCAATAAAGGATTCTTTTCGCGCATGTAGAATAACTCAATGTCGGAAGGCGGTGAAAAGCAGTGGAGCGTGTGATCTTTCTCGTAGACATGAACGCTTTTTTTATTGGCTGTGAAACGGTCAGAGACCCGTCTCTCAAAGGGGTGCCTGCCGCAGTCGCCGGTGATCCCAAAAACCGCTCGGGTATAATACTGGCAGCCAACTACGAAGCGCGCAGCTTCGGGGTCAGGACGACCATGACCATATATGAAGCCTTGAGATTATGCCCGAGTCTCAGGCTTGTACCTCCGGATCATGAATACTACGAACAGGTCTCGAACAAGGTGATGAATACACTGTCATCCTACACGCCGGTGATGGAGCAAAACAGCATCGATGAAGCCTGGCTGGACATGACCGGGTGCGAACCCCTTTTCGGAAAACCTCTTGAGGCAGCGCGCAAAATCATGGATGACCTTTATAGCAACCACGGTCTGATGTGCTCAATAGGGATCTCAGAAAACAAGTTTCTGGCCAAGATGGCCTCAGATATGAAGAAGCCCATGGGTATCACAGAAGTATGGAAAAGCGACATTCAGCACAAGCTATGGCCTTTGCCGGTCAGCAGGATGTACGGCATCGGCCCGCAAACCACCATTAAGCTCAACGGGCTGGGCATTGAAACGATAGGGCAGCTTGCGCATTTCAGCGTAGGCCTGCTGGTTGAGCGATTCGGAAAATATGGCCTGGAGATACACAGATTAGCTAACGGCATCGATGATTCACCTGTCAAGCCCCATGGAGAAGACGAGATAAAGTCCATAAGCCGTTCCACAACTTTGAGTGAAGATACAACTGACATAGAATACGCAAAGCGGGTCCTGCTCAGCCTGGCGGATGAGGTGGGAATGGCAGCCAGAAGGCATGGTAAAAAGGGTCATACGGTCCAGATCACTATAAAGTATTCCGATTTCAAGTCCATAACGCGTCAGACTAAGATATCTCCCACCTGCCTGACAAGGGATATTTATGAAGCAGGCAGGCGGCTGCTCGAGACCAACTGGGACATTCGCTTGCCTGTCAGGCTGCTGGGTATAGGCCTGAGCGGTTTTGAAGAAGATGAGCAGATCTCCATATTTGAGGATCTGGCCGGCCATAGGGATGCCAGAGAGGAGATCCTAGAAAGGACCGCTGACAGGATCAGGCACAAGCACGGCTGGTCCATACTGAAGCCTGCTTCATTGCTGCAAAAAAACGACACCGACCATTAAAGGTATTTTTTTTGTAATCATATGTAAATATATAGTATAATATATATGCAATAATATGATATATCATTAGGGGGTTAATCATGAACAAGGTTAAAATCTTTACAGACAGCACGGTGGATCTTTCGAAGGAACTGGTGGAGAAGTATGAAATAGGAGTAGTGCCCTTATATGTGAACATTGAGGATTCAAGCTATCTTGACGGGGTAGAAATAACGACTGCGGACCTATACAAGCTGGTCGGGGAAAAGCAGACGCTGCCCAAGACATCGACCGCGCCGGTCACAGATTTCGTCAACGCCTTTGCCCCGTGGATCAACGCCGGCTATGATATCATCTTCATAGGTGTCTCATCCAAGCTGTCATCCACATATCAGACGGCAGCACTGGCAGGCAGGGAGTTTGATGAAGGAAGGGTGACCCTGGTCGATTCCCTCAGCCTTTCGACAGGAACTGCCCTGCAGGTGATAAAAGCCGCAGAGCTGGCAAAGGCGGGTATGGATTCAAAAACCATAGCCGAGACAGTATCAAAGATAACGCCCAGGGTCAGGGCCAGCTTTATCATAGACACCCTCAAGTATCTACACATGGGGGGACGATGCAGCGCTGTGCAGCTTCTTGCCAGCAATGTGCTGAAGATACATCCGCAGATAATCGTAAAGGATGGCGCGATGACAGTGGGAGCCAAATTCCGCGGAAAGTGGAAGAACTGCCTGGACAGCTACTATGAGGCCACGGTGGGAGATGGGTCGCAGATCGATCCTGAGCGGATATTCATCACCCATTCACAAAACCACGAAACCGCAGAATACTTCAAGCAGCGCATAGAAAAAGAGCTGAACATAAAAGAGATACTGATCACGGAAGCAGGCACAGTAATATCCAGTCACTGCGGCCCGGGTACGATAGGTATCTTGTACATTGAAAAATAAATAAGCTTGCCTTATGGCCGGACAAAATCCTGCTGCGTCATTTTTTAGCCTATAGGCACATAGGTATTTATAAAGGGGCGTGAGCAGGATGAAACTGGGTCTTGCGCAGATAAAAAGCTGCAGTGGCTATGAGGAGTATATGGAGCAATCCATAGACTTTATGTATCTTGCAGGCAAGCTTGGCCTTAACCTGGTTTGCTTCCCTGAGATGCACCTTTCTGATTTCTTTCTGCACAAAATGGCCAGCTCTTATCCCTTTCAACAGGCCGAGGGGATACCCGGCCCGACGGTAGAACGGTTCCAAAGGCTGGCCAGAGAGCTCAATATAGCAGTGATACTTAACTATACTGAGATTTTTATTCATGATTTTTACAGTGCCTCACCGGTCATAGACAGCACGGGCAAGATCCTGGGTGTGTCCCGGATGGTACATATCCCACAGATAGAGGGTTACTATGCCCAAAGCTATTTTATGCCCGGCTGTGGAGACTTCCATGTTTACAAGACTCAATACTGCCGGGTTGGGGTCCTTATTTCCTTCGACCGGCATTATCCCGAAGCTGCCAGGGCCCTTGCGATACACGATGCTGATATCATCCTGATCCCTGGCAGCCTCTATGCCGGGGATGATCTGGATGTTTACGAGGCGGAGATCAGGACCATCGCTTATCAGAACTGTGTTTATGTAGGGATGTGCAACCGTGTTGGAGTAGAGGATGGAGTGAGACATATCGGGGGGAGTATCCTGGCCGGCCCCGACGGGAAGATAATAGTGAGGGGCTCAGACAAGAACGAGTTGGTCATAGCAGAGATAGATGTAGACTATGTCAGGGAAAAACGGAAAAGAAGCCCGTACCTGACACTGCGCAGACCCGATGAGTACCTACACATCATAAAGTACGGATGAAATGATCAGCAAACACTAACCAATGAAAGCAGGAGCAGATATGCCATTGAACATAGTATTGGTTGAACCTGAGATACCACAGAATACAGGAAATATAGCCAGGACCTGCGCGGCAACAGGTACAGTTTTGCATCTGGTAAAGCCCCTGGGGTTTTCTGTTGAAGACCGTTACCTGAAAAGGGCAGGGCTGGATTACTGGAAATATGTCGATATCCGGTACTATGAATCCCTGGATGAGTTTTTATCTATGATCCCTGCTGGAGATTGCTATTTCACTTCCACAAAGGGCAAGCACAGATATGATGAAGTGAAGTATAGTCAGGACAGCTATATCCTTTTCGGCAAGGAAACCAAGGGGCTGCCTGAACCGCTGCTAGCTGCCAACTATGACAGGTGTATCCGCATCCCCATGAAGGCTGAAACCAGGTCCTTGAACCTTTCCAATGCAGCGGCCATCGTCCTGTACGAGGCCCTAAGGCAACTCGGTTTCCCGGGGCTGAAGTTTGAAGGGGAGCTTACCCGATATTAAGTCTTCGAATTTTTTATTTAGTATTGTATTTCCAATTTCGATGGTATAAAATATACACGGGTTTTACATATTTTTTTGTGTCATGCGGGACATATATTGTACGGCGGGACAAATAAAGTCCAAGGGGTTAATATATGGATGATATACAGACTCTCATTGGCAGAGTTATCCCGGAAATGAAAGGTTTGTTCGAAAAGAGATATAATATACTCCGAGTGATATATGCCAATCAGCCTGTCGGCAGGAGGACCTTGTCCTGTATACTTGGGGTCGGTGAACGGATCATCCGCAGCGATACAGCAGTGCTCAAGGAAACAGGCCTTATCGATATAAGACCTGCTGGTATGTTTCTGACAAAAGAGGGCGAAGAGCTGCTTGATAAGCTGCGTGAGTATGCGGGTGCCCTTGGAGGCCTCAACGAGCTAGAGCTCAAACTGAAGGAAATACTGGGCATCAGCAGGGCCATCGTGGTCCCGGGCGAGCTGGACTCGGATCCAAGCGTACTGGTCGCTATGGGCAAAGCAGCTTCGGTTTTACTGGAGAGTATGCTGACCGACGGTGTCAAGATCGCTGTGACAGGGGGCTCGAGCGTAGCAGCGGCTGCAAGCGCCATGACACGGCACAGGACATACAGCGATATCCTGGTACTGCCGGCCAGGGGCGGTATCGGCAGGGAGGTCGAGCACCAGTCCAACACCCTGGCAGCAGTGTTTGCCAAGAAGCTGGGCGGCCAGTACAGGCTCCTGCACCTGCCGGATCAGCTTACGATAGAGGCTGCCGAATCCTTGCTCAATGATTCCTATACCCGCAGTGTCATCGATGATGTGAAAAAAGCAGATATACTGGTATGCGGCGTAGGCATAGCGGCGGAGATGGCCTTGAAACGCAATCTGTCAGCAGAACAGATAGAAGCGCTCAGGAGAGAGGGCGCAGTTGCCGAAGCCTTTGGGTACTACTTCGACAGCAAGGGTGAGATAATACTGGCTACCAGCACTATCGGCCTGGATATAGAGGACCTCAAATCCATACCCAGGGTGGTAGGCATAGCCGGCGGCAGGCAAAAGGCCCAGGCCATATCGGCAGTGCTCACCGGATGGAGAAACTGCACCCTGGTCACAGACGAGTCAGCCGCAAGGGAAATACTGAACCTGTCTACCGGCAGGAACGCCTGATCAGTCAGCCTGCGGCGATCATAAGCCGCATGATATAAATATTATAGAAGGAGTGACCTTTATGAACAAAAAATCTTTGAAAGATGTTTCAGTAAACGGCAAAAGGGTTATTGTAAGAGTTGACTTCAACGTTCCCCTTGACAAGGAGCGCAATATAACCGACGATACCAGGATCCGTGCTGCCCTTCCGACCATACAGTATCTGCTTGAGAACAATGCAAAGGTTATACTTATGTCACACCTGGGCAGACCGAAAGGGACAGGGTTTGAAGAGGAGTACAGCATGGCCCCTGTTGCAAAGCGCTTGAGTGAGCTGCTCGGCAAGGATGTTGTCATGGCAACGGATGTCATAGGCGATAGCGCGACAGCGCTTGTCAACAGCCTGAAGGAAGGCGAGGTAGTCCTGCTCGAAAACCTGCGCTTCCACAAGGAGGAGACCAAGAACAATCCTGATTTTGCAAAAGCTCTGGCAAACTTCGGCGAGATTTATGTAAATGACGCCTTTGGTACAGCCCACAGGGCCCATGCATCAACAGAGGGCGTAGCTCATTATCTGCCGGCCGTAGCAGGATTCCTGCTCCAGAGGGAAATTGAGATCCTCGGCAAGGCCATAACGAACCCGGACCATCCCTTTGTTGCCATCCTCGGCGGCGCCAAGGTTTCTGACAAGATAGGCGTTATAAACAACCTGATAGACAAGGTCGACACCCTCATTATCGGCGGCGGTATGGCTTATACCTTCTTCAAGGCCATGGGCTATGAGGTAGGCAACTCACTCCTGGAAGAGGACAAGGTCGAGCTTGCGAAAGAGCTTATGCAGAAAGCCAAGGACAAGGGAGTCAAGTTCATGCTGCCCGTTGACAACGTAGTTGCAAAAGAGTTCAAGCCCGATGCAGAGCACAAGGTTGTACCAAGCGATGCTATGCCCAAGGATTGGGAAGGCCTTGACATAGGACCTGAGTCCAGAAAGCTCTTTGGAGAGGAGATACTCAAGGCCAGGCTGGTAGTTTGGAACGGCCCCATGGGAGTATTCGAGATGCCTGCTTTCGCCAAGGGTACGGAAGCCATTGCCGACTATATGGGCAAATGCAGCGGCACAACGATCATAGGCGGTGGAGATTCTGCAGCAGCTGTTACCAAGCTCGGCTATGCTGACAAGATGACCCATATCTCAACTGGCGGAGGAGCCTCCCTGGAGTTCCTCGAGGGTATTGAGCTGCCAGGAGTAGCCGCTTTGAACGACAAATAGGCTTATACCATTACATACACAAGGGAGATCGATTATGAGAAGACCAATTATAGCCGGTAACTGGAAAATGAACAAAACACCCGACGAAGCAGCAGCCATGGTGAAGGAGCTGGCACCCCTGGTCAAGGATGCCGGAGCAGAAGTAGTGATCTGCGCTCCTTTCGTATCGATCCAGGCTGTAAAAGAAGCAGCCGCCGGGACCAACATAAAGGTCGGCGCTCAGAATATGCACTGGGAGGAAAAGGGAGCATACACCGGTGAAGTATCCCCCGTTATGCTGAAAGCTATCGGAGTAGAGTATGTCATAATCGGGCATTCTGAGAGAAGAGAATACTTTGCCGAGACCGATGAAACAGTCAGCAAGAAGGTGATCTCAGCCCTTGCCCATGGCTTGGTACCGATCGTATGTGTAGGCGAGACCCTGGCCCAGCGGGAGCAGGGTATAACCAGGGAGCTAGTTGAAAAACAGACGGAAGCTGCATTCAAAGGCGTATCACCTGAGGACGTGAAGAAATGCGTCATAGCCTATGAACCGATATGGGCTATAGGGACAGGCAAGACGGCAACCAGTGAGGATGCCAACGAAATGATCGGATATATCCGTAAAACTATCGCAAGGACCCATGGAAGCGAGGCTGCCGAAGCAATGCGCATCCAATACGGCGGCAGCATGAAGCCCGAAAACGCCGCTGAGCTCATGGCAATGCCTGAGATAGACGGGGGCCTCGTAGGGGGCGCCAGCCTGAAGGCAGCGGATTTTGCACGGATAGTCAACTACTAAACCTAATGCTTGAACCAGGAGGACATTTAATGGCAAGAAAACTAACAGCCCTGATCATTATGGATGGTTTTGGGCTTAGCAGCAACAAGGAAGCCAATGCCGTAGCAGCAGCAAATACACCCAACTTCGACAGGCTGTGGTCTGAGTATCCCCATACAACGATAGGAGCAAGCGGTCTTGATGTCGGGCTGCCCGAAGGACAGATGGGCAATTCGGAGGTCGGGCACTTGAACATCGGCGCAGGCAGGATCGTATATCAGGATTTCACCAGGATCAGCAAAGCCATAAAGGACGGGGACTTTTTTGAAAACCCTGTGTTTCTGGATGCCGTTGACCATGTAAAGCGCAACAACACAAAGCTGCACCTGATGGGCCTTGTTTCGGAAGGCGGAGTACACAGCCATGTTGAGCACATGTATGCGCTGGTAGAGCTGGCAAAGCGGAATGGCTTGCCGCAGGTATACATACATGCCTTCATGGACGGCCGGGACGTGCCGCCGGCAAGCGGTAAAGCCACCCTGGAAACGGTCGAAGCCCGGCTTGAGGAAATGGGCTTTGGCAAAATCGCTACCGTATCCGGCAGGTATTATGCCATGGACCGGGACAAGCGGTGGGACCGGGTACAGAGGGCCTATAATGCCCTGGTGCTCGGCGAAGGCCAGTATGCATCCGGCTCCGTAGAGGCAATGCAGCGATCCTATGAGGCAGGCGAGACCGATGAGTTCGTCAAACCCACAGTTATCCTGGAAAACGGCAGTCCTGTCGCCACGATAGACAGCAACGATGCAATAATATTTTTCAACTTCAGGCCTGACAGGGCCAGGGAGCTGACGAGAAGCTTCATAGAGCCGGATTTCAAGGAGTTTGAAAGAGCAAAGGGCTATTTCCCGGTAAAATATGTTTCCATGACCCAATACGATGAGACATTTACAAACCTGGCAGTTGCATATGGTCCTGAGTCACTGGACAATACCCTGGGTGAATATCTGAGCAGCAAGGGGATAAGGCAGCTTAGGATCGCAGAGACTGAAAAATATGCCCATGTCACCTTCTTCTTCAATGGCGGCGTTGAAGCACCGAATCCGGGTGAAGACAGGGTCCTGATCCCCTCACCCAAGGTGCCGACCTATGACATGCAGCCGTATATGAGCGCCCCGGAGGTGACGGAAGAGGTGCTCAGAAGGATAGAATCAGGCGTATACGACGTGATCATACTCAATTATGCCAACTGTGACATGGTAGGCCACACCGGGGATTTCAAGGCGGCTGTCGAAGCGGTCGAGACCGTGGACAAGTGCCTGGGCAGAGTCGTGGATGCTATCCTGAACGCAGGGGGCACTGTACTGATAACCGCTGATCACGGCAATGCAGAGCAGATGGTCGATTATGTAACAGGCCAGCCCCATACTGCTCATACTTCCAATCCGGTTCCCCTGATACTGGCAGATAACAGTCTAAAGGACGTCAGGCTGCGGGCTGACGGACGGCTTGCAGATCTGGCCCCAACCATGCTTGATCTTATGAACATCGAAAAACCGGCTGAAATGTCAGGCAACAGCCTGATTATCAAATGAAAGGAGAATATATACATGACGACAATTGTTGACGTTTTGGCAAGAGAAATACTGGACTCCAGAGGCAATCCGACTGTTGAAGTGGAAGTTTATCTGGAAGGCGGCGCCGTAGGACGGGCTGCCGTACCCTCAGGAGCATCTACAGGCGCATTCGAAGCCGTTGAGCTTCGCGACGGAGACAAGGGCAGGTACCTTGGCAAGGGCGTAGAAAAGGCAGTTGACAACGTAAACAACATAATCGCCGAAGAGATAATAGGCATGGACGCCTTGGACCAGGTCGAAATAGATAACCTGATGATCGCCCTGGACGGGACAAAAAACAAGGGCAAGCTCGGCGCAAATGCGATCCTGGGTGTTTCACTGGCAGTTGCAAAGGCTGCAGCTGAGCAGTTAGGCATGCCCCTGTACAAGTATATCGGCGGTGTGAATGCAAAAACCCTGCCCGTGCCCATGATGAACATCATCAACGGCGGTAAGCATGCAGACAACTCCGTGACCGTTCAGGAGTTCATGATCATGCCTGTTGGCGCAAAGAGCTTCAAGGAAGCTCTCCAATGGTGTGCAGAAGTATTCCATAACCTGAAGACCGTATTAAAGAGCAAAGGTTACTCTACTGCTGTAGGAGACGAGGGCGGCTTTGCTCCCAACCTCAAGTCCGACGAGGAAGCCATCCAGGTTATTCTGGAAGCTGTTGAGAAGGCTGGATTCAAGCCCGGCGAACAGTTCCGCATCGCCATAGACGCCGCTTCCACCGAAATGTATGAGGAAGCAAAGGCCAAGGGCAAAGAAGGCCTGTACTACTGGTGGAAGACCGACAAGTGGATGACCAAAGAAGAGATGGTCGCTTTCTGGGAGGATATGTGCAGCAAGTATCCTATCATCTCCATTGAAGACGGCGTTGCTGAGGAAGACTGGGAAGGCTGGAAGCTGCTGACCGAAAGGCTGGGCGGAAAGGTCCAGCTCGTAGGCGACGACCTGTTCGTTACCAACACTGAAAGGCTTGCAAAGGGCATTGAGCTCGGCACAGCCAACTCCATCCTGATCAAGGTCAATCAGATCGGTACCCTGACCGAGACCCTGGATGCGATCCAGATGGCCAACCGTGCAGGCTATACAGCAGTTGTTTCCCATCGTTCCGGTGAGACCGAGGATACGACCATAGCAGATCTTGTTGTAGCTGTGAATGCAGGCCAGATCAAGACCGGCGCTCCCTCAAGGACAGACCGCGTGGCCAAGTACAACCAGCTGCTCAGGATCGAGGAAGAGCTCGGCGACAGTGCCCAGTACCTCGGACTCGATGCATGGTTCAATCTGAAGAATAAATAAGCATAAGACAGCATTAGCTTTAACTGCAGGAGCGGGGGCATCACGTCCCCGCTCCATGCAATTATTCCTTGCATTCAATGAGCACATATGATAAACTATTCCTGCTAAATACATAAGGAGGGATAACTATGGGCCCGCTTTCAATTATACTTGTAATAGTTCTTGTTTTGATAGAGCTGTTTTTAATAGCTGTAGTACTGCTTCAATCAGGCAAAAATGCGGGATTGTCTGGTACGATTGCCGGAGGTGCCGAGACCTTCTTTGGCAAGAACAAGGCAAAGAGCTTCGAAGGAAAGCTGGAATTAGCCACCAAGGTATCTGCCACAGCATTTATAGTAATTTCGATCATATTGACTCTGCTTGCCTGATGCTTCATTGAATCATATGCAGATCGTTAAAGAACGGCCTTACGGGTCGTTTTTTTAATTGTGAAAATAATTGATTATAAACTGCCCATGTGGTTAACATATATAAATGCATGCTGAGTTTAAGAAACTAATGGAGGAAAGACAATTGGACCTACATGAAAGGATATTGGAATTACTGGCCCAGAAGGACAAGATGCCCCTATATGAGGAGCAGATTGCGGATGAGCTGGAGCTGACGGACGAGGAAGCAAAGGAGCTCAAAGCCACTCTGGATGACATGCTTGGAGACGGCCGGCTGATTCTGACTAAAAAGAAGAAATACGGGCTGCCCGAGGATTTCGGGTACAGGGCAGGCAGGCTGCAGGGAAGTCCCAAGGGCTATGGCTTTCTCATACCTGACAACAATGAACTGGAGGATATCTTTGTCCCGGCTGAATGCCTAAACGGTGCCATGCACAATGACAGGGTACTGGTCAAAGTATACAAGAGCGCCGGCAAGGATTCGAGGGCAGGAGAAGGAGAAGTGGTCCGGGTACTTCAGCGGGCCAACAAAACCGTGGTCGGCACATTCGAGATGGATAAGTATTTTGGCTTTGTGGTGCCTGACGACAAGCGGATAACTCAGGATATCTTCATACCGAGGGATGAGATAAACGGGGCCAAGCCTGGGTTCAAGGTCGTTGCAGAGCTATACAGGTGGCCTGACAACCGCCGCAACCCCGAAGGCAGGATCATAGAGGTCCTTGGCCACAAGGATGACGTAGGGACTGATATTCTGTCTATAATCAGGCAGTTTGAACTGCCCGAGGGATTCCCTGCCGAAGTGGCCAGAGCGGCCGAAAGCGTCCCGCAAGAGATTCCTGAGGAAGAAATCAGGAAGCGAAGAGACCTGAGGAACATGAAAATATTCACCATCGACGGAGCGGATGCAAAGGACCTGGACGACGCTGTATCGATCGAGAAGCTGGAAAACGGCAATTACCTTTTAGGTGTCCATATCGCGGACGTAAGCCATTATGTTAGGGAAAAGAGCCCCTTGGACCTTGAGGCCATGAAGCGGGGGACCAGCGTGTACCTGGTCGACAGGGTCATACCTATGCTTCCGAAGGAGCTATCCAACGGCATATGCAGCTTAAATCCCAGAGAAGACAGGCTGACCCTTTCGGTCTTCATGGAAATAGACATTAACGGTGATGTTGTCGACTATAAGATAGAGGAAACGGTTATACGCTCAGTAGAACGGATGACCTATGAGGATGTGAACAGGATACTGGAAGACGGTGATCCTGAGCTTATCATGAAATACAGTCACCTGATAGAGGATTTCCGGCAAATGGAGATCCTTAGCAAAATACTGCGAAACAAAAGGATGAGAAGGGGTAGCCTGGATTTTGACATAGACGAAGCAAAAATCACCCTGGATATAAAGGGAAAGCCGGTTGATGTGAAAGCCTATGAACGAGGCGTTTCCAACAGAATAATAGAAGAGTTCATGCTGGTGTGCAATGAAACCATAGCGGAGCATATGACATGGAGCGAAGTACCCTTTATGTACCGCGTGCACGAGGAACCCACCGTAGAAAAGATGCTTGACTTCAACGAATTCATCCATAACTTCGGATATCATTTGAAGGGCATAGGGGGCGAGATCCATCCAAAATCCCTGCAGGATCTGCTGGAAAAAATCAAAGGTACCAGAGAAGAGGACATAATCAGTGCCGTTATGCTGCGCTCCCTGAAAAAGGCCCGGTACAGCAGTGAACCCCTGGGGCATTTCGGCCTGGCTGCAAAGTATTATACCCATTTCACCTCTCCCATAAGGCGGTATCCTGACCTTACCATACACAGGATCATAAAGGAATTTTTGCACGGTGAGATAACTGAGGACAGGGCAGAACAACTGGAGATCACCCTGCCGGAGCTTGCGGACCACTGCTCCCTGCGGGAGAGGATCGCAGATGAGGCCGAACGGGAAACTGATAATTTGAAGAAGGCTGAATTCATGCTGGACAAGATCGGGCTGGATTATGAGGGCATAATATCAGGCGTGACGAACTACGGTTTCTATGTCCAGCTTGAGAATACTGTAGAGGGGCTGGTCAGAGTCACAGCTTTGGACGATGATTATTACGTATACAACGAAAAGCACTATTGCCTGATCGGTGAACGCACTAAAAAGGTGTACCGGCTGGGAGACACGGTCCGGATAAAGGTGGCCGGAGTAGATCTGGCAACGCACAATATCGACTTCGTCCTGGCTGATGACCTTCAGGCAGAGGAGCGCATAGACACAAGCCGGCAGACAAAGAAAAACAAGAAGAAGAAGCGGAGCAAGGGCCGATAGGCAAGAGGTCAAACAGCCGTACAGCGAGGGCGGGTGTTGACAACAGGTCTTCAGTATGGTATAGTTACTATTGTTGAATGATGCACCCTATTTGTACATCGCAAATAGGGTTATTTTATCGATTGGATGCTGATTATTCGATGGCCGGTGAAGGAAGAAAGATAGTAGCACAGAATAAAAAAGCCCGTCACGATTATTTTATAGAAGAGACTTACGAAGCGGGCATAGTTCTGACCGGGACAGAGGTCAAATCCATCCGCCAGGGCAAGGTCAACCTGAAGGATAGCTATGCGGACATAAAGCACGGTGAGGTGCATGTGCATAATATGCATATAAGCCCATATGAAAAGGGCAACATCTTCAACCGTGATCCTCTCCGCAGCCGGAAGCTCCTCCTCCACAAGAGGGAGATCAACAAGCTTATCGGCTATACCCAGCAGAAGGGTTATTCATTGGTACCTCTTCAGCTGTACCTTACCAGAGGCCTTGTGAAGGTCGAGCTTGCGGTCGCCAAAGGCAAGAAGCTTTACGACAAGCGTGAAGATATAGCCCGGCGTGACGCAAAGCGAGAGATGGAAAGGGCCTTCAAGGAACGAGGCAGAATGTAGCGGCTGCGCGTATAATCATGGGGGCGTATTGGTTTCGACGGGGATGATAGAGGCGCGAGAAGCGAGTCGCGGACTCCGGGGCCGCGTAAACAACCTGGAATTAAAAATAAACGCTAACAACGATAATTTAGCATTCGCAGCCTAAGGCTGTGACGTCCGCCCTGCAGCACCCGCACTGCAAGAGCCGGGCGCCAGATTCGCGGGGAACCAGCCTGCCTAAGCTTTGCGGCAGGTGGGATCGATGAAGCTACTGAAGCTTAAATCCTGTCAGTAGGGAGTTAAGCGGAGGGAACGTCAAAACACTGACTGCACTCGGAGAAGCTCTCGCCGATATATCTTCGGACAGGGGTTCGACTCATAAAAGAATCGCCTTACCGGGCGACCGGTAAGTGAAAACTCGGCTTTATCGGTGAAACCGTAGCGCACATGCGCCGGCAACGCCGAGGGGTATGTGGGGAAACCCAACAGCCCTGTATCGACTTATAGGCATCTACGGGTGAGACCTAAGATGTACTAGGATGGAAGAGTCGAGATCAAGTCTCAATATATATCTTCCATAATACGCCGAGGGACTCAAAGTCGCATTTGAGTTCAAGACATAGTCAGCACCATTGGAAACAATGGATCATGTGTCCCCTCGCCTCCACCAGTTAACAAAAGGACTGTCAATAATATTGACAGTCCTTTTATGTTGTTAAAAACGCGCAATACTGCTATTAGGTTATAACAGATGAGATTCTCACATCTAAGGCGAGGATATGAAGTGTCTGTTGAGCTGGTAACAAGACTAAAGGGCGGGATCTGCAATTGCATCTCATTCCGTAACGGATAGTTTAGCAGCATAACAGCAAGAAACGCTGGTTCCGGCAATCTGCAAGCCAGCGTTTTATTTTGTTATCAGAGTGTATGAGGGTTATTTTATGATATGGGCCCCCTTCTGGACCTCCCAGTTGCCATTGGCATATGCAGCCGTATATTGCTCGTCCAGGTAGTTCAACAGCGTTATCACTCTGTTCAGGTAGCAGCTGACCTGCAGATTGGACCATTCCGGTTTCTCGTATATGAATACTCTGCCTTTTCCATCCTTTGCATATTGATGATATCCGGCATTGACCAGATCCGACTTTGTGCCAACCAGCAGGTTCACACCGGCCTTGCCGGCCCATTCATCAAATAGGCTCTTAATGTAGACTGGATCGGATAGCTCAAGGGCGGATATGTCTATGCCTACATGCTTTATATTGCGTTCCAGCGGAGTTTTCTCAAGGGATTTTTTAAATATGGCAAAATAGGCATTAGCCTTGTCCTTTTCAGACAGTGTGATCTGTGTGACATATCCGTTGTCGTCGAAGGCTACCCCGAACTGTGCTGACAATGCGTTTATTTTTGATATTATACGCTTTGCCTCTTTGCCTGTGGCAACAGTGGGCTGGTAGTTGTTCCTGCTTGGTGTGGACGAGGTAAGACAGGGGATGAACCGGACATTGTCATCGATTTGCAGCTCTCCGTCGATAAAGGTAAAGGTCTGCTGAAAGATCCCGCAGTCCTTGTCCCTGGGATTCTTGTTGCCGCCATAGCAGAAGTTGCCCAGGCAGTTGGTGATGTATCTGCCCTTATACTTGTTGATGCCCTGGAGGACGTGGGGATGGTTGCCTATCACGAGGTCGTAGCCCCAGTCGATGCACTTTTGTCCCAGCTCGATCTGATAGTCATCGATCCTGGAAGTACCTTCAAATTCTGCACTCCCCCAGTGTATGCAGGCAAGGACCAGATCAGCGTCCTGCTCACGCAGAGACTTGATGCCTTCCTCAAGCCAGTGCTCTATAAGCCTTCCGTCATAATGCTCGTTTACAGATACGAATCCGATTTTTATACCCTTGGTCTCATACATCCCATATACACCGTCGCTGGCATAGGCTACTCCTGCCTCAGTAAGCAGCCTGACGGTATCTTCATAGCCCTGGGGACCGAAGTCATATGTATGGTTGTTGGAAAAGGATACTGCTTCGATCGAGCCCACCTTCAGTATGTCCACATACTCAGGCCTGCCTATATGGTTGTACAGCTTGACCCGCCTGTCCTTTGAGGTGGTTAGCGGCCCTTCAAGGTTGACGATAGAAAAATCGTCCTTTGAAAATATATCGACTACATTTTTAAAAAAGTAGGATTTGCCGTATTTATCATATGCCTCATCGAAGGAATAACTATAAGTCATCTTATAATTGATGCCCAATGTACAGTCACCTGCAGCCGAAATCGTGATGCTCACGACTTCAGGTTCCCGGGTCGGGGTACTTGTCGGCGTACTGGTCGGGTCATTGCGTTCGTCTGTTGCTTTCGGACTTTCAGCAATCAGGTCCGGGGTCTCAGTCGGTATCCCGGGTGTAGGTGCATTGTTGACTTTTCCGTCAGCGCAGCCTGATAACAATGCCATGAGCGTCACTGACGCAGCAAGTATTGCAGCGTTTTTTTTCAGCACTATACGAGCTGTACCTCTATACATGCTCAACTCTCCCTTGAATCTTACGTATCTATTCAATATTACAATACTTACCAATAATATGCAACATCTGAAACAATCAAGCAAGAAATTGCTGGACATTATAGCACGGCTTATGTTGTACAATCATAGAATAAGTGCTATAATGACAGCGAATGAATATTCTTTGTTAGGTGAGGCTACTATACGGATATATGCTGCTACCCCGAAACGTCGAAAGACGCCAACGGGTCAACAGGCTTTATCGGATTAAGGTATAGCTTAACGCAGCTGGCGATCGGTCCTACGCTGTATAGTGCCAAAGCTCAACGAGTGAAGAGTCACTTTATTGTTTGCTATGCCTTCACTTGTTGAAGGCTTTTTTGCTTTACATATGTGTTATATGTATCTT